>NZ_JAPYKM010000005.1:0-271218 GCF_029623465.1 Pseudomonas sp. RIT-To-2 | reverse complement strand
GTGATCGTGCTGCTGGTGGTGCTGGTGGCGTTCATTCAGTTTGGCGGTGATCGGCTGGCCAAGGTGTTGAACAAGCGCTGAGGTATCATCGCGGCAAGACCATCAGTTGGCGAACCGCGATGACCCTCGACCCCAAGGCCCTGCAGCAGATCACCGAGACTACGCTGGGCAACTACAACCAGACCGCCGAGCGCTTCCGCGAAGGCACACGCGACCACGATGTGAGCCAGAACATCGAGGCCTTGCTGCGGCATATCCAGGTGCCGGCACCCGCGCGGATACTCGACTTCGGCTGCGGCCCGGGCCGCGACCTGCGCACCTTCACTGCGCTGGGCCACACGGCCACGGGGCTGGACGGCAGCGAACGCTTCGCCGAAATGGCGCGAGCCGACAGCGGTTGCGAGGTGTGGCAGCAGAACTTCCTGGCGCTGGACCTGCCCGCCGGCCAGTTCGACGGTATTTTCGCCAATGCCGTGCTGTTTCACATTCCGACCCAGGAACTTCCCCGGGTACTGCGCCAACTGCATGCCACGCTCAAGCCTGGCGGCGTGTTGTTCAGCTCCAACCCCCGGGGCGAGAACCAGGAAGGCTGGAACGGCCCCCGTTACGGTGCCTACCACGACCTGGAGAACTGGCGGCGGGTACTGGCAGAGGCGGGCTTCACGGAGCTTGAGCACTACTACCGCCCGGCAGGGCTGCCGCGTGAACAGCAGCCTTGGTTGGCGAGCGTCTGGCGCAAGGCGTAAGCCTGCGCCTCGCCGCGTAATCAGGTCTTGCGCGGTTCCTTGATCTTGTACCAGGCCACATAAAGCGCCGGCAGAAACAGCAGGGTCAGCAGCGTGGCGCTGATGATGCCGCCGATCATGGCGTAGGCCATGGGACCCCAGAACACTTCACGGGCGATGGGGATCATGCCCAGGCTGGCGGCCGCGGCCGTCAGCAGGATTGGCCTGCGACGGTGCTGGGTGGCTTCCACCACGGCGTCCCATGGCTCATACCCGTCCCGCTCGAAGGCGTCGATCTGGGTCACCAGGATCACCGAGTTGCGGATGATGATGCCGATCAGCGCCAATATCCCCAGTATCGCCACAAAGCCCATGGGCGTGCCCGTCGGCACCAGCGCCACCACTACGCCGATCAACCCCAGCGGCGCGACGCTGGCCACCAGGAACATCTTTTGCACACTGTGCAGCTGGATCATCAGGAAGGTCGCCATCAAGAACACCATCAACGGCACCACCCGCGCGATGGGGCCCTGGGCCTTGCCACTTTCTTCCACGGTACCACCGGTGGCCACCTTGAAACCGGTGGGCAGGCTGCTGGCGAACTTCTCGATGGTCGGCTTGAGCTGGGTAACCAGGTCGGTGGGCTGGATCTGGTCGCGCACCGCGGCTTTGATGGTGATGGTGGGCAGGCGATCACGCCGCCACACCAGCGGCTGTTCCAGCTCGTAACGCACCGTGGCGAAGGCCAGCAGTGGAATGGAGACCCCACTGGGGGTAACGATCTGCAGGTTCTGCAGGGTTTCCGGCGAGTCGCGCTCGACGTTCTCCGCCCGGCCCACCACGTTGATCAGGTAGATATCATCATTCACCTGGGTCACCGCCGTACCACTGACGATGCTGTTCATCAGCTTGGCCACGTCTTCGGAAGACAGCCCCAACTGCCGGGCCTTGTCCTGGGCGATGTCGATACGCAGCACCTTGCCCGGCTCGTTCCAGTCATAAATGATTTCGCCGATATGCGGGTTCTGGTCCAGCAGGGTGGCCAGGTCGATGGCGTGCTTGCGCACCTGGTCGATGTCCTTGCCGCTGACCCGGTACTGGATCGGCCGCCCCACTGGCGGGCCCATTTCCAGGGTTTGCACGTAGCTGCCGATGCCGACGAAATCTTCGCGCAGACGCTTGCGCAGCCGGTCCATCAATGCGGCGCGCTGCTCCAGGCTCTTGCTGACGATCACCAACTGGGCGTAGTAAGGGTTTTCCAGTTGCTGGTCCAGGGGCAGGTAGAAACGGATGGCGCCCTGGCCGATGTAAGTACTCCAGCGCGCGATGTCCGGGTCGTCCTTGAGCGTGGCTTCCAGCTTGTCGACGGCCTTGCGGGTTTCGTTGATCGAAGCGTTCTGCGGCAGGTTGAGTTCCAGCAGCACTTCGGGCCGGTCGGAAGACGGAAAGAACTGGTTCTGCACAAAGCGCATGCAGAACACCGCCAGCAGGAACAGCCCCACGGTGATCAGGATCGTCAGCCAGCGATGGCGCATGGCCCACAGCAGCCCGCCGTTTAAGGCCCGGCCGATGCGCCCGGGCTCATCGGAGTGCGGCTTCACGTTGGTGCTGAGGATATGCACACCCAGCACTGGCGCGAACAGCACCGCCACGCCCCAGGACACCAGCATGGCCACGGCAATCACGGCGAACAGGGTAAAGGTGTACTCACCCGCGGAGCTTGCATTGAGGCCGATGGGCACGAAACCGGCTACGGTCACCAGGGTACCGGTGAGCATCGGGAACGCAGTGGAGGTATAGGCGAAGGTGGCGGCCTGCTCCTTGGTCTCGCCTTTCTCAAGGCGCGTGACCATCATCTCCACGGTGATCATGGCATCGTCCACCAGCAAGCCCAGGGCGATGATCAGGGCACCCAGGGAGATCCGTTGCATGGTGATGCCGCTGTACTCCATGAACACGAAGACCATGGCCAGCACCAGCGGAATGGAACACGCCACCACCAGCCCGGCACGCACGCCCAGGCTGATGAAGCTCACCACCAGCACGATGATAACGGCCTCGAACAACGCGCTGGTGAAGCCGCCCACGGCCTCTTCCACCACCTGAGCCTGGTCGGAGACATTGTGGATGCCGACACCCACCGGCAGGTCGGCGGTGATCTCGGTGATGCGCTGGTGCAGCGCCTTGCCGAAGGTCTGGATGTTGCCGCCGTCACGCATGGCGATGGCAAGGCCAATGGCCGGCTGGCCGTTGTAGCGGAACATGGGCGTGGGCGGGTCGCTGTAGCCGCGCTGAATATCAGCCACATCGGCCAGACGATAGAACCGGTCATTGAGCCGCAGGTTCACCGCCGCCAGGTCTTTCTCGGAAGCGAACTGGCCGCTGGTGCGCACCGAAATGCGCTCGGGCCCGGCTTCGATGACCCCGGCGGGGGTCACGGCGTTCTGGCTCTGCAAGGCCTCTACCACTTGGCGCTGGTCGATACCCAGGGCGGCCAGCTTGCGGGTCGAGAAATTGAGGTAGAGCACCTCGTCCTGCTGGCCGATCAATTGGATCTTGCCCAGCCCCGGCACCTGGCGGATCTCGGCCCGGGCCTGCTCCACGTAGTCGCGCAGCTGGCGCATGCTCAGGCCATCGGCGGTAAAGGCGTAGATGGAACCGAACACGTCACCGAATTCATCGTTGAACGCCGGCCCCTGGATACCCTGGGGAAAGCTGCTGCGAATGTCGTCGATCTTCTTGCGTACCTGGTACCAGATCTGCGGAATGGCCTTGCCGTTGGTGGTGTCGCGCAGGTACACGAACACGGTCGACTCACCGGGCCGGGTGTAACTCTTCACGTAATCCAGCGAATCCAGCTCTTCGAGCTTCTTCTCGATGCGGTCGGTGACCTGCAGCAGGGTTTCGTCCTGGGTTGCGCCCGGCCAGCGGGTCTGGATGACCATGGTCTTGATGGTGAAACTGGGGTCTTCCTCGCGGCCCAGGTTGAGGTAGGAAAATACCCCCATCAGCAACGCCACGAACATCAGGTACCAGACGAAGGACTGGTGCTTGAGCGCCCAGTCGGACAGGTTGAAGCTTCCTTTCATCGCGTACTGCCCTCGTCCACTTTGACCTTCTGCCCCGGCTTGAGGCTGTTGACGCCGGCGCTGACCACCCGCTCGCCGGCCTTGACCCCGGCGCTGATCACTACACGGCCCTCGGCGCGGCTCAACACCTGCACGTCACGGGGGGCGACGGTCTGATTCTGCAGGTCGATCACCCAGATACGAGATTTGCCTTCGACTTCCTGAATAGCGCTGAGGGGCAATTCCACCCTGGGTTCGATGGCCGTGCTCAGGGTAACGCTGATGGCGGTGCCCAAGCGCAAGGCCGCCGGGGTTTCAGCCAGGGTCAGGCGCGCACGGCGGGTGCGGGTGGCGCTGTCGGCCTGGGGTTCGAGTTCGCGCACGGTGGCCGTGGTATTGATGCTCGGCTCCAGTTGGTCAGCCACTTTGAAACGAACGTCGCGGGGCAGGTTTTCCGCCAGCGATGAAGGCAGATCGATGACCGCCTCCTTGATGTCCGGGCGCGCCAGGGTCACCACTTCCTGACCGGCGCTGACCACCTGGCCTGCTTCGACGTTCCAGTGGGTGACCACGGCGTCGTGGTCCACGCGCAGTTCGCTGTAGTTGAGCTGGTCCTTGGCCTGGCTGACCGAGGCCTTGGCCTGGTCCAGCGAGGCGCGGGTGGTCTTGAGGTTGGTCTGGGCCACGTCCAGTTGCGCCTGGGCGCCGACGCCGCGGTCGAACAGCTCCTGCTGGCGGCGAGCATCGGCCTGGGCATTGATCCACTGGGCCTGAATCCGCGCCAGGTCACCCTGGCTGGAGCGCACCTGGTTCTGCAGGTCGGTAGGGTCCAGCGTAGCCAGCAGGTCACCAGCTTTTACTTCGCTGCCCACGTCCACGGCCCGACGGGCAATGCGGCCCGATACCCGGAAGCCAAGGGTGCTTTCATAGCGGGCCTGGATGGTACCGGCGAAACGGCCCAGTTGCGCTACGTCCAGTGGGCTGACCTGAACCGACAATACCGGGCGCACCGGTTCTGGCGGCGCTTCCTCCCTGGAGCAGCCCGCCAGCAGGACACCCAGGCAGGCCAGTGCGGTCACGTGCTTCATGGCTTGTCCTCGGCATGTTCCTGCTCGGCGATTTCCACCTGCATGTCCGGGTGCAGCAATTGGCCGCCCGCCACCACTACTTTCTCGCCGTCGTGCAAGCCGTCGGCGACCACTACCTTGCCGGTCAGGTAGCGGCTGACGCTGACCTTGTGCAGGTTAGCCTTGCCCTGGTCATCCACCACCCACACGGCAGGGTCGCTACCGTCCTTGGTCAGCGCTGACCAGGGCAGCTCGACACTGGGGCGCGCCGGCCCGGTCAGGGTACCGCTGACCACGGAGCCAAGGGTCATGCCAGTGGGCAGGCTATCCAGGGCTACCTTGACCTGCAAGGTACCGGTCTGCGCCGACACGGCCGGGGTGACTTCACGGACCTTGCCGCGGGTTTGCACACGTGGGTCTTCCACCAGGCTCACGGGCACCGGCTGTTCGGTAGGCGGCTGCACGAACAGTGATTCATAGACGTTGAACACCGCGTCACGCTCGCCGTCGCGGGCCAGGCTGAAGATCGGCACAGTGGCCTGCACCACCTGCCCTACTTCGGCCTGGCGGGCGGTGATGATGCCTGGCGCATCCGCCACCAGGTCGGTATAGCTCAATTGCTCGCGGGCACTGGCCAATTGCGCGTTGGCGGCGGCCAGGGCGCTTTGGCTGCTGCGCAGCGCGGCCTGGGCGGAGTCGTATTCACTCTGGCTGGTGTAGCCCTTGGGTAGCAGCTTTTGCTGGCGCACGAAGGCGGCCTGGGTCTGGGTGACCCGCGCCTGCTCGGCGAACACGGCGGCCTTGGCGGAGTCGACATTGGTCTGCAGGTCTTTGGGGTCGAGCTGGGCCAGCACCTGGCGGGCGCTGACACGGTCACCCACATCGACCATGCGCTTGATGATCTTGCCGCCCACGCGGAACGACAACTGGGTTTGCACCCGCGCCTGGATATCCCCGGTGAGGCTTACCGGCGGCGCGAAATCCAGCGCCTGCACAGCCTGCACCCGCACCCGCGGGCGCTCGGGTTCAGGTTGTTTATCCTGACCACAACCGGCCAGCGCTGCCGCCAGGCACAGCCCCCCCACGAACCTCAACCGAACAACCGCCATGCAGGCTCCTTTGCGTGCGTATCCCAGCCCAGAATTGATGCGACTGTGATCGTAGCTCAGGGTTCATCGAATATACAGAGATGATCGGAGATTTTGGCGGCACGATTGCGGCCTGGGGTAGCTGCTTCCGGGCAGGGCACCCCGCTCGAACGCCAACATCTGTTTTGCAGGCAGGATGGATCTTTTCTGCACGTTCGTACTCGAAACCCCCAACCTGCCTACCGCCAAGGAAGCCCCATGATGACCAACAAAACGTCGACCCCGCCTGCCCCTCAGGATTTCATCAAGCTGCTGGCCGCGTTGCGCCGCGCCGTAGCAGCCCCGCGCTGATCAGCAGGCAATAAAAAACGCCGACGCTGTGCAAGCCGTCGGCGTTTTTGTTTCAGCCTGAATCAGAACGCAGGCAACACCGCGCCGTTGTACTTCTTGGCGATGAATTCCTTCACTTCCGGGCTGGTCAGGGCAGCGGCCAGTTTCTTGATGGCGTCGCTGTCCTTGTTGTCCGGGCGGGCAACCAGGTAGTTCACGTATGGCGAATCGGCGCCTTCGATCACCAGAGCATCCTTGGCCGGGTTCAGGCCGGCGTCCAGGGCGTAGTTGGTGTTGATCATGTCCAGGTCAACCTGGTCCAGGGCGCGTGGCAGCATGGCCGATTCCAGCTCCTTGAACTTCAGATGCTTGGGGTTCTCGGCGATGTCTTTCGGGGTAGCCAGGGCGTTCTTCGGATCTTTCAGGGTGATCAGGCCGGCTTTCTGCAGCAGGATCAGTGCACGGCCGCTGTTGCTGCCTTCGTTCGGAATGGCAACGGTGGCGCCGTCCTTCAGCTCAGACAGCGACTTGATCTTTTTCGAGTAGCCACCGAAGGGTTCAACATGCACGCCGACCACGGTCACCAGGTGGGTACCCTTGCCGTCGTTGAAGTTTTGCAGGTATGGCAGGGTCTGGAAGTAGTTGGCGTCCAGACGCTTCTGGTCAACCTGCACGTTGGGCTGCACGTAGTCGGTGAATACCTTGATCTCCAGGTCCACGCCTTCCTTGGCCAGGGTTGGCTTGACCAGCTCCAGGATCTCGGCATGCGGTACCGGGGTGGCAGCGACCACCAGTTTCTCGTTGGCGTTGGCAACACCCATGGTCAGGGCGGCGGCCAGGGCAGTGAACAGCAGAGCCTTTTTCATGCAATGTCCTTGATCAATAAGGTGCCAGCGGCTTGATTGGCTGGCTTGGAGGCGGACGATACCGACATTCTTTATGCCAAGACAATATCTTTTATTTCGCTGCTTATGCCCTTTTCAACATTTTCCGGCCAATGGCCATGTCCGCGCCTCATGCATGCCTCAGCCCTTGTGTTGCGCCAGGCGCAACGCCGTCCGTTCCACAAGCGCCTTCAGCCCCTGAAGGCTTGAGCCAGAGCCTTCGCCAAGCAGCAGCTGGATCTGGCGTTCAATATCCGCCAGGGGGTCGACGATAGCCGGCAGGTTCAAGTGTTCCGGCAGGATCTCATCACCACTGCTGACCAGCAGCGCGAAATGGATGACATTTTCAAGCTCCCGGGTATTGCCCTGCCAGACATGACGCTCCAGAACCAGCTGCGCACTTTCGCTGATCAGCGGAACGGGCAGGTTCAGGCGTACGCTGTAGATGCCGACGAAATATTCGGCCAACGACAGGATATCGCCCGGCCGTTCACGCAACGCAGGCAGCTCCAGCTGGCCCTCGCTGAGGTAATGAAACAGGCGCTCGTTGAACTTGCCCGCCGCTACCGCCTGGGCCAGGTCGATGCTGGTCGCGGCCACCAGGCGCACATCCACGGGGCTGGGCTGCTGCGCGCCCACACGGGTCACTTCATGGTTTTCCAGCGCCGCCAGCAATTTGGTCTGGATGGGTAACGGCAGGTCACCTATTTCATCCAGGTAAAGGGTGCCACCGTTGGCCGAACCGAACCAGCCGGCCCGGCTGCTGACCGAACCACTGTAGGCGCCCGCCGTGTGGCCGAACAGCTCGGCATCAGCGTAGGTAGGGCTGATGGCCCCGCAATTGACCGACACGAACAGGCCGCCGCGGTCGCTGGCACGGTGAATGTGCCGCGCCAGCAACTCCTTGCCGGTGCCGGTCTCGCCGCGTATCAGTACCGGTAAGGCACGGCTGGCCAACCGCTCCATGTCCTCGCGCAATTGGCGGGAACGCGGGTCGACGAATACCAGCGCCTTGGCACGGATGCTCAGCGGGCTCTTGTCGGCTTCGGGAAAGGTCAGCAACGGCGGACCGAATTGTTCAGACTGGCTCATGAAAAAAACCTTATGCGCGACGCAAGGCGTGCTGCTCGATACGACCCTGCAAGCGGTACAGATAAGCGAAACCCTGCTCCCAGCGCTGGTGGCCGGACTTGACGTTGATATGCCCGGCGCCGGTGATGAGGCCGGCCTCGCTACCCCAGTCGCGGGCCATTTCCAGAGCACGCGGGGCACTGACGGCCGGGTCGTTGTCGGAACTGACGATCTGGCTGGGAAAAGGCAACAGGTGACGCGGGACAGGTGCGAAATTGCGCAATGCGGGCGAGCAGGCCGGCCGCTCGACATCGGCAGGGGCCACCAGCAGCGCTCCACGCACCTTGCGTAGCGATGCCAGTGGCGCGTGCTCAGCCCAGTGGGCCACGGTCACACAGCCCAGGCTATGGGCGATCAGGATGGCGGGCGTGTCATCAGCGTTGACCGCTTGTTCCAGCGCACCGACCCAGGCCTCGCGCTGAGGGGCGAACCAGTCCAGTTGCTCGACCCGCGCACTGTTGGGCAGGCTGTTCTGCCAATGTGTTTGCCAATGGTCCTCGGGCGAGCCCTGCCAGCCTGGGACTATCAGATAGCGGATCGATTCACTGCGCATGGAATACGCCTCCTGCATCATTTTGCGTGGGGTTCAGTATAAGGGTCGGTCATATATCCGTTAAGGAATAAGAAGCTATTTATTAATAACTTATAACCATATAACTGGGCCGCTTAAGGCCGGATTCCCAACAATCTAAATTATAATCATTCTCATGTATAGATTTGACGGCGCCTTGCCCTGTGCCTTCAGGCTGCCGCTTCGCAGACCAGGTGTTGCTTGGACGCGGCCAGCGACCGCTGCCACGGGGAGAGATACCTGCTGAATAGGTGTGGGTCGGATCCGACATCATCGGGCTGTCCACTTCGGACAATCACCCTTACAAGGAACGTTTAATCATGACCAATGATCAAGTAATCGCTGCAATCGCTCACCTGGTCGGTACTCAGTATGAGCCCGGCGTAAAAGCCCAGATCACCCAACTGACCGAGCGTGCTCGTGTCGTCGGCCCAAACGAAATGTCGACCAGGGAATATGACCTGAACCGCGTCCATATCGTCGCCAACGCCACCGGCACCATCGAGGCATTCACGTTCGGCTGACCCAACGCTGAGCAAAAAAAAGGCCCGTATCGTGAGATACGGGCCTTTTTTTGTCGGGCGAAAATCAATTACTTGATTTTGCCTTCCTTGTAGATCACGTGCTTGCGAACAACCGGATCATATTTCTTGATCTCGATTTTGTCCGGGGTGGTGCGCTTGTTCTTGTCGGTAGTGTAGAAGTGACCAGTACCGGCACTCGAAATCAAACGAATCAATTCACGCATGATTTTGCTCCCTTAGACCTTGGCGCCAGCAGCGCGGATTTCGGCCAGCACGACATCAATGCCACGCTTGTCGATGATACGCATGCCTTTGGCGGATACGCGCAGACGCACGAAACGCTTCTCGGACTCGACCCAGAAGCGGTGATGCTGCAGGTTCGGCAGGAAACGACGACGGGTTTTGTTGTTTGCGTGGGAAATGTTATTCCCGGTTACCGGACCCTTACCGGTAACTTGACAGACTCTCGACATGCCTCAGCCCTCTAAAACCACATGCCCAACCCGGCATGGGTTGGCCGCTTATCTCTCAGTCTTGGCGCCAGGCGCCGCGTTTCTTCAGGGGTCTTACCAGCCTCGCTCGCAGGCGAAGGATCCGGGCCCCTAGAAAAGAGCGCTGCTTTATACCAGAAAGACCTGCGGGCAACAACCATGACCTCACTTTCAATTTTCATCCGCCGCCGTTCCGCAGGCCCAAAGGCCGCCGTTACGGGGTGCGCTGGCGGGCGACCGCTCGTCGTGCCATCGGCGAAAATTTGGATAGTCAATTGCCCCGCGGATCTCTAGGGTAGGAACTTTATCCAGACTGCACTGGCAGATGGGCCATCAATCAGCCAAGGAACTCACCCATGCGTCTAGCGACTTTGCCGCTGCTGCTCGCTCCTCTCTTCACCCCGTTGCTGGCCCAGGCGGCACCGTTGACCGTGTGCACCGAAGCCAGCCCCGAAGGTTTCGACGTGGTGCAATACAATTCGCTGACCACCACCAACGCTTCCGCCGATGTGCTGATGAACACCCTGGTGGACTACGATACCGCCAAGGCCAAGGTGGTGCCGAGCCTGGCCGACAGCTGGACGTTGTCAGCCGACGGCCTGACCTACGAGTTCAAGCTGCACCCCGGGGTGAAATTCCACAAGACCGAATACTTCAACCCCAGCCGCGACCTGACGGCCGACGATGTGGTGTTCAGCTTCCGACGCATGCTGGATGAGGACAACCCCTGGCACAAGATTGCCCAGAGCGGCTTTCCCCACGCCCAGTCCATGCAACTGCCCAGCCTGATCAAGAAAGTCGAGGCCGTGGACCCACTGACCGTGCGCTTCACCCTGGCCCATGCCGACTCCACCTTTCTGGCCACCCTGACCATGGGCTTCGCCTCGATCTACTCCGCCGAATACGCTGACCAGTTGCTGCGCGCCAACACCCAGGACAAGCTCAACAGCCAACCCATCGGCACCGGCCCCTTCGTCTTCGGCCGTTTCCAGAAAGACGCCGTGGTGCGCTACCGCGCCAACCCCACCTACTTCCGCGGCAAGCCTGCGGTGGACCCATTGCTGTTCGCCATCACCGGCGACACCACCGTGCGCTTGCAGAAACTCAAGCGCAACGAATGCCAGATAGCCCTGTCTCCCAAGCCGCTGGATGTGGATGAAGCCAGCAAGGACAGTTCGCTGCAGGTGATCAAGACGCCAGCGTTCATGACCGCCTTCGTGGCCATCAACAGCCAGCACCCGCCGCTGGACAAGCCTCAGGTGCGCCAAGCCATCAACCTGGCGTTCGACAAGGCCAGCTACCTCAAGGCAGTGTTCGAAGGCACCGCGGTGGCCGCCAACGGCCCCTACCCGCCCAACACCTGGAGCTACGCCAAGGACCTGCCTGGCTACAACTACGACCCGGCCAAGGCGCGCGAACTGTTGGCCAAGGCAGGCCTGAAAGACGGTTTCAGCACCACTATCTGGACCCGCCCGTCCGGCAGCCTGCTCAACCCCAACCCCAGCCTGGGTGCACAGATGCTCCAGGCGGACCTGGGCAAGGTGGGCATCAAGGCCGAGATCCGCGTGATCGAGTGGGGCGAGCTGATTCGTCGCGCCAAGGCCGGTGAGCACGATCTGCTGTTCATGGGCTGGGCTGGCGACAACGGCGACCCGGACAACTTCCTGACCGCGCAATTTTCCTGCGCGGCCGTGCAGTCAGGCACCAACTTCGCCCGCTACTGCGACCCGGCGCTGGACAAGCTGATCACTGCCGGCAAGACCACTGGCGACCAAGGGGTACGCAGCAGGCTATACCTGCAGGCCCAGCAGCAAATTCAGGAGCAGGCCCTGTGGGTGCCGCTGGCGCACCCTACCGCCGCCGTGCTCGCCCGTGACAACGTCAAGGGCTACCAGGTGAGCCCATTCGGGCGGCAGGACTTCTCGAAGGTCACAGTGGGCCAATAACCGCCTTGCAACTGCACCAAGTCAGGGCCGCATCGCGGCCCTGCACGTTTCAGGGGCGAAAAAACCGCTACGATCGTCCATAAACGCCGTCGAAATACCCGTGAACGTCATGGCAGGCAAATTGCTACTACTGACTCATCCTTTGTAGTCAAAGTAAGGAATGGCCAATGCCCCTGCGTAGCGACTCGATGCAGCTCTCCCCCGCCGAACGCCGCTGGCTGCCCTGGTTCGGCAAGACCGGCAAGCTGGCCATGCGCTGGGCCTGCCACTGGAACCGGCATGCCGCGCCTACCCTGGAGAAGACTTTCGAGGCCATCGCCGATACCCGGGTCAAGCTGCTGCATGCCTGGGCCAATGAGCAATGGCAGCACCTGGCGGAACTGGCGGCCATCCTGGCGCGTGAAGCCGGTGGCCTGGATGCCGGGCTGCTGGCTGACAAGCTGCGCCAGGCTCCCTGCTTTTCCGAGTTGTTCGTGGTCGACCCGCAAGGCCAGTTGCTGGCCAGCACCTTCAACGGCGCCGCGCAGGGCCGCCAAGTGAATCCGGCGGCACTCAAGGAAGGTCTGAAAGCCCCTTTCCTGCACGGCCCGTACGTTGACCCGCTGACGCTGCAGATCGGCCCTTCCACGTCGCGCTTCCACGATGAAGTGACGCTGATGTTCTACCAGCCGCTCACGCATGATGGCAAACCCCACGGCTGCCTGTGCGGTCGTGTACCCAATGACGTGCTGGGCGACCTGATTCAGCGCGAAGCCGGGCACATCTTCCCGGAATCGGGGGACAACTACCTGTTCATGGCCCAATCGCGGTTCGACGCCGCGGTGGCCCCTGGCACCGCCCTTTCGCGCTCACGCTTCGAGGACAACGCCTTCACCCACGGCGACAACCTCAAGGGCGGGGTCAACACCGCCTTCGGTGTGGTCCGCGTGCAGCGCCATACCGAACTCGAGCTGCGCTTCACCGACCCGGCCACCGGGCAACTGCACCCTGGCATCCGCGAAACCATGCGTGCGGGCAGCAACCTGTTCGTCACCTACCCCGGCTACTCCGATTACCGCCACATTCCGGTGGTCGGCAAGGGCGTGACCTTTCAATTACCGGGCTCCCCGGACCGCTGGGGCATGATGTGCGAGGCCGACCTGGAAGAGGTCTACCGCCGCCGCTCCCTGACCCACGGGTTGATGAAGCCCTACCTGGTGACCATGGCCGGGCTGTTCGCCTGCAACTTCGGCGTGCAGCATTACAGCGGCCTGGACCAGACCTTCATCGACCTCATCCAGGTGTTCAGCATCCTCATCGCCGGCCTGCTGTTCAGCGCCCTGGGGCCCAAGCGCCTGGCCGCCCGACTGGAAGCCATGACCGACGTGATCCGCACCATCGCCGAGGGCGAAGGCAACCTGCGCCAGCGCCTGGACACCGCGACCATGGCCAATGATGAAACCGGGGACATGAGCCGCTGGATCAACAGCTTCATTGACAACCTCGACGCGGTGGTCGGCCAGGTCATCGCCGCCTCCCACTCGGTGGGGCAGACCAACGAAATGATGCTGGGCAAAAGCCGCATCGCTGGCCAGACCTCCAACGATGTGGCGCAGGCCATCCACCGCATGATGATCATCGTCGAGGGCCAGCTTGGCGAGATCCAGCAAGCCTCCCTGACCGCCGAGCAAATGAAGCAAGCCATGGACGAAGTCGTCCTGCGCGCCCAGGAACAATTTGCCTCGGTGCAGGCCGGCACCCAGTCAATCCGCGACGTGGTGCAGCGCTCGGCCACCAGCGTGCAGGAACTGGACAAGCGCATGAGCGAGATTGGCACCTTTACCGGGCTGATCACCGACATCACCAACCAGACCAACCTGCTGGCCCTGAATGCCGCCATCGAAGCCGCCCGCGCCGGGGAGAACGGCCGCGGCTTCGCCGTGGTCGCCGACGAAGTCCGCACTCTGGCCAGCCGCACTGCCCAGGCCGCCGCGCAGATCCGCACCATGGTCGAAGGCCTGCAAAGCGAGACCCGCAACGCCGTGGCCTTCATGGAGGGCGGCGTGCAGAACGTCGACGAAAGCCTGCGCCTGGCCGAAAGCGCCTCCTCGGAGAATGTGCAGTTGCATGAAGCGGTGGACAACCTGTTCGGCATCATCCAGCAGCTGAACGAAAAGAGCCTGGACTGCGGGCAGACCATCAAACAGGTCGACCAGGCCAGCGGCGACATGCGCCAGACCGTGGTGGTGTTGCAGAACAGCGCCGAGCGGGTGAAACACAATGCGAGCAAGTTGCAGCAGTTGGTGGGGCAGTTCGAGGTGACGGCAGGTGCTGCTTGAGATGAGTTCAATGCCTTTTTCTGAAATGGCCAGCAACGGTTGACACCCTGGACATCAATGCCTACTGTCTACATTGTAGACAACGTATACGCAACGATCTGGAGTGCTACCATGGCCTCACCTGTCCTGTCTTTCCGAGTGGAATCCGAGCTGATCAGCCAGCTCGATCAATTAGCCGAGGCGACCGACCGGGACCGCCAATACCACCTGAAACGGGCATTGGAGCGATATATCGAGACAGAGTCCTGGCATTTTCGCGCAGTGGCTGAAGGTATCGCCGATGCTGAAGCAGGCAACCTAATCGAATTGGATGCCGTGAAGGCTAAGTGGGAAGCGCGTGCCAAAAATCGCATTGACCAGCAAAGCGGAAAGTGACCTCGACGGAATTTTCGAGCATTACGCTCGCTTGATTGGCAATGAAAGAGCGGAAGCAGTCGCTTTCAGCGTACTGGAAGCACTCAGCACCCTGGACGCCTTCCCGCAGCTTGGCAGGCCTTCTGATATTCCCGATTGCAGGGAGTTGATCTTTTCGAAATACCCTTACCGTGCGGTTTACACGGTCAAAGGCAATAAGTTGCTGATCTATCGAATCCTGCATCAGCACGCTGAACGCCCGGAAGACTGGTAATCACCCGCCGCAGCGCAGCTTTGCGACTGCGGCAGGTGCCGTGCCTATCGCGGCATGACGACCCGACTTGAATCAGGTCAGAGCCATCCATATTCCACCATCGACAATGGCTCCCCCTCCCCCACGATAAAGTGGTCCAGCACGCGCACCTCAACGTATTCCAGCGACTCCTTGAGCCGCTTGGTAAGTACCCGGTCCGCCTGGCTGGGATGCGGGTTTCCGGAAGGGTGGTTATGGGCAAGAATCAACGCCGCCGCGTTGCGGGCCAATGCGCGCTTGATCACTTCCCTGGGATAGACGCTCGCGCTGTCGATCGAGCCTTGAAAAAGAATCTCGAATCCCAGCGGACGATGCTTGGTGTCCAGAAACAAGCACCCAAACACCTCACGAGCCTCATGACGCAGGACCGCCTTGAGATAATCACGCACGGCGCCTGGACTCTCCAGGGAAGGCTCCTTGTACAACTGCTCCGCCAGGTGACGACGCCCCATCTCCATCACCGCCTGCAATTGAGCGAATTTTGCCGGACCTAACCCCGCCTGCTCACTGAAAGCGGCTTGGTCCGCCGCAACCAGCTCGCGCAAACTACCAAAGCGGCTGATCAGTTCGCGCGCCAGATCCACGGCCGACTTGCCAGGAACCCCCGTGCGCAGAAAAATGGCCAGCAACTCCGCATCCGAAAGGCTTGCCGCACCTTGCCTCAACAGCTTTTCCCGAGGCCGTTCGGCTACCGGCCAATTTTGAATACTCATAGCGGCTCCCTGCCAGTGTGCTCGCTGCTCCCCAATGAGCGCTGTGCTATCTTAGCCCATCTTTTTTGCACGGTGAGCCGGCCCGGGGAGGTGCCATCACCGAGCGTCATCACTGGATCTGAAGGCAGGCCTATGCAGCGGCTGTATCGAAAACGCATCGTTCTGGGCGTCGGCGGCGGCATCGCCGCCTACAAGAGCGCCGAGCTGGTTCGCAGGCTTCTGGACCAGGGCGCCGAAGTGCGCGTGGTCATGACCCGCGGCGGCGCTGAATTCATCACCCCGCTGACCATGCAGGCTCTGTCGGGCCACCCTGTGCACCTGGACCTGCTGGACCCGGCCGCCGAAGCCGCCATGGGCCATATCGAGCTGGCCAAGTGGGCCGACCTGGTGCTGATCGCCCCGGCTACCGCCGACCTGATCGCGCGCCTGGCCCAGGGCTTGGCCAACGACCTGCTGACCACCCTGGTGCTGGCCACGGATGCCACCGTGGCGCTGGCCCCGGCCATGAACCAGGCCATGTGGCGCGACCCGGCCACCCAGGCCAACCTGCACCTGCTGCAAAGCCGCGACATGAAGGTGTTCGGCCCCGCAGCCGGCAGCCAGGCCTGCGGTGACATCGGCCTGGGCCGCATGCTGGAGGCCACCGAGCTGGCCCAATGCGCCGCCGACTGCTTCCAGCGCCAGTCGCTGACCGGCAAGCACGTGGTGATCACCGCCGGCCCGACCCAGGAAAACATCGACCCGGTGCGCTACATCACCAACCACAGCTCCGGGAAAATGGGCTTTGCCCTGGCGGAAGCCGCGGTGGAAGCCGGCGCCCGCGTGACCCTGATCAGTGGCCCGGTGCATCTGCCCACGCCAGACCGCGTGCAGCGCATTGATGTGGTCAGTGCCCGCGACATGCTGGCCGCCTGCGAGGCCGCGACCCCCTGTGACGTGTTCATTGCTTCGGCCGCCGTGGCCGACTACCGTCCGGAAGTCGTCGCCCCACAGAAACTGAAGAAAGACCCTACAAACGGCGACGGCCTTCTCCTGCAAATGGTGCGCAACCCGGACATCCTGGCCACTATCGCCACGCGTCCCGACCGCCCGTTCAGCGTCGGCTTCGCCGCCGAGACCGAGCACCTGCTCGATTACGCGGCACGCAAACTCAAGGACAAGAACCTCGACCTGATTGTCGCCAATGACGTGGCCAACCCCAGCATCGGCTTCAACAGCGAGGAAAATGCGGTCAGCCTGATTGACCGCGGGCTCAACACCACGGTGTTCACCCAGACCAGCAAGGGCAAGATCGCCCGCCAGATCGTTTCCTTTATCGCCCAACGGCTAGACCAGGTTTAACCATGCACGCTTTGCAAGCCAAGATCCTCGACCCCCGCATCGGCAGCGAATTCCCCCTGCCCCAGTACGCCACCCCAGGCTCCGCCGGCCTGGACCTGCGTGCCATGCTCAAGGAAGACACCGTCCTGGAGCCGGGCCAGACCATCCTCATTCCCACCGGCCTGTCCATCTACGTCGGCGACCCGGGCCTGGCTGCGCTGATCCTGCCGCGCTCCGGCCTGGGCCACAAACACGGCATCGTGCTGGGCAACCTGGTGGGCCTGATCGACTCCGACTACCAGGGCGAACTGATGGTGTCGTGCTGGAACCGCGGCCAGACGGCCTTCAACATCGCCATCGGCGAACGCATCGCGCAACTGGTGTTGGTACCAGTGGTTCAAGCGCACTTCGAACTGGTCGATACATTCGACGAAACCCAGCGCGGTGCTGGGGGGTTCGGCCACTCGGGCAGCCATTGACTACGCTGGAATGACAGCCAAGGGGCGGCGCCGGTAGCCGACCGTCAAAGGGAGATGCGCGGTGAACGACTTCACAGCAAGCGGCCGTGTCGGCGCTACCGAGACAAGCACGCCCCAGGTTCGTGCCGCCCTCTGGGTCGCCGGCATGGCCTTGGCCGTGGCGACCGTGCTCGTCGGCCTGGGGCTGCCCAGCCCCTCCCCCGACGCCGTCTACCGCTCGGTGGCCCAGGCTTCGGCCAACAGCGAGGGCCAGGTGCTGCACAAGCACA
Organism: Pseudomonas sp. RIT-To-2; assembly: GCF_029623465.1. Classification (NCBI taxonomy): domain Bacteria; kingdom Pseudomonadati; phylum Pseudomonadota; class Gammaproteobacteria; order Pseudomonadales; family Pseudomonadaceae; genus Pseudomonas; species Pseudomonas sp. RIT-To-2. Next base: position 253,627 of record NZ_JAPYKM010000005.1, on the reverse strand, counting down.
TCGCCGTGCTGGCCGCCGAGACCGACAGCGCAGCCCACCAGCAGCAGGTGCTGCAACTGGTGCAGAACCCGGCCCACGCCACGAACCTGGTGGTGGCCTTGGGTTACCTGCCTGGCCTGGTCGACGCCTACGCCGTGGGCAAAGGCCAGGCCGCACTGGACAGTGACCGCCCTTCACCGATCAATTTTGTCACCCTGGATCTCATCCGCCAGGCTGAATCAGGTAATACCCCGCCCCTGCAGGCACAGAAGGTCGGTGACCGTTGGCTGGTCTACAGCCTTGCGCCCGTGCGTGACGCCACCGACTCCAGCATTCTGGGCACCCTGCTGCTAAGCTTCGACCTCGGGCGCGTGACCTCGGAATTCAGCGCCCTGCCGGCCGACGCCGGTGAATGGGTACTGGAGCAGCAATTCGACCAGGGCCCTGCCCAGACGCTGTTCAAGACCGGCGTGGGTGTACTGGACCAGCATTACCCGGTGCATGCGGGAAACTGGACGCTGACCCTCACCCCGGGCACCCTGTTCAAACCCCCGTTGCAGTGGCGCAGCCTGCTCTGCTGGGTGCTGGCACTACTGGTGGCCATTGGTGGCGCATGGCTGGCGCTTTCCATGCTGGCACGTCGCCTGCGCACACAGTTGGCGGCCGATGCCCGACAATTGTCCCAACTGATACAAGAACTCTCGGGCGGAAAAGCCGTCAAAGCCTTCAGTTTGAGCCTGCCGGAGCTCAATATCGTGGCCGCGAGCCTTGCCAGGCTGTCGTTGCAGGGCAACCGGCATGACAGCCCGGCTGTCGCGGCACAGAGCCTTGGCCGTGTAGCACCCCTGGCCGGGAAAGCGGTGTTCGGCCCGGCAGGATCGTTGCATCAAGATACCGACACACTCGATATCGCTATCCCCGACGACGATCAGGACCCCCTGAGAATGGAGCACCTCAACGCTATGAACAGCCAAGCGCACGTCGCACCCCAGTTTCCCGATAGCATCTTTCGCGCCTACGACATCCGTGGGGTTTTCGGCGACACCTTGACCGCCGAGACCGCCTATTGGATCGGCCGTGCCATTGGCTCGCAAAGCCTCGCCCAGGGCGAGCCGCATGTTGCCGTTGGCCGTGACGGCCGCCTGTCCGGCCCAGTGCTGGTGCAGCAACTGATCCAGGGCATCGCCGATTGCGGCTGCCATGTCAGCGATGTCGGCCTGGTGCCGACACCCGCGCTGTACTACGCCGCCAACGTGCTGGCCGGGAAGTCGGGTGTGATGCTGACCGGCAGCCACAACCCTCGGGACTACAACGGCTTCAAGATCGTCATCGCTGGCGACACGCTGGCCAACGAGCAAATCCAGGCCCTGCACGACCGCCTGAAGAACAACGACCTGGCGAGTGGCAAGGGCACCATCGAGAAAGTCGAGATCCTGGATCGCTACTTCAAGCAGATCAAGGACGACATCGTCCTGGCCAAGAAACTGAAAGTCGTGGTGGACTGTGGCAACGGCGCGGCTGGCGTGATCGCCCCGCAGCTGATCGAAGCCCTGGGTTGCGAAGTGATTCCGCTGTTCTGCGACGTCGACGGCAACTTCCCCAACCACCACCCGGACCCGGGCAAGCTGGAAAACCTTGAAGACCTGATCGCCAAGGTCAAGGAAACCAACGCGGACCTGGGCCTGGCCTTCGATGGCGACGGTGACCGCGTGGGCGTGGTGACCAACAAGGGCAACGTGGTATTCCCCGACCGCCTACTGATGCTGTTCGCCAAGGACGTGGTGTCGCGCAACCCTGGCGCCGACATTATTTTCGACGTCAAATGCACGCGCCGCCTGACCCCTCTGATCACCGGCTACGGTGGCCGCCCGGTCATGTGGAAAACGGGGCACTCGCTGATCAAGAAACAGATGAAGATCAGCGGCGCGCTGCTGGCTGGCGAGATGAGCGGGCACATCTTCTTCAAGGAACGCTGGTTCGGTTTTGACGACGGCATTTACAGCGCCGCGCGCCTGCTGGAGATCCTCAGCCAGGAAATAGACAGCGCCGAAGACCTGTTCGCTGCCTTCCCGAACGATATTTCTACCCCCGAAATCAATATACATGTGACCGACGAGGGTAAATTCAGCATCATTGATGCTCTGCAACGCGACGCACAATGGGGCGAAGCCAGCCTGACCACCATCGACGGTGTGCGGGTGGACTATCCCAAGGGCTGGGGGCTCGTACGCGCCTCCAATACCACGCCTGTGCTGGTGCTGCGTTTCGAGGCCGACGACCAGGCGGAACTCGAGCGCATCCAGAACGTTTTCCGCGCAGAACTGAAGAAAATCGCCCCTGATCTCCAACTACCGTTCTGATTCGTTTCACTGGAGCCCTGCATGACCCTCGAACGTGATGCCGCTACTAACGTCGCCAAGGTACTGTCCGAAGCGTTGCCTTACATCCGCCGCTTTGTCGGCAAGACGCTGGTGATCAAGTACGGCGGCAACGCCATGGAGAGCGAAGAGCTCAAGACCGGCTTTGCCCGTGACATCGTGCTGATGAAGGCGGTGGGCATCAACCCGGTGGTCGTGCACGGCGGTGGCCCGCAGATCGGTGACTTGCTCAATCGCCTGTCGATCAAGAGCGAGTTCATCGACGGCATGCGCGTCACCGATGCCCAGACCATGGACGTGGTGGAAATGGTGCTGGGGGGCCAGGTGAACAAGGATATCGTCAACCTGATCAACCGCCATGGCGGCAGCGCCATTGGCCTGACCGGCAAGGACGCGGAGCTGATTCGCGCCAAGAAACTGCAGGTCAGCCGCCAGACGCCGGAAATGACCAAGCCGGAAATCATCGACATTGGCCATGTGGGCGAAGTGGTGGGTGTGAACACCGACCTGCTGAACATGCTGGTCAGGGGTGACTTCATTCCGGTGATCGCGCCGATTGGCGTGGGCCCGGACGGTGAGTCCTACAACATCAACGCCGACCTGGTGGCGGGCAAGGTTGCCGAGGCCCTGAAGGCCGAGAAACTGATGCTGCTGACCAACATCGCCGGCCTGATGGACAAGGAAGGCAACGTGCTGACCGGCCTGAACACCGAGCAGGTCAACGCCCTGATCGCCGACGGCACTATCTACGGCGGCATGCTGCCCAAGATCCGCTGTGCGCTGGAAGCGGTGCAAGGTGGCGTGACCAGCTCGCACATCATCGACGGCCGCGTGCCGAACGCCGTGCTGCTGGAGATCTTCACCGACATCGGCATGGGTACCATGATCAGCAACCGCAAGCGTCACTGACCTGCCCAGGGTTAATTGGCCCCTGCAGGGGCCAATGAACCCGGTGCTTCAGTCGCCCAGCAGCGTCTGCACCCTCGCCCGGTCCTGGGCAAATTGCTGGTCCACCTGCTGACGAATAGCCTGATAGTTGACTATTCGCGCCTTCACATCGGCCTGCTGGGCCTGCAGCCCCTTGATCTGATCCAGCAATTGCTGAGGCACCACATGCCCGTTGCGCTGCAGTTCGGCCGCCTGTGCCTGAAAGGTGTTCTGCTGGCCCTGCAAGGTCTGCAGGTTGCCATTGGCAAGCGCCACCAGGCCGTCGACTTCCGCCAGCCGGTGGCTACGGGCACGGTCAAGCTCATCCAGGGAAGGATAAAGGTGCAGCAACTGTGCATCGGCAGCCGCGCGGGCGCTGGCTGCCTGCTGCTGGCGAATCTCGTCGGCGCTGGGCGCTGGCGGCACGGTCTGTACCACCCTGCCTTGGGCATTGAGCACTTCATAGCCCTTGCCCACGTACTCCGGCGGTACGCCCTGGCGGTCCAGGACGGTCACCCCATGGCTGTCGACGTAGCGGTAGAACACCAGCGGCGGCGGGGCATCCGCCGCACTTGCCAACGGGCACCACAGCACCGCGAGCAGGCAGAGCGCGGCGCAGGCCCGCACGCCAGTCACCCAGTCAGATACCGTACTGGGCGCGGTAGGCCTGAACGGCCGGCAGGTGCTGCTTGAGCTCGGCGTCGTCGGCCAGGAACTCCAGTACCTGGTCCAGGGAAACGATGCTGACCACCGGAATACCGAAGTCACGCTCCACTTCCTGAATGGCCGACAGCTCGCCATTGCCACGTTCCTGACGGTTCAGGGCGATCAACACGCCCGCTGCCTTGGCTTTCTGGGCAGTGATGATCTGCATGACTTCGCGAATAGCGGTGCCGGCGGTGATCACGTCGTCGATGATCAGGATATCGCCTTCCAGCGGCGAGCCCACCAGGCTGCCACCTTCGCCGTGGTCCTTGGCTTCCTTGCGGTTGAAGCACCACGGAATATCGATGCCGTGATGCTCGGCCAGTTGCACCGCGGTGGCGGCTGCCAGCGGGATACCCTTGTAGGCCGGGCCGAACAGCACGTCGAAGGCGATGCCGCTTTCAACCACGGCCGCGGCATAGTATTTACCCAGCTGGGCCAGGGCGGTGCCGGTGTTGAACAGGCCGGCATTGAAGAAATAAGGACTGGTGCGCCCGGATTTCAGGGTGAACTCACCGAAACGCAGTACCCCGCGATCGATGGCAAAACGAATGAAGTCGCGTTGATAGGCGTGCATGAAAAAAGTCCCGAATACCACGGCTTTAGCTAAATGAGTGGAGCTCGGGTATCATACACGCACGAGATTTTTGGGGCCATTTATGCGGATCATCAGTGTGAACGTTAATGGTATTCATGCGGCAGTCGAGCGCGGTTTGCTCAGTTGGCTGCAAGCACAGAATGCTGACGTCATCTGCCTGCAGGATACTCGTGCCTCCGCCTTTGAACTGGACGACCCAGCCTTCCAACTGGATGGCTACTTCCTTTATGCCTGCGATGCCGAAGTACCCACCCAAGGTGGCGTGGCACTTTACTCGCGGTTGCAACCCAAGGCGGTAATCAGCGGCCTCGGCTTCGAGACAGCCGACCGCTACGGGCGCTACCTGCAAGCAGACTTCGACAAATTGAGCATCGCCACCCTGCTGTTGCCTTCGGGCCAGAATGGCGATGAAGACTTGAACCAGAAATTCAAGTTGATGGACGACTTCGGCAAGTACCTGGACAAGCAGCGCCGCAAGCGCCGCGAGTACATCTACTGCGGCTCGCTGTATGTGGCGCAGCAGAAGCTGGACATCAAGAATTGGCGCGACAGCCAGCAATCCCCCGGTTTCCTGGCGCCCGAGCGGGCCTGGATGGACGAGATTGTCGGCAACATGGGTTATGTCGATGCCCTGCGCGAAGTCAGCCGCGAAGGCGACCAGTACAGCTGGTGGCCGGACAACGAACAGGCCGAGATGCTCAACCTGGGCTGGCGGTTCGACTACCAGCTGCTGACCCCAGGCCTGCGGCGCTTCGTGCGCAGCGCACGCCTGCCACGCCAGCCGCGCTTCTCCCAGCATGCCCCGTTCATCGTGGACTATGACTGGACCTTGACCATCTGAACGGCCGAGGTACAAAAAAGCCGACCCTTCGAGGTCGGCTTTTTTACGTGTGCCTGATACGGCGCGGTGCGGGGGACGACGCCCCAACAGCCTCGTTAGTCAGCCAGGGCAGCTTTTTGCAGCTCGAACAGGTCAACCATGCCTTTCTGCGCCAGCGCCAGCATGGCATTGAGCTCTTCAGGCTGGAACGGCGCGCCTTCGGCCGTGCCCTGCACTTCGATGAAACCACCGGTGCTGGTCATCACCACGTTCAGGTCGGTCTCGGCAGCCGAGTCTTCCAGGTAGTCCAGGTCCAGGACCGGCTCGCCCTGGTACATGCCTACCGACACGGCGGAGATCATGTGCTTGAGCGGGTCGCCGCCTTTCAGGCCGCCACGCTTCTTGACTACTTTCAGCGCGTCGACCAGGGCCACCATGGCGCCGGTGATGGACGCGGTACGGGTGCCGCCGTCAGCCTGGATCACGTCGCAGTCGACGTACAGGGTAATGTCGCCCAGCTTGGACATGTCCAGGGCGGCACGCAGCGAACGGCCGATCAGGCGCTGGATTTCCAGGGTACGGCCGCCCTGCTTGCCTTTGCTCGCTTCACGCTGGTTACGCTCGCCGGTGGCGCGCGGCAGCATGCCGTATTCGGCGGTCAGCCAGCCTTGGCCCTGGCCCTTGAGGAAGCGCGGCACGCCATTTTCGACGCTGACGGTGCAGATCACCTTGGTGTCACCGAACTCGACCAGTACAGACCCTTCGGCGTGCTTGGTGTAGTTGCGGGTGATGCGGATCGAGCGGAGCTGATCGGCAGCGCGACCACTTGGACGTTTCATCTGGGATACCTGTACTGAGGAACGAAAACTGCCGAGCAGTATAAGACCTGTGATCATTTAATGCCCGAGTTGCGTGCATGCCGCGGCCGGCCCGAGCCGGAGAGGCGGCCCTGGGGAAACAATTTTCAGCCCAACGGTCGACATGCTGTAACAGCAATGGTTTGGGCGCCGGCCTGCCGGTGCGCTACAATCCTGCGCCTTTGCAGCCATCCGGCTCTTATCCCACTCTGCGAGGTACTCCCATGGTGCACAGCATGACCGCCTTCGCCCGCGTCGAAAGGGCGGGCACCCAGGGGACCCTCAGTTGGGAGCTGCGCTCGGTCAACCATCGCTACCTGGAACCGCACCTGCGTCTGCCGGAGGCTTTCCGCGACCTTGAAATCGCCGTGCGCGAAGCGCTGCGCCAGGGTATTTCCCGTGGCAAGGTGGAATGCACCCTGCGCTTTTGCGAAGTCACCAGCGGCAAGCCGCTGCAGGTTGACCGCGAGCGCGCCGCGCAACTGGTGGCCGCCGCCGAGACCGTCGCCAGCCTGATCAAGCAGCCCGCCGCGCTCAACCCTCTGGAAGTGCTGGCCTGGCCCGGCGTGCTGGTGGCTGACGCCGCCGACCCGCAGGCCCTGAACCAGGAAGCCATCGAGCTGTTCAACGAGGCCCTGAAAGAGCTGAAGGCCGGTCGCGACCGCGAAGGCGCCGAACTGGCCCGGCTGATCAACGCCCGCCTCGACGCCATGAGCGAAGAAGTCAAGACGCTGCGTGCCCAGGTGCCGCACATGCTCGGCGTGCAACGCCAGAAGATCCTCGACCGCTTTGCCGACATGCAGGCTGAACTGGACCCCCAGCGCCTGGAGCAGGAAATGGTGCTGCTGGCCCAGAAGAGCGACGTGGCCGAGGAACTCGATCGTCTGAGCACCCACGTCACCGAGGTGCGCCGGGTACTGAAAACCGGCGGCGCGGCGGGCCGGCGCCTGGACTTCCTGATGCAGGAACTCAACCGCGAAGCGAATACACTGGGCTCCAAGGCCTTCGACCCGCGCAGCACCCAGGCTGCGGTCAACCTCAAGGTGTTGATCGAGCAGATGCGTGAACAAGTGCAGAATATTGAGTAAGGCAAACCGCAGAATGAACCACAGCACCGGCACCCTTTATATCGTTTCCGCCCCTTCGGGCGCAGGCAAGACCAGCCTGGTCAAGGCCTTGATGGATACTCAGTCCGAAACGCAACCGAGCATCCGCCTTTCGATATCCCACACCACCCGCGCCATGCGCCCCGGTGAAGCGGATGGCGTGAATTACCACTTCGTCGACCGCGCCGAGTTCGTGCGCATGATCGAACATGGTGATTTCCTGGAGCAGGCCGAAGTGTTCGGCAACCTCTATGGCACCTCCCGGAGCGCCCTGCAGCGCACGCTGGACGAAGGTCACGACCTGATCCTGGAGATCGATTGGCAAGGCGCCCAGCAGGTGCGCAAGCTGATGCCGGCCGCCCGCTCCATCTTCATTCTGCCGCCGACCCAGCAGGCCCTGCGCCAGCGCCTGACCAACCGCGGCCAGGACAGCGACGAGATCATCGACGGGCGCATGCGCGAAGCCGTCAGCGAAATGAGCCACTACAACGAATACGACTTCGTGGTGATCAACGATGACTTCGCCACCGCGCTTGAAGACCTGAAGGCGATTTTCCGCGCCAACAAGCTGCAACTCGACCAGCAGCAAGGTCGGTTCACCGAACTATTGAGCCAATTACTGGCTTAAATGAAGCTTTCCGCGCTGCGATAGGTTACCGTTGAGGTGTCTGCGCAGCGGCTGGACAGCCTGTTTGAAAATCAGCGCTTCCCTAAACGCTGGTGATTTTTTAAACTATCGAGTCCGCTCGCCCATCCGGGCTGCGCGCATACTGCATTTGCTACGAGGAAGACCATGGCCCGCGTAACCGTTGAAGACTGCCTAGAACACGTGGATAACCGTTTTGAGCTGGTCATGCTCTCTACCAAGCGTGCCCGTCAACTGGCAACCGGCGGCAAAGAGCCGAAAGTGGCGTGGGAAAATGACAAGCCCACCGTCGTAGCCCTGCGCGAGATCGCCGAAGGCCTGATCGACTATGCCGCTATCGCAGAAGCTGAAATCGTTGAAGACGAACCGCTGTTCGCAGCGTTCGAGGACGAGTCCAACGAGGCCGTCTAAGCCTATGCCTGGTCGACGTAGTACGGCGCGGGAATACAGCCTTCGGCAGGAGTCATCATGCCGAGCATAGACGCCCTCGCCGATCGCTTGTCGACCTACCTCGGCGCCGACCAGGTGAACCTGGTTCGCCGGGCGTATTTCTACGCCGAACAAGCCCACGACGGCCAGCGCCGCCGTAGCGGCGAGCCATACGTCACGCATCCGCTGGCGGTGGCCAATATCCTCGCCGACATGCACATGGACCATCAGAGCCTGATGGCGGCCATGCTTCATGACGTGATCGAAGACACGGGCATTGCCAAGGAAGCGCTCTGTTCGCAGTTTGGCGAAACCGTGGCCGAACTGGTCGACGGGGTCAGCAAGCTGACCCAGATGAACTTCGAGACCAAGGCCGAGGCCCAGGCCGAGAACTTCCAGAAGATGGCCATGGCCATGGCACGCGACATCCGCGTGATCCTGGTCAAGCTCGCCGACCGCCTGCACAACATGCGCACCCTGGAAGTACTGTCCGGTGAGAAACGCCGGCGCATCGCCAAGGAAACCCTGGAGATCTACGCGCCCATCGCCAACCGGCTGGGCATGCACAACGTGCGCGTGGAATTCGAGGACCTGGGCTTCAAGGCCATGTACCCGATGCGCTCGGCGCGCATCTTCCAGGCGGTCAAGCGCGCCCGTGGCAACCGCAAGGAAATCGTCCAGAAGATCGAGCAGTCCCTGGCCCATTGCCTGGCCGTGGACGGTATCGAAGGCGATGTCAGCGGCCGCCAGAAACACATCTACGGCATCTACAAGAAGATGCGCGGCAAGCGCCGTGCCTTCAACGAGATCATGGACGTGTATGCCTTCCGCATCGTGGTGGACAAGGTCGATACCTGCTACCGGGTGCTGGGCGCCGTGCACAATCTGTACAAGCCACTGCCGGGCCGCTTCAAGGACTACATCGCGATTCCCAAGGCCAACGGCTACCAGTCGCTGCATACCACGCTGTTCGGCATGCACGGCGTGCCTATCGAAATCCAGATCCGCACCCGCGAAATGGAAGAGATGGCCAACAACGGTATCGCCGCTCACTGGCTGTACAAGTCCAGTGACGACGAACAGCCCAAGGGCACCCATGCCCGGGCCCGCCAGTGGGTCAAGGGCGTGCTGGAAATGCAGCAACGCGCCGGCAACTCCCTGGAATTCATCGAAAGCGTGAAGATCGACCTGTTCCCGGACGAGGTCTACGTGTTCACGCCCAAGGGCCGCATCATGGAGCTGCCAAAGGGCTCCACGGCGGTCGACTTCGCCTATGCGGTGCACACCGACGTGGGCAACAGCTGTATTGCCTGCCGCATCAACCGCCGCCTGGCACCGCTGTCCGAACCCCTGCAGAGCGGCTCCACGGTGGAAATCGTCAGCGCTCCCGGCGCCCGACCGAACCCGGCCTGGCTCAACTTCGTGGTCACCGGCAAAGCGCGCACTCACATCCGCCATGCGCTCAAGCTGCAGCGCCGTTCCGAGTCGATCAGCCTGGGCGAACGCCTGCTGAACAAGGTGCTCAACGGCTTCGACAGCGCGCTTGAACGCATTCCCGCCGAGCGCGTGCAGGCCATGCTCACCGAGTACCGGCTGGAGCAGATCGAAGACCTGCTCGAGGACATCGGCCTGGGCAACCGCATGGCCTACGTGGTGGCGCGGCGCCTGCTGGCCACTGAAGGCGAGCAACTGCCGAGCCCCGAAGGCCCGCTGGCCATTCGCGGTACCGAGGGCCTGGTGCTCAGCTACGCCAAGTGCTGCACGCCGATTCCGGGCGACCCGATCGTGGGACACTTGTCCGCCGGCAAAGGCATGGTGGTGCACCTGGAAAACTGCCGCAACATCAGTGAAATCCGCCACAACCCGGAAAAATGTATCCAGCTTTCCTGGGCCAAGGATGTCACGGGCGAATTCAATGTCGAGCTGCGCGTGGAGCTCGAACATCAGCGCGGGCTCATCGCTCTGCTGGCCAGCAGCGTCAACGCCGCCGATGGCAACATCGAGAAGATCAGCATGGACGAGCGCGACGGCCGCATCAGCGTGGTTCAACTGGTCGTCAGCGTTCACGACCGCGTGCACCTGGCTCGCGTGATCAAGAAACTGCGGGCACTGACCGGCGTCATCCGCATTACCCGGATGCGCGCGTAGGGCCACTGCCTTCACCTCTCTGCCAAGGAGTCATCAATGACCAAGACTGTTATCACCAGCGACAAGGCCCCGGCGGCCATCGGCACCTACTCCCAGGCCATCAAGGCGGGCAACACCGTCTACATGTCTGGCCAGATTCCGCTGGACCCCAAGACCATGGAACTGGTGGAAGGCTTCGAAGCCCAGACCGTGCAGGTGTTCGAAAACCTGAAAGCCGTGGCCGAAGCTGCTGGCGGTTCGTTCAAGGACATCGTCAAGCTGAACATCTTCCTGACTGACCTGAGCCACTTCGCCAAGGTCAACGAAGTCATGGGCCGTTATTTCGAACAGCCTTACCCAGCTCGCGCCGCCATCGGCGTGGCCGCACTGCCACGCGGTGCACAGGTTGAAATGGACGCCATCCTGGTCGTCGAGTAAACCTTCACGGCGAGGCGCGCCCGCGCCTCGCCGGTCCCCTGCCCTATTTCCGGAAGGATTCCCCATGCGCCACGCGCTTGTCCTGCCGTTGCTGGCCGCGCTGCTCAGCGGCTGCGCCAGTCACAGCAATGTCGACCCCAGCGGGGTCTGGATCAACCAGCAAGTCATCGACGCCGCCGCCAAAGGCATCAGCCTGCGCCAGGCCATGCCGAAGAACGACCAACCGCTGGAATGGCAACTCAACAGCAAGGCCAACCAGGCCAGCTTCAGCAACGGCTTCGAAGTGGGCCAGGGCAACCTGCAACCGCTGGGCAAAGGCAAATGGACCGTCACCCTGTCGGGCTCGCTGACCGAAGACATGACCACCGTCAGCGATGACGAGCTGGAAGTGGAGGCCAACAAAGCTGGCCCCAAGCAGGTCTTCAACAGGCTGAAAACCACTGCCGAGCCTAACGCTCCCGTGGGCAGCAGCTTCGAACGCGCGTTATACGGCGCCTACATGGGCGGTGAATGGACGATCGTCGAAGGCCCGGGCCAAGGCAGCAATGTACGCTTCCTGGCGGATGGCCAACTGGCGGGCTTCCCCGGTGCCGACCGCTACGCCCTGTGCCTGGCCGGCGACTGCGCCACCATGACCGGTGGCCAGGACAGTATGTGGATCGAACGTAACAAGCAGGGCGCGCCATTCATCTTCAAGCGTGATGGCAAGCAACTGGAGATCTTCCAGGTCGTGAACCAGGCCCAGGCCGATGAAATGCCGCAGTTCAAGGCCGGCGAGCGTCGCTGGTTGCTGAAGAAGCAATAACCACGCCCCCCCAGCGCCTTGTGGGACCGCGCTTCAGCCGGTTCCACAAGGAACGCTGCAAGGTTCAGCCGTTGAGAATAGCTTCATACCCCTCGCGATAACTGGGGTAGCGCGGCACCCAGCCCAAAGCCCTGGCCTGGGCGTTGCTGCAACGCTTGTTGCCATTGCGCCGCAGCGTCGATTCTTCCCCCAACTCCCGCACCGCCAGCCGCGCCCGCAACCAGTCCACCACCTCGGCCAAGGGCGCAGGCTTATCGTCGACGCCCAGATAACAGCCCGCCACCGGCATGCCCTGGGCATCCTTCATCAACAGGAAGGCAAGCAGCCCTGCGGCATCGTCACTGTGAATACGGTTACCGAACAAGGCCGGCTCATGAGGCACCCGGTACCCCTGGCGTACCTGCTGCAGCAGGCGCTCGCGCCCCGGCCCGTAAATGCCGGTCAAGCGCACCACAGTGGCCGGCCCGCTTTCCCTGGCCACTTGCTCGGCCTCCAGCATCAGGCGCCCGGAAAAGGCGACTGGCTCCGTGGGTGAATATTCATCGATCCACTCCCCCGCCGCCTGTGCATAGACACTGCTGCTGGAGACGAAAAGCAGTCGGCGGGGCATCTGCCGGTTGTGCCTCAGCCAGCCAAGGACGCGCTTGAGCCCCTCAACGTAAGCGGCACGATACCCCGGCTCGTCATGCTGCTGGGCGGCGACGCAATACACCACATAGTCGATGGCACCCTGGGGCCAACTCGCCGGGCAGCCTGGCTCGGCCAGATCGCCGGCTACAGGAACAACCCCTTCGGGCAACCGCGCGACATCGCGTCGCAAGCCGAATACTTGCCATTGCTGCGCGAGCATCTGCCGGGCGAGGCGCCCGCCGACATCACCGCAGCCGACAATCAGAACATTTGGGGCAGACATGGAAGTTCTCCCGAATCAAGACTTTAGGCTCATCCCGGTGGCCAAAATGCCACTAAACCCGGAAAAAGTTCACCGTATCGCTTTTGTTAACAAGAATTACTTGCAATAATAATCGCCCATTTTGTTCTCGGCCTGTTCTCGAGGCCTCGAAGGACATCAACTCAATTTCCTCTCAGGTCCGGCCAGCATGACTCAGAATCAACCTTCCGCTTCGCCAACCCGCACTCGCCCATGGCGTGGTATTGCCGCGCTGGTCATCGGCCTTGCGCTGACCCCGGCCGCTTTCGCGGATGAGCCAGCTGCCCAGGCCCATCAACCGACTGCCGCCACTGCCGCTGCACCCGCTGTGCAGGACGCTGCGGTGCAACCGGTGGACGCCGCGGCTGCAACCCCGGTAGCGGATGAGCCTGCAGGTGAACCCGCCGTGGAAACCGGCTTCACGCTGGGCCATGACCTGTCGCCGTGGGGCATGTTCCAGAATGCCGACATTATCGTCAAAATCGTGATGATCGGTCTGGCTATCGCCTCCATCATCACCTGGACTATCTGGATCGCCAAAGGTTTCGAGCTGCTCGGCGCCAAGCGCCGGCTGCGTGGCGAGATCGCCCAGCTGAAAAAGGCCACTACCCTGGCGGCCGCGAGCGAATCGGCCAGCAAGCCGGGTACCCTGGCGCACTTGCTGGTGCATGACGCGCTTGAAGAAATGCACCTGTCCACCAACGCTCGCGAGAAGGAAGGTATCAAGGAACGCGTCAGCTTCCGCCTGGAGCGCCTGGTAGCGGCCTGCGGTCGCAACATGAGCAACGGCACCGGCGTACTGGCCACCATTGGTTCCACCGCGCCGTTCGTCGGCCTGTTCGGTACCGTGTGGGGCATCATGAACAGCTTCATCGGCATCGCCAAAACCCAGACCACCAACCTCGCGGTAGTAGCCCCCGGCATCGCCGAAGCGCTGCTCGCCACGGCACTGGGCCTGGTCGCCGCTATCCCGGCGGTAGTGATCTACAACGTCTTCGCCCGCTCCATCGCCGGCTACAAGGCTCAGGTTTCCGATGCGTCCGCCCAGGTACTGCTGCTGGTCAGCCGTGACCTGGACCACCAGCCAGGCGAGCGCAGCGCTCAGCCACACATGGTGAAGGTGGGTTAATCCATGGGTCTGCACCTCAACGAAGGTGGCGACGACCTCGCCGAGAACCACGAAATCAACGTCACGCCGTTCATCGACGTGATGCTGGTGCTGCTGATCATCTTCATGGTCGCAGCACCGCTGGCTACCGTGGACATCAAGGTCGACCTGCCCGCCTCCACCGCCAAGCCCGCGCCCAGGCCGGAGAAGCCGCTGTTCCTCAGCGTGAAGGCCGACCAGAGCCTGTACCTGGGCGATGACAAGGTTGACCGCACCCAGCTGGGCCCGGTACTGGACGCCAAGACCAAGGGCAAGAAAGACACCACCATCTTCTTCCAGGCTGACAAGAGCGTCGATTATGGCGACCTGATGGAAGTGATGAACGCGCTGCGTGCCGCTGGCTACCTGAAAGTCGGCCTGGTGGGCCTTGAGACGGTAGGGAAGAAATGATCACAGCGCGCCAAAAGCTGACGCGTTATGGCGGTAGTCTGGCGGTGGTGCTGGGGATTCATGCCCTGGCCATCGCCCTGGCGCTCAACTGGCATTCGCCACCACCACCGCAAATGCCTCCACAGGCGATGATGGTGGAACTGGCGCCGGTGCCGGAAGCAGCACCGCCACCACCGCCGAAGGTGATCACGCCACCGACGCCGCCCACCCCGGTTGAAGAACTGCCGCTGCCAAAACTGGCCGAGGCGCCAAAACCGACCATCGCGATTCCCAAGCAGGAAAAGCCCAAACCCAAGCCCAAGCCACAGCCGCCCAAGCCTGAGAAGAAGCCGGAACCGCCCCAGGAAACGCCACCGTCGGAAAAAGTCGTCGACACCGCACCCGCGAAGGAATCGGCACCCAAGGCACCCGTCGCGCAGCCTCAGCTGCCGTCCAACAGCAATGCCCTGCCAAACTGGCAAGGCGACCTGCTGCGCCACCTGGCCAAGTTCAAGCGCTACCCCGAGGACGCGCGTCGCCGTGGCCTGCAGGGTGTGAACCGCCTGCGCTTCGTGGTGGATGGCGAAGGCAAGGTGCTGTCGTTCGAACTGGCCGGTGGTTCGGGCAGTGCGGCGCTGGACCGCGCCACCCTGGAGATGATCCGTCGGGCACAGCCGCTGCCGCCGCCGCCCAAGGAACTGCTGAACAACGGCACCCTGGAAGTGGTTGCGCCGTTCGTCTACTCGCTGGACAAAAGATGAATATCTGTTTCTGACATACAGATGCAACCTTGATAACGTGCGTCTATCGATTGCAGCCGCTATGCTGGGCTCGCAACTTCATGGACGCACGTTATGACTCTCACAGAATTGCGCTACATCGTCACCCTCGCCCAGGAGCAGCATTTCGGCCATGCCGCCGAGCGCTGCCACGTCAGCCAACCGACCTTGTCGGTGGGGGTCAAGAAACTCGAAGATGAACTGGGCGTGCTGATTTTCGAGCGCAGCAAGAGTGCCGTGCGCCTGACCCCGGTCGGCGAAGGTATCGTTGCCCAGGCGCAGAAGGTCCTGGAACAAGCCCAGGGCATCCGCGAACTGGCCCAGGCCGGCAAGAACCAGCTGACTGCGCCCCTGAAGGTCGGTGCCATCTACACCGTCGGCCCGTATCTGTTCCCGCACCTCATTCCGCAACTGCACCGTGTCGCACCACAGATGCCGTTGTACATCGAAGAAAACTTCACCCACATCCTGCGCGACAAATTGCGCAATGGCGAACTGGACGCAGTGATCATCGCCCTGCCGTTCAACGAGGCCGATGTGTTGACGTTGCCGTTGTACGACGAGCCGTTCTACGTGCTGATGCCTGCCGGGCACCCATGGACCCACAAGGAAACCATCGACGCCTCGCTGCTGAACGACAAGAGCCTGCTGCTGCTCGGCGAAGGCCACTGTTTCCGCGACCAGGTGCTCGAGGCATGCCCTACCCTGGTCAAGGGTACCGAGGGCGCCAAGCACACGACGGTGGAGTCAAGCTCCCTGGAAACCATTCGCCACATGGTCGCCTCCGGCCTGGGCGTCTCGATACTGCCGCTGTCAGCGGTGCACAGCCACCATTACGCCCCCGGCGTGATCGATGTCCGGCCGCTGACCCCGCCATCGCCATTCCGCACCGTGGCCATCGCCTGGCGCGCCAGCTTCCCGCGGCCCAAAGCCATCGAGATCCTGGCCGACTCCATCCGCCTGTGCTCCGTGGCCAAGCCAACCCCGTTGAGTAAAGTGGCGACATGACCGAGCTGTCCCAGGTATCGGTTACCGCCCTCAAGGGCATCGGCGAGGCCATGGCCGAGAAATTGACCAAGGTGGGCCTGGAGAACCTTCAGGACGTGCTGTTCCACCTGCCGCTGCGCTATCAGGACCGCACCCGCGTGGTGCCCATTGGCGCCCTGCGCCCCGGCCAGGATGCGGTGATCGAGGGGGTGGTCAGCGGCGCCGACGTGGCCATGGGCAAGCGCCGCAGCCTGCTGGTGCGCCTGGGCGACGGGACGGGTTCGTTGAGCCTGCGCTTCTACCATTTCAGCAATGCCCAGAAAGAAGCCCTCAAGCGCGGTACCCACCTGCGCTGCTATGGCGAAGCGCGCCCTGGCGCCTCGGGCCTGGAAATCTACCACCCCGAATACCGCGCCCTGACCGGCGACGAACCGGTGCCCGTGGAACAGAACCTCACGCCCATCTACCCCACCACCGAAGGCCTGACCCAGGCACGCCTGCGGCAGCTGTCGCAACAGGCCCTGGCCATGCTGGGCCCGCGGAGTCTGCCAGACTGGCTGCCGCCGGAACTGGCCCGTGAACACCAGCTGGCGCCGCTGGACCAGGCCATCCGTTACTTGCACCATCCGCCGCCAGACGCCGACCTGGAAGAGCTCGCCGTGGGCCATCACTGGGCCCAGCACCGCCTGGCGTTCGAGGAACTGTTGACCCACCAGCTGTCCCAGCAACGCCTGCGCGAAAGCCTGCGGGCCTTGCGCGCGCCGGCCCTGCCGAAGGCCAAGCGCCTGCCGGCACAATACCTGGCCAACCTGGGTTTCAAGCCAACGGGCGCGCAGCAGCGGGTGGGCAAGGAAATTGCCTACGACCTCAGCCAACGCGAACCCATGCTGCGCCTGGTGCAAGGCGACGTCGGCGCCGGCAAGACAGTGGTCGCGGCGCTGGCGGCTTTGCAGGCGCTTGAGGCCGGCTATCAGGTGGCCCTGATGGCCCCTACCGAAATTCTCGCCGAACAGCATTTCATTACCTTCAAGCGCTGGCTCGAACCCCTGGGCATAGAAGTGGCCTGGCTCGCCGGCAAGCTCAAGGGCAAGGCCCGGGTTGCCGCCCTTGAGCAGATCGCCGGCGGCGCCCCCATGGTGGTCGGTACCCATGCGCTGTTTCAGGAAGAGGTGAAATTCGCCAAGCTGGCCCTGGTGATCATCGACGAACAGCACCGCTTCGGCGTGCAGCAGCGCCTGGCGCTGCGCCAGAAAGGCGTGGGAGGACGCATGTGCCCGCACCAGTTGATCATGACCGCCACACCTATCCCGCGCACGCTGGCCATGAGTGCCTACGCAGACCTGGACACTTCGGTCCTGGACGAACTGCCCCCCGGCCGCACCCCGGTCAATACCGTGCTGGTGGCCGACAACCGGCGCGTCGAGGTGGTCGAACGGGTGCGCGCCGCCTGCGCCGAGGGCCGCCAGGCCTATTGGGTATGCACCCTGATCGAAGAATCGGAGGAGCTGACCTGCCAGGCCGCCGAAACCACCTTCGAGGAGCTGACCAGCGCCTTGGGCGAACTGCGCGTCGGCCTGATTCATGGGCGCATGAAGCCCGCCGAGAAAGCCGAGATCATGGCCCTGTTCAAGGCCGGCGAATTGCAACTGCTGGTGGCAACCACCGTGATCGAGGTGGGGGTCGACGTGCCCAATGCCAGCCTGATGATCATCGAGAACCCCGAACGGCTTGGCCTGGCGCAACTGCACCAGTTGCGTGGCCGCGTCGGCCGTGGCAGCGCCGCGAGTCACTGCGTGCTGCTGTACCACCCGCCCCTGTCGCAGATCGGCCGCGAGCGCCTGGGTATCATGCGTGAAACCAATGACGGCTTCGTGATCGCAGAAAAAGACCTGCAGTTGCGCGGCCCCGGAGAGATGCTCGGTACCCGCCAGACAGGTTTGCTACAGTTCAAGGTAGCCGACCTGATGCGCGACGCCGATCTGCTTCCAGCCGTACGAGAAGCGGCCCAGACCCTGCTCTCGCAATGGCCGGCACACGTCGACCCGTTATTGGAACGCTGGCTCCGGCATGGCCAACAATATGGACAGGTTTGAAAAAAGACTTGGCACGACCGAACCAGCTTGCAGCGCAAGCTGGGTATACTGTCGGCCATGTAGGAATATGGATACAGACCATGACTGAAGTTGCCCTGGACACCGCGACCCCCCACACCCCGTCTGTCATTCAGGATATGCTGGGGAAGCTGGGAATCAGTTATCGCGAGGTGCTCGACCACCCGCACCTGAACCCTGCGCGCAAGGTCCAGGCGGTGCTGCTCAACGACGCCGTTGGCGCACTGATGGTGCTGTTTCCGCAGAATCAGCTGCTGGATCTCGACCGCTTGGCCGAACTCACCGGCCGCAAGCTGACCGCAGTGCCGCTGGACCGCATGACGCGAATGCTGGCCAAGCACGACCTCAAGCAATTGCCCGGCCTGCCAACGCTCACCAGCTCGCCGTGCCTGTACGACGAAAGGCTGGTGGAAGAGAGCGACCTGCTGGTGAACTCGGGGGAACCCGGCCTCTGGCTGGAGATCGGCCGCGACGACTTCAGGAAGGTACTGAACAAGGCCAGCGCCGGCAACTTCGGCGTGCTGCTGACCAGCATACGCCCCAACCTCAACCGCCCCGACGATGACCGCAAGGAAATCACCCAGGCCGTTCAAGTGTTCACCGCACGGCGTATCCAGCAACGGCTGGAGGCCACCATCGAGATTCCGCCCCTGGCGGAAACCGCGCAGAAAATCATCAAACTACGGGTGGACCCCAACGCCACCATCGACGATATCACGGGTGTGGTCGAAACAGACCCGGCGCTGGCGGCACAGGTGGTCAGTTGGGCGGCCTCCCCCTACTACGCGTCGCCCGGCAAGATTCGTTCGGTTGAAGACGCCATCGTCCGCGTGCTGGGGTTTGACCTGGTCATCAACCTGGCCCTGGGCCTGGCGCTGGGCAAGACCCTGAGCCTGCCCAAGGACCAGCCGCAGCACGCCACGCCCTACTGGCAGCAGTCGATCTATACCGCCGCCGTCATCGAAGGCCTGACCCGCGCCATTCCTCGGGCACAGCGGCCCGAAACCGGGCTGACCTACCTGGCCGGCCTGCTGCACAATTTTGGCTACCTGCTGCTGGCCCATGTGTTCCCGCCGCACTTCTCGCTGATCTGCCGCCACCTGGAGGTCAACCCGCACCTGTGCCACAGCTACGTGGAACAGCACCTGCTCGGCATCACCCGCGAGCAGATCGGCGCCTGGCTGATGCGGTTCTGGGACATGCCCGACGAGCTGGCCAACGCCCTGCGCTTCCAGCACGACCCTGGCTACGATGGCGACTACGCCCAGTACCCCAACCTGGTATGCCTGGCGGTGCGCCTGTTGCGCAGCCGCGGTATCGGCTCGGGTGCCGACGAGGGCATTCCCGATGAACTGCTGGAGCGTCTGGGGCTTAGCCGTGAAAAGGCCGAGGATGTGGTCACCAAGGTGCTGGACGCCGAGGTCATGCTGCGCGAACTGGCGGCGCAGTTCAACCAGCACTGACGCCTGTCAATGCTGCGGGAGCTGGCCTGTCAGCTCCCGGAAACACAGCTGCGGCGACAGGTCGTTGGGCAGAACCCGCTTCACTTCTTCGGTTTCAGGTATTTCATGATGCCCTGGAACCAGATCACCAGAGCCGGGTTGCCCTTGATCTGGATGGTCTTGTCCTGAATACCCTGCATGAAGGCCAGTTGCTTGTTCTTGGCCTGCAACGTTTCATAACCGAATGCCGCGTCCTTGAACGCGATCGCGAAGGCCGGTGCGTCCACCTTGCCGCCTTTGCTGGTGATGCCCATATCCTTGACGATGAAGTGCCTGGCCACCTTGCCATCCAGCGTCTGCAACTGAAATACCAGGTCGCGGTCCTTGAGTTGCTGAGCGAACGCCGGGTTCCTGCGACTGGCCCGCGCCATCAACAGCCCCATGGCCCAAAGCAAAAAGCGAAACTTCATGTACACGCCTCGAAATAGAAGTGGATGACGATCGCGGCAGTTTACCGAGATCCTGCACAATCACCATATAAAACCCACCAGCCTGCGGACATCGCTGATTTTCCTCGATTTTAGCGGGTCATATCGTGACATCGCCGGCTGTCTAAGCCCGCAACAAACTGCGCCCGCCCCCACCTTCCATTGTCCCGGCAACTCCGTCACGATAAGCACGCGAACTCTGGTCGCACCCTTCCCTCGTGAGCACCACGCAGGGATGACCTCACGGGTTTGACAGGCATTAGTGGGACCACTAGCCTTTTTTCGGATCCCACACATATTTTGTGACAATTATGATCAGGTAAGCCAATCGTGACAGCCAAAAAGCCGTTGAGCTCCATTCTGGTCAGCGAGCAGGTGCCCGCCCATCTTGCTCGCTCGGTCATCGAGGAAAAATTGCGAAGTGCAATCGTGGACGGCCGACTACCGGCGGGCACCGCGGTACGACAACAGGAACTGGCAACGCTGTTCGGCGTCAGCCGAATGCCAGTGCGCGAAGCATTGCGTCAGCTCGAAGCCCAGGGACTGCTCAAGGTTGTCATGCACAAAGGTGCCGTGGTGGCGCCGCTGGTCGACGAGGATGCCGCTGAAACCTACGACTTGCGCCTGCTGCTGGAAACCGAGGCCCTGCGCCAGTCGGTTCCCAACCTGACCGAGGCGCACCTTGCCGAGGCGCGATACTGCATCGACCAACTCGATACCGAGACCAACCCGGCCGAACTCGGCCGGCTGAACCGCCTTTTTCACATGGCACTGTATGCCGGCGCGAACAACAGCAAGCTGCTGCGCATGATCGAGCAGGAGCTCAACCAGGAAGAACGCTTCCTGCGTTTTCACCTGTCTTCCATGGGCCTTGGCAAACCTACCCAGGATGATCACATAGCCTTGGTCGACGCGGTCCAGGAGCGCAACGTGGACCTGGCCGTGGGCATATTGCAACAGCATCTGGCCAATGCTTCGCATACTATTCGCCACTACCTCGAAACCCGCGCCTCGGCATAACCGTGCCGGGTGAGGCTGCCCGTCAAGGGCAACCCATGCTGATGTTCGCGGCCTGCTCTCCAGGCCACGGACCCACGGCGTCCCGGCTGCCCGGCGCTTCATGAACCGCTCTCATTTATCACGCTCTTTTCCCAGGAATGCGCCCATTCCCGGGTGAGTGCCGTCGCCCGCTTCCTCGCCCTCCTCCTCGACTTCATGTCCTGATACCGCGCGCCGATGGAAAATCGGCTTTTTAGCGCACACTCTTGCACTGGCCAATGGCCGTGAATGGTTCTTTTCAAGTAACGGATCATCACATCGTCACCCACGCAGGAGCGTAAACCACGGGCACCGCCCTGAATCAATAAGACAGCAGCCACCCACCTACTTGAGTGCTCTGAGTGAGGCATTCACTCATTTTTATTTATTTTGACTATAAAACGTCGAAAGGGGAGCACTTGCGCCTCTAAAACTTGCTGCGCTTGTTTTAGCGAACCCCTATTTCTCTTAAAAACATAACTTATTGTTTTTTAACGATTTTATTTGAAATACAGATAAAACCTGGTCTAACTTGATTAGCACTGGCGGGGCAGTTCCCCGGCAGCCAACGCTGCAACGGGCATAAGTTTATATCCGACCAGCCACGGTACGGAATTGTTCAAGCAGCACGCAAAGCGATAGCCAGAAGTTTCAACTCATCGTTAATAACTTTAAGGAAGCGCCATGACCTTTCAAATTGATGTGCTCGTACAAAAGAAAAACCAACTGAGTGCCCACCCGATATTTGGCGAAATCAATTCATTGCCCGTATTGCAGCGTTTCATGGAAACCCATGTGTTCGCGGTATGGGACTTCATGTCGTTGACCAAGCGCCTGCAGCGGGAGCTCACTTGTGTGAACCTGCCGTGGCTGCCCCCGACAGATGCCAAGGCGGCACGGTTGATCAACGAAATCGTACTGGGCGAAGAATCGGATGAGCGCCTGAACAATGGGCACTACAGCCATTTCGAACTCTATCTCGATGCAATGCGCGAGATAGGCGCGGATACCGGCCCCGTCCAGCAATTCGTGGCCCTGCAGGCCGAGGGCGTGCACTACCGGACCGCCCTGCAGAGCGTTAATACCGACCCTGCGGCTATCCATTTCGTGACTGACACGCTGGAAACCGCCCTGCATGCCCCCGCCCATGCCGTGGCCGCGGCCTTCCTGCACGGCCGGGAAAGCGTGATCCCCCAGATGTTTCAGCGCCTGCTGGATGACTGGGGTATTACCGAACACCAGGCCCCCACCCTTTGCTATTACCTGCAGCGCCACATTGAAGTCGACTCCGATGACCACGGCCCCGCAGCCCAGTCACTGCTGGACCGCCTGACCGGCGATGACCCTCAGCGCCTGGCCGAAGCGCACGAAGCCGCCATCGCTGCCATCGACAGCCGCATGGCCCTGTGGGACAGGCTGCGCGTCAGCATGAAAGCCGGGGCCGAGGTGAATGCATGAACGCCGCCGACTACCGCTCATTCGCCGACGCGTGGGAAGACCGCGCCACCATTCGCACCCGTCCGCGACGGCGTGTGGAAGACGACGAGCGCCTGATCTACCCCCTCAGCCGCCAGCCGTTGGTGCTGGGTGCCACATTTCTGCGGGAGTGCCCGCACCAGCGCGATTTCGCCCTGGTGCAAAGCCTCTACAAATTCATTCATGACGTGGTGATTTTCGAGACTGAAATCGTCAACCGCACGGCCAGCAGCATCGCCCGCGGGCGCTTTCCCCTCGACTACCCCTTTGCCTGCCGCTACGACGCGATGACCGTGGTCGTGGACGAGGACTACCACGCACTGGTGGCCATGGACTTCATGCAGCAGACCATCGAACTGACCGGCATCGAGCCCATTGCCCTGCCCGCCGAGATCGAGCTCAGCAGGGCGATACCAGCGGCGCTGGCGCAGGTACCAGCGGCACTGCGGCCAGCGGCGGAACTGATCTGCGTGGCAATCGCCGAGAACACCCTGACCAACGATGTGGCTGCGTTCGCTCGCGACGACACGGTCAAGGACTCGGTCAAGGGCCTGATGGCCGACCACCTGCTGGATGAAGGCCGCCACTCGACCTTCTGGACGAGGCTGGTGCGCATCTACTGGCAAGGCGCCTGCGCCAGCGACCGGGCAGCGCTGGCCAGCATGCTGCCAGTGTTTATCGAACGTTATTTGACCAATGACATCCAGAAAGCCTTCGACCTGGCCTTGATCGAGCACCTGCACCCCGACCCGACCGTGCGCCGGGCCCTGGGCGAAGAAGCCCAGAGCCTGGCATTTCCGATCAACGCTCAACACCCGCTGCTGGGCAACATCCTGCGCTTTTTCAAAGGCAGTTCGATGCTCGACAGCCCTTGCGTAAGCGATGCCCTGGCCGCCTACCTGGCTTGATTCAAGGAGAAGACAATGAAACGTCTGCAGATCATCCTGTATGGTTCCAGCCGTGCCTTGCATGCACTCGGCACGGTACTGCAAGAGTATGGGCACCAAGTAAGCCCGACCTGTGAACAGCCCGATGTGCTCATCGAGGACGGCAGTGGCCAGGCCCTTCCGGCTACCCCGCCTCGCTGCCTGCACCTGGGTTTGCGCCTGTGCCTGGAGCCGGGCAGCGGCAACCTTCCCCGGGTGCAATGGCAATGCTGGGCCGGCACGGCCCAGGCCCAGCGCCTGGTCATCTGCCAGGCGCTGGCAGCATCGGCAGCGGGCAATGGCGAAGCACTGCGTGCCAGCGTCGAGCAAAGCCTGCTGGAGCGCATGAGCCTGGAGATCACCCGCTTTTCCCGCGATCCGCAGCACTTCGCCCAGCGGGCCGTGTGCGACGCAGCAGGGCTGGGCCGGCAACAAGGCCTCGATGCAATCGAACCGCTGGCGTTCGAACATCGCCTGAGCCAGAACAACGTGCCACACCTGCTGGATGAACAACTGCCGTCGCTGCTGGAGCAGTTGCACGCCAGCCTGCGCCTGAATGCCGGGCGCACGGCGCTGCAACTGGCCGACAGCGCGTTGAGTTATGCCCAGTTGCAGCAGCAGGCGGCAGCGATCCGTGCCGCCCTGCCGGCAGGCGGAGGGGTGATCGGTGTGTGCCTGGAAAAGTCGGTCGAACTCTACGCCAGCCTGCTGGCGGTGCTCGGCAGCGGTGCCGTGTACCTGCCGATGGACCCCAGTCATCCCTCGCAGCGCCTGCGCGCCATTGCTGAAAATGCGCAGGCCAGCCTGTTGCTCCATAGCGGGCCGGCGCCGTTCAGCCTCGACGGCATGCAGGCGCTGCGGGTGGACGATATCAAACCTGCCGCTCCCGGCAGCCACTGGTTCGACCAGCCCGTACAAGGGCAGTCACCCGCGGTGGCCATCTACACCTCCGGCACCAGCGGGCAGCCCAAGGGCGTGCTGCTCAGCCATGCCAACCTCAACCACTTCCAGGCCTGGTACCGGGGGCACGTGGAACTCACCCACGACAGCCGTGTGCTGCAATTTTCCACCATTGGTTTCGATGCCTCGCTGCTCGACATCCTGCCCACCTTCGCCGCGGGAGCGACACTGGTAGTGCCCACCGCGGACCAGCGCCGCGACCCCGCGCAATTGATCGAACTGCTCAATGCCCAGGAAGTCAGCCACGCGTTCCTGCCCCCCGCCCTGCTGAGTATTCTGCCGCCCACAGCGCCCCTGGCCTTGCAGCACCTGATCACGGGCGGTGACGTGTGCGAGCCGGCGGTGCTGGCGAACTTCGCCGGCCGCTGCCAGTTCCACAACATCTATGGCCCGACCGAAACCACGGTGCTTGCCACTACCCGGCGCATGCACCCTGGCGACAACCCGCGGCAGATCGGTGGGCCGATCGCCAATACCCAGCTGCTGATCCTCGATGACCAGGGCTGGCCCGTCGCTGACCACACACCGGGCGAGCTCTACATAACCGGTGCCGGTGTGGGCCTGGGTTACCTCAACAACCCGCAACTGAGCGCCGAGCGCTTCGTCACCCTGAACCTTCCCGATGGGCGTAGCCTGGCGGCCTACCGCACCGGCGACATGGGCCAATGGGCTGAACAGGGCATTGTCCTGAGCGGGCGGCGTGACAACCAGGTGAAGATCCGCGGCTTTCGGGTCGAACCGGAAGAAGTGGAACACTGCCTGCGTGCCAGTGGCCAGTTCGCCCAGGTAGCCGTGGCCGTCGACCCACAACACCGGCTACTGGCCTTCGTCGCCCAGCCCCGGGCAGGTGACGGGCAGGCGCTGGCCAACCTGCAGGCCCATGCCCAGGCCCACCTGGCCGACTACATGCGGCCACTGCAATACACCGAACTGACCGTGCTGCCCGCCACCGCCAATGGCAAGGTCGACCGCCGAGCCCTGCTCACCCTGCCTCAAGCCCACGCCCAAGCCCACGAAAGGCCGGCCAATGCCACCGAAACCCAACTGCTGGCCCTGTGGAGCGAACTGCTGGAATTGCCTGCCGAGGCCATCGGCACTGATCACAGCTTCTTCAACCTGGGCGGCCACTCCATTTTGTTGTCGCAGATGCTGGTACAGATCCGTGAGCGTTTCGGCACGGGCATTCCGATCAACCGCTTTATCGAGCACCCCACCCTCAAGCGTCTTGCCGAACTGGTCGATGGCGTCGAGGACCAGGTGCGCCAGGTCAGCCCACGGGCACTGGCCGATGCATTCCGCGAACTGAACCTCACACCCTTGCCCGTCGAACATATGGGCGACGTGCACAAGGTCATCGTGACCGGAGCGAACAGCTTTCTGGGCGTGCACATCGTCCAGGCCCTGTTGGCGTGGGGGGCCAGCGAGGTCGCCTGCCTGGTCAGGGCCCAACCGGGGCTCAGCGCCAGTGAGCGTTTCCAACAGGCGCTGGTGGAGAACCGGCTGGAACACCTTGACCTCAGCAGGGTGCGGGTACACGCCGCTGACATCACCCAACCGCGACTGGGGCTGAGCGACGCGTTGTACGAAGAAATCGACGCCCACTACGGCGCGCTGATTCACAACGCAGCGCAGGTCAACCACGTGCTGGATTACGATGCACTGGCCGCCACCAACGTCGAGCCGGTATTCCATTGCCTGCGCCTGTGCGAAGGGCGGCGCAAGAAGATCTTCAACTTCGTCTCCACCCTATCGGCCTCCAGCGTTGTCGACGCCAACGGTAACGTGCTGGAAGAACCGCCGGCCGATACCCCGCCCATCTACATTCGCAATGGCTACAACCTGTCGAAATGGGTGGCCGAGCGAATCATTCAGCGCGCCCGGGAGGCCGGGGTGTGGGCCAACCTCTACCGGCCCGGAAACATCACCTTCAACAGCCGCACCGGGGTCTGCCAGCCCCACAAGAACCGCCTGATGCTGATGCTCAAGGGCTCGCTGCAACTGGGCCAGGTGCCAGCGCTGGACCTCAACTTCGACCTGATGCCGGTGGATTTCCTCGCGCGCTTCCTGGCCTTCCACGCCAGCCGCTACCAACCGGCGCGGGCGGTGTTCAACCTGCACAACCCTGAACCGCTGAGCTGGGCCAGTTATGTGGATGCCTTTCGCGAAGCGGGCCGGGACTTCGAGCTCGTCAGCGTGGCCCAGTGGCAACGGCAACTGGGCCGCGTGGACGCCGACAACGCCCTGTTCGGGGTGCTGGGCTTCTACCTGGATGGCTTCGAGGAAGACATCGGCGACATCTCGCGCATCGACCATGGCAATGCCCGCAGCGGCGTGCAACGCATGGGCGAGCGCTACCCCAGCAAGACTCCGGCGCTACTGCGCAAGGGTTGCGCGTACCTGAAAGAAATCCAGTTCATCTGAACCACCCTACCCAAGGAGAAACACCATGAACGTACTGACCCCCGATACCCTTGTACGCAACCCTCAGGGCTGCACCGTCACCGCCGTGGTCAACATCGCCGCGCCTGCCGACAGCGTCTGGAAAGTAGTGGGCAACTTCGCCGGCTTCGATAAATTCATACCGGCCCTGGAACGCATCGAAATGACCGGCAGCGGCGTGCGCTCGGTTCGCAAGAAGTTCTTTCGCGACGGCGAGAACATCGTCATCGAGCAACTCAACAGCCACGATGACCAGGCCCGCCGCATGACCTGGAGCCTGATCTACACCACCCTGAACATCGGCAACCTGTGGGCAGCCATGGAGGTCACGGCCAAACCTGACAACACCAGCGAAGCAAAATGGACCATCCAGGGCGAGCCCTGGGAGGGCGGCGCCCAGGCCCTGCCGGCTTTCGAGGCGTTCCTGCAAGGCTTCGCGGATGACGCCATGAACAATGTGCGCAACCTGTTCAGCTAACCCGAAGCGCTAACCCTGTGGGACCAGTTGGCCACCCAACCGGTCCCACACCCCAGCTTGTGTATAGCCAGTGTTGCAAAATGTACAAGGCTTCATGAAAATAAGACTAATTATCATTCATGCAGTCTTGCGCGGCGCATCCTATGTCCTCCCAAGAATTTGCCGTGGGTTCGCTTTACCGCGCCCATCACGGCTGGCTCAACACCTGGCTGCGCAGCCACCTGGGCAACGCGGCCGATGCCGCGGACCTGGCCCAGGACACCTTCCTGCGCCTGCTGCAACGCACTGAACGCCTTGAACTGAGCGCCCCCCGTGCGTTCCTGCGCACTATCGCCCGGGGCTTGGTGATCGACCATTGGCGCCGCGAAGAACTGCACCGCGCCTACCTGGAAACCATCGCTCACCTGCCCGCCGCCGAAGCTCCGAGCCTGGAAACCCGCGCCTTGCTACTGGAGTTGCTGGAACAAATCGCGCGCCTGCTGGACGGGCTCAAGCCCAAGGTGCGCAAGGCCTTCCTGCTATCCCAGTGCGAAGGCATGCCCCACAAGGATATCGCCGCGCAATTGGGCGTGTCCCTGCGCTCGGTGGAGCGCTATGTGGCTGATGCCCTGTTCCATTGCTACCTGCTGCGCTATGAACAGTGACCCCGGCGGCCCTGCGCCAGACCCGCAGATGGTGCGCCAGGCCATTCACTGGATGCTGCGCCTGAACAATGACGGCGGTAGCGCCCGGGTACAGCGCCAATGCGCCACGTGGCGCGCGGCAGACCAGCGTCATGAGCTGGCCTGGCAGCGCATTCAGTCGCTGACCCAGGAAGTGGCCGGCCACTACCGCGCCGTACCCGGTGCCGGCCTGGCCCTGGAAAACAGTGCCCAGCGCCTTGGCCGGCGCCAAGCCTTGAAATTGCTGGGGGTGGTTTCCCTGGTGGGCGGTGCCGGGTGGTTGGGCAAAGACCTGGAACAATGGCAGCAGTGGGCATCGGATTACGCGACCGGCGTCGGCGAACGCCGCACATTTACCCTGCCGGACGGCTCGCAGCTGCAGCTCAATACCCGCAGCGCCGTTGACCTGCGCTTCAGCGCGCAACAACGCCTGCTCAGCCTCAAGCACGGTGAAATACTGCTGACCTGCCAGCCAGACCCGCAAGGCCGGCCGCTGCGGGTCCACAACCGTGATGGCCTGTTCGAAGCCTCCCAGGGGCGCTTCGCCCTTCGCCAACAGGACGGCTGCACCCGCATGACCGTCGCCCGCGGTCAGGTGGCCATCTACCCGGCCTCAGGCGGCGCGCTGGCCTGGGCGCAAGCAGGCCAGAGCTGGCAAGTCGACAGCGCCGGCGCTCGGCAGGTTGCTGCGCCCGAGATGGACATGGGCGCCTGGGCCGACGGTCTGATCGTGACCCGCGACATGCGCTTGCAAGCCTTCCTCGAAGAAGTGGGCCGCTACCGCCATGGCTACCTCAGTTGCGCCGCAGACATCGCCGGGCTGCGGCTGTCGGGTGTGTTTCGTCTAGACGACACCGACAAGCTCCTGGCCCTGCTGCCCCAGACCCTGCCCGTGCGGCTGCATAGCCGCACCCGCTATTGGGTGCGCCTGGAAAGGTCGGTGTAGCCTCCCCAAGCCCCATGCCAGCCAATGTCTTCATGGCAGCTCGGTGCTGAAGGGGGCTATGGCCCCCAACTTTTTTGGCGGGTTTCGCCGGCCCGTTCGGCTTGGACAGTAATTAACCCGTTCAAGCCCCTTTCCACGCTCGGAACCGCATCATGACCGGCAAGACCTCATCGCTTCCGCTTTCCCTGCCCAGCGCCGTGCGCGCCGCATTGCTGTCTACCGCCCTTGGCCTGGGTGCCCTGCCCCTGGCAGCCCAGGCAGCCGCGGCCCAGGACGCACAGGCCGCCACCCGCGCCTACGACGTTGCTGCCGGGCCGCTGGGCGAAGCCCTCAATCAGTTTGCTCGCCAGGCCGGCATCACCTTGGCCGCCACCCCCGCGCAAACTCAGGGCAAACAGAGCCAGGGCCTGCACGGCACGTTCAGCGTCGGTCAAGGCTTGAGCGCCCTGCTGGCCGGCAGCGGCTTGCAGGCCAGCAGCAGCGACGGCGCCAGCTTCGTGGTCCAGGACACCCAGGACCAAGCCATGGCGCTGCCTTCCACCGACGTACGCGGCTTTGCACTGGGTAACGCACTGGGCAGCATGGACGGCTACAACGCCACCCACAGCCAGATCGCCACCAAGACCAGTACTGCCTTGCTGGAAACGTCGCAAAGCGTATCGGTAGTCACCCGCCAGCAAATGGACGACCAGGGCTCGCAGACCGTCGCCCAGACCATGCGCTACACCCCTGGCGTGCTGACCAACCCCTATGGCGCTACGCATCGCTATGACTACGTGGCCATGCGCGGCTTCAACGACGGCTCGGTGGACAACATCTACATCGATGGCCTCAAGTCCATGGGCGACAGCGGCACTTACAGCACTATGCAGATCGACCCCTACTTCCTGGAGCGGGTCGATATTCTCAAAGGCCCCTCATCGGTGCTCTACGGGCGCAGTTCCCCCGGTGGCCTGGTGGCATTGACCAGCAAAAAGCCGCTGTACGAGGCCTACCACGAGATACAGGCCACCGTCGGCACTCAGGGCCAGCATGGCGTGGGCTTCGACTTCAGCGGCCCGGTGGATGACGACAAGCGCATTGCCTACCGCGTGACTGGCCTGACTCACGAGTCCGACACGCAGTTCGACCACAATGAAGAAAAACGCTACGCCATCGCGCCCACGCTGAGCATCGATTTCGATGAGGATACTTCGCTGACCCTGCAGGCCTACCTGCAACACGACCCGGAAGGCGGCTACCACGGCGGACTGCCCGCCGACGGCCTGTTGCACCAGCGCAACGGTCAGCGCATCTCCGAGCATTACTTCGAGGGCGAGCCGGGCGTCGACCATTACAGCCGTGACCAGCAGTCATTCGGCTACCAGTTCGAGCACCGCTTCAACGACGTATTCACCGCGCGGCAGAACTTCCGTTACCTGGACTCCAAGGTCGACCTGGACCAGGTCTACGGCTACGGCTACACCAGCGCCACCAGCAACGAGCTGAACCGCTACTACTCCGGCGCCAGCGAACGCCTGCATTCGTTCATCATCGACAACATGCTGCAGGCCGAGTACTTCACCGGCGCCGCCAGGCACACCACCCTGCTAGGCGTGGATTACCAGCGGCGCAAGACGGTGGTGGACTGGACCAGTGGCTCACTGGCACCCATCGATGCCTTCAACCCGGTGTACGGCAATTCGGCCATCAGCTATTACAGCCCCACCAGCTACCTTCGCCGCCTGCAGCAGACCGGCGTATACCTGCAAGACCTGATCAAGCTGGACAAATGGCGCTTCTCACTGGGCGTGCGCCAGGACTGGGTGAAGACCTCGGACGAGAACCGCATCGCCGAATACAACCGCCCCCTCGGCACTACCATCAGCGACCAGCGCAGCAAGCTGACCAGCCGCGCGGGCGTGCTGTACCTGTTCGACAACGGCTTGGCGCCCTACATCAGCTACTCGGAGTCGTTCAACCCCAACTCCTACTCCGATGCCAGCGGCAATCCCTTGCCGCCTACTGATGGCAAGCAATGGGAAGCGGGGCTGAAGTACCAGCCACCAGGCTCGGAGAACCTCTACACGGCTTCGGTGTTCCGCATCGACCAGGAGAACCTGGCCACCAAGTTGCCGCAGGAAAACTTCTACCGTGCCGTCGGCGCGGTGCGTTCCCAGGGTGTGGAGCTGGAGGCCCACCTGCAAGTCACCGACAACCTGAAACTGCTGGGCAGCTACACCTTCACCGACCTGAAATACTCGAAGTCGATGGTCAGTACCCTGAGTACCGCCGACAACATCATCGAGAACAAAGGCAACTCACCCACCCAGGCGCCACGCCAGATGGCCTCCATGTGGGCGGACTACAAATTCAGCAGCGGTGCGCTTGACGGCCTGCGCCTAGGCGCGGGCGTGCGCTACGTGGGTTACAGCTGGGCGGATGCCGAGAATACCGAGAAAGTGCCGGCCTATACCCTGTACGACGCGTCGGTGGGCTACGACCTGGGCAAGCTGGGCCTCAAGGGCCTGGACCTGCGCATCAATGCCAACAACGTGACCAACGAACACTACGTGGCCACCTGTGCCAGCTTGAACTTCTGCTACGTGGGCGAAGAGCGCAACGTCGCCGCTACCTTGAGCTACCAGTTCTGACGGGGAGTTGTGACGCGGTCAGGTCCGCTATAAAGCAGCGGACCTGACCGCGCCAGGGCCAACGCCGATGTTCAGACGTTGTACTCGGTCTCCAGCGCATCCAGTTGGTGGTCAAAGGCTCGCAAGCGGGTCGACCAGGTGTACACCAGCACTTCCATCTCCCGGTCGACCCCTGCGCTGGCCTTGATGCTGGTGCGCGGGTCGCAGAAGTCCAGCAGGTAGCGCTGGCGTGCCAGGGCCGTGGCCACGCTGGAGAGCTCGCGGGCATCGTCCAGCCAGTGCCATTGGCTGTCGTGAATCTCGTCATCCAGTACCTGGCATTGCAGCTTCAATGCTTCAAGGGATTTCTCCAGGGGCGTGCCCGCCAGGTCGCCCATCACCTCCTGGAAGGTACGCCCCGGTTGCCAGTAATTGCCCCAGAAATAGCGGTCGAACACGGTTTCGACCTTGCGCAGGGCAACCTTGGTGTCCCAGATGCGGACCAGGGTATGGCCCTGGGTTTGCCGTCGCCGTTTCAATAGCGCGTTTTCATGGGCGGACCAGGCCAGCACGGCGAGCGCCAGCACGCCGATCAACCACAGTGCGCTATTGAAGAAGACCAGGGCACGTTCGATCTGATGGGCCTCGATGACCCCATAGAAGTAGGTGGCAGTGATCAAGCCGAGCGCCGAGGTGGCGCACCAGAAGCCAGGAGCATAGGAATCTTTCATAGTTATTATCATCCCATTGACCCGGGGCCAGTGATGACTGAAAGAATCCGCGTGAATGCCGCCGCGCGGTCTTGGGCAGACCACATGAACCCCATGAATCAGAGCATAGGACAGGCTGCGGCAATTGCTGGCAACGCCATTGAAATCGGGGGGGCAACGGATAAGCGGCAGGGTCAGCCCACCTTGTGCAGCAGCTCGTTGAGCTGGTCGATCACTACAGCCCAATCGGCGTCCTCAAGAATCTCATCACGCAGGAAAGCCGCCTGGCTGGGTGTCCAGAAGAAAGCTTCGTCCAGTTTGAGGCCAGGCTTGAGGGGCGAATGGCTGGTGACGAATTTTTCGATCCCCACCGGGTCGGACGCCAGGCCCAACTGTTGGAACAGCGCCGGCAGGCTGTGGTTTGGCGATTCCATGTGGGTACCCTCGTCGTCAACTAAACTTTCAGTAAAGGAAACTTTGGCACATACGTCGAGGGCAATCCCCCGGAGGTGAAAGTGGGCACAGTGATCGTGCTGACCGTGAACCAGGCTGCTGTCGGCCTGATCCTGTTCGGCCTGGTGATGCTGGCCATCGAAGCGCTGCTGCCCTCATACGGCGTGCTGGGCGTGGTGGGGCTGATCGTGCTGTTGCTGGGCGTGGTGACCCTGGTCGATGCCCAAGGCCCGAACATCATGGTGTCCGGCTCGCTGTTGCTGGCGGTCGCGGCGGTGGCCGGAGTGCTGATCGTCACCATGCTGGCCATGGCCATCAGCGCGGCGCGGCGACGGCCGGTGGGCGGTGACAGCGAACTGGTGGGCAAGGTCACCGCGGTGTCTGCGTTGCAGTCGGACAACCCCTGCGCCGGCTGGGTGCAGTTGCAGGGGGAGCAATGGCAGGTGCGCTGCGATGCACCGCTGCAGGAAGGCGAACAGGTCAAAGTCGTGGCACGCCGGGGCGTGCAATTGGAAGTCGCTGCGGCGCAACCGCCGTCAGGAGCCTGAACCATGTTCATCGAAGTCGGTTACACCGCGGCAGTCGTGGTGCTGGTACTGGTCGCCCTGTCGACGTTTCGCATCCTGCGTGAATACGAACGTGGCGTGGTGTTTCAGCTGGGCCGCTTCTGGCAGGTCAAAGGGCCTGGGCTGATCATCCTGATTCCCGTGGTACAGCAAATGGTGCGGGTAGACCTGCGCACCATTGTCCTCGATGTCCCCCCACAGGACGTGATCACCCGCGATAACGTCTCGGTCAAGGTCAACGCCGTGCTCTACTTTCGCGTGCTTGACCCGCAGAAAGCGATCATTCAGGTTGAAGACTTCCTCATGGCCACCAGCCAGCTGGCGCAGACCACCCTGCGGGCAGTGCTGGGCAAGCATGAGCTGGACGAGCTGCTGGCCGAGCGCGAGCGCCTGAACATGGACATCCAGCAAGTGCTGGATGCCCAGACCGATGTATGGGGTATCAAGGTGGCGAACGTGGAGATCAAGCATGTGGACCTGAACGAGTCCATGGTGCGGGCCATCGCCAAACAGGCCGAGGCCGAGCGTGAACGGCGGGCCAAGGTGATTCATGCCGAGGGCGAGTTGCAGGCTTCGGAAAAGCTCACCCAGGCAGCTGAAATGCTGGGCCGCCAGCCAGGGGCGATGCAGCTGCGCTACATGCAGACGCTTTCCAGCATCGCCGGGGACAAGAGTTCGACCATTGTCTTTCCGCTGCCCATCGAGTTGCTCAAGGGCATGGCAGACCTTTCCACCAAGCCTTGAGCCACCATCAAGGCGTGCGCCCGCTCTCCCAACCACCGCCCAACGCCAGGAACACATTGATCTGCTGCATGGCCACCTGGGTGTTGGCCGCCGACAGTTGGGCAGTCACGTCGGTGTAGGTCTTGGTCGCTTGCAGGTCAGCCAGGAAGGATTCGCGCCCCGCCATGTAGAACCGGTGGGTCTGGTCGGCTGCCTGGCGGGCCGACTCTTCGGCTTCGGCCAGGGCATCACGGCGCTCCAGTAGCGCGGTGTACTGGGCAAGGCCAGTCTGGGCTTCGCGCACGGCATTGAGCACCACGCCATCGAAGTGCGCCAAGGCTGCCTGGGTGGACACTTCGGCTTCACGGACCCGCGCACGCGCCTGGTTACCCGGTATGGTCCAACTGATCATCGGGCCAAAGCCCCAGCGGTTGGCGGTGTCTTCACCCAGGTCTTTGAGGAAGCCCACCGAACCCACGGTGGCGCCAATACTGATGTTCGGGTATAGCTGACCGGTGGCGACGCCGATTTCAGCGGTGGCGGCCGCCAGCTTGCGTTCGGCCTGGCGCACGTCGGGACGGCGCTTGAGCAAGGCCGCGCCGTCACCCACCGGCATCACCTGAGCGATTTTCGGCAGTTCAGCACAGTCGCTGGTACCGGCCGGCAACTGGTTCACCGGCTTGGCCAGCAGCATGGCGAGCTTGTACAGCCCGGCCTGGCGTTCAGCTTCGAATTTGGGGAGGTCGGCGCGCAACGACTTGAACTGCGTCTGAGTGCGCGTCACTTGAGTTTCATCACCCCGGCCTGCGTCACGCAAACGCTGGGTCAGCTTTACACCCTGCATTTGCAGGTCCAGCGACTTCTCGGCGATGTGGCGCTCTTCGTTGGCGGCGCAGATTTGCGTATACGAGCGCACCACCTCGGCCACCAGGGTGATGCGCGCCGTGTCGGCAGCAGCCTGGGCGGCGTCGGCATTGGCCTGAGACGCCTCGACACCGCGCTGCAACGTGCCCCACAGGTCAAATTGATACGAAGTAGTCAACGACAGGTTGCCGACGTTGGCCACCGGGATCTTCTCGCCTTGCAAGTAGGACTCCGCCGATTCCTGCAGGCGCTGCGCGCCCGCCTCGGCCTTGGTGGTGAAACCACCGGCGTGCTCGGCTTCCTCGATCTGCACACGGGCGCGGTTGAGGTTCGCCGCTGCCACCCGCAGGTCGGTACTGGACACCAGGGCCTGGCTCACCAGCTGGTCCAGGCGCGGGTCGTTGTACAGTTTCCACCAGTCCTGTGGCACTGGCGCGGACACCACGTTGCTATCGCCAGTGGCCAGGCTGCCTTGCAGGTCCGGGCGGTTGGCCGCACCGTCCTTGGGCCGGTGGTAGTCCGGCCCGACCAACTGGCAAGCCGACAGCAACAGCCCCAGGGCTATGGCCGAAAGACGTACACAGTGGTTCATCGAGCGGTCTCCACAGGCTTGCCGGTCTCATCGATGATCGACACGGTGGCCGTGCGCCCGGCGATCATGCGGAAGTGCTCAGGCACGTCGTCGAAGGCAATGCGCACCGGAATCCGCTGAGCCAGGCGCACCCAGCTGAAGGCCGGGTTGATGTTGGGCAACAGGTTGGAGCCGCTGCTGCGGTCGCGGTCTTCGATGCCCGCGACGATGCTCTGTACATGCCCGGTCAGGCGGGCGTTGTCGCCCATTACGCGGATGTCCACTTTCTGGCCAATTTCGATCATCGGCAGCTTGGTTTCCTCGAAGTAGCCATCGACGTGGAACGAGGTGCTGTCCACCACCGACAGCACTGGGTGGCCGGCGGCCACGAACTCATGGGCACGCGGCGCCCGGTCGTTGAGGTAGCCATCCACCGGGCTCTTGATCACCGAGCGGTCCAGGTTCAGCTGGGCGGTGTCCACGGCCACCTGGGCCTCGGCCAGGGCGGCCTGGGCGCGGGCCAGTTTGGAGTCGCTTTCTTCCAACTGCTCCTTGGCCACCAGGTTGCCCAGGCCACGGTTACGCTTGGCCTCGCGCTGGGCCTGGGCCATGGTTTCCTGCCGGTCGGCCAGCGCCGCCTTGGCCTGGCGCAACGCCAGGCTGAAACGGTCCTGGTCGATGGTGAACAGCACCTGGCCACGCTTGACCACTTCGTTGTCACGTACCGCCACGTCCTGGATCAGCCCGGAAACGTCCGGCGACACCTGAATCACGTCGGCACGGATATGGCCGTCACGGGTCCAGGGGGCGAACATGTAGTACATCACCATGCGGTAGACCACGACGCTGGCCAGCGCCACCACCAGCAAGGTCAGAACAAGGCGGCCAAAGGTCAACAAAGGTTTTTTCATGTCATCAGGTTTCGGCAGAGTGCGTCCACCGCGCCCAGCAGCAGCGCGTACAGACCGACGTTGAACAAGGCCCGGTGCCAGACCAGGCGGTAGAAATGCAGGCGGTTGAGTACGCCATGCAGCAACAGAAACAGCACATAGGTGATGGCCATCATCACCAGCAATGTCGGCAGGAAGATCCCGCTTACATCAATTTCACCGATCATAGAGGGGCTCCATCCAAACCGTGGCTTGGCAGCTCGGGGGCATCACTGGGCTCGATCACCACTTCCACCCCAGGCAGCAAGGCCAGGCGCAGGCCGCTGAGGGAGTGCAGCATCTGCACCCGCGCCTCGGTTTCGTCACCCATGTGCTGCTGGGCCAGGGCCCGGCGTGCGCGGTCCATGGTCATGAGGATAGTCATCGGCGCCGGCAGCCGTTCACGGGCCTTCAGGCACGCCTTGAAATAAGCGCCTACCTCGTCCACCACCTGGCGTACCTGGGCGCGTGGGCCCACCGGGATACGCGGCATGTAGGCCAGCAGGTCGAGCATGTTCAGCGCCACCCGCAGGTCGCGCAGGGCCGAGCCTGTGTCCTGGCCGGTCTGCAACAGACGCGGCAGGTGCTGCATCAGGCGGTCGAGCATCTGCACGCCCATGGCCCGGTGTTCAGCCAGGGTAGCCTGCTCGCTCAGGCTGACGATGTCGCGCCAGCTGAAGCGGGTGAGGCGCTTGGCAGCAAGGTCGGTGCCGAAGGGGCGCATGATCAGCGTCCAGCAAAAGGCGAACAGCAAGCCCATGGGCCCGGCGATGTTGGAATTCAGGAAGGCCAGGAAATTGGCGTCGTAGGCGGTGTCCAGGCTGATGAAGGTAGCGCCGTTGACCAGTGTCAGCATCATGCCCAGGTTGAATCGCGGCTGCAGGGTAAGGGTAGCGGCGGTAATGAACGGCACCGCGAACGCCAGCACCAGCATGGGGAAATCATGCAGGTTGGGCAGGATCAGGAACAGGTACAGGCTGGACATCACCACGGCGATCAGGGTCCAGAAGAAGAACCGGTAGATCTGTGGCGCCGGGTCGTCCATGGCGGCGAAGAAACTGCAGGCCACGGCTGCGAGAATCACCCCGCCCCCGCCATCGGCCCAGCCGGTAAAGATCCAGATCAGCGAAGCGACGACGATGGCCGAGATGGTCGAGAACGCCGAATACATCATCATGCCGCGGTCAAAGAATGGCGACAGGCGGCCCAGGCGCCAATGGCGGTACACCGCGCGCCACTGTGACTGGTCTTCGGTTTCGATGGCCAATTGCAGGGTGCGCATGTCCTGCCACAGGTCTACCCACTCGCCCAGGCGGTACAAGACGTTGGACAGCAGCAACTGGCGCCGGTCATCCAGTGCTTCCGGTGCCGGTTGCAGCGCCTGCAGGCACCCATGCAGCTCGGTCCACAGCTGCGTGGGGGCGCCGGCCGCGGTTTCCTTCAGCCACTGGCGCGTCTGCTCCAGCACCGGGGCGATCGCCGGCACCAGGTCGGTACGACGTTCCAGCGCAATCAGGGCATCGTCCAGGGCATCAATGGTGGGTAGCAGGTGAATCATGCGCCCACGCAGTTCCTTGATGTTGCGCACGGTCTGGGGCAGCGCACCCTCGTGGGGTATCTGGCCGATCATCAATTCCAGGGAGTTGAAGGTAGCGACCATCGAGGCGCGCAGCGTGCCCACCTCTGCGGCGGTGATTTCCCGGGACAGGAAGCGGTCGCAGTAGGTGTTGGCCTCCACGAACCATTTGCGCGTGGCATCGCCCAGTACCGGGGCCAGGCGGCGGG
The DNA here is from genome assembly GCF_029623465.1 of Pseudomonas sp. RIT-To-2. Lineage (NCBI taxonomy): Bacteria > Pseudomonadati > Pseudomonadota > Gammaproteobacteria > Pseudomonadales > Pseudomonadaceae > Pseudomonas > Pseudomonas sp. RIT-To-2. The sequence continues at coordinate 215,399 of NZ_JAPYKM010000005.1, read as the reverse complement.
GCCAGAAGATGGCACCGATCACGGCGGCGCTGATCAGGCCCAGGCAAATCTCCTGGAACCGCGCCGAGGCGATGTCGAAGACGTTCAGTGGGCTGTCCACCACCGGCAGGGCGATCAGCGGCATGGTGTAGCCGGCCAGCATCAGCGCGTAGCTATTGGCGGTGCGCAGGTGCAGCGACAGGAACAGCAGTGTACCGGTCCAGGCCGCGACGATGATCACCAGCAGCGCCGGGGTCTGCACGAACATGGGCACGAACAGCACAGCGGCGGCCGCGCCCACGAAGGTGCCGATACCCCGGTACAGGGCCTTGGAAGTGGTAGGGCCGACAAAGGGGCTGGACACGATGTAGACGGTGGCCATGGCCCAGTACGGGCGCGGCATTTCCAGTTTCATCGCGACGTACAAAGCCACCATCGAGGCAATGAAGGTACGCAGGCCGTAAAACCAGTCCCGCAGCGGCGGAACATCACTGAAGAAGGCTTTCAAGGCGCCAGCACCGCCGTGCCCTGCCCCGCCTCTTCGAAGGCCCGCACTACACGCAGCGCGGCTTCCAGGTCGGCGGGTGCGATGTCGTTCAGCACTTCACGGCGCAGGCGCACCAGTTCACCTTCGATGGCTTCGGCCAGCTCGCGGCCGGTAGCCGTCAGGCTCAGGGCCTTGGCACGGCGGTCGGTGGGGTCTTCGGTGCGAATGACAAAGCCCGACGAACACAGCTGATCCAGCAGGCGTACCAGCGATGGGCTTTCCAGGCCAGCAGCATGGGCCACGGTGACCTGCCGCACGCCATCACCCAGGCGCACGATGATCAGCAGCGGCACCGCGCAGGCTTCGGAAATACCGTAGTTGGCCAGCGTCGTCTGGCAAATGCGCCGCCAGTGACGGGCAGCAGTCACCATGCCGGTGCTGATATTGAGGTGGAGCTTGTCGAGGTTCATTGAACAGGAACGCACCGATATTCATAGTTTGCTAACTATCTATATTCCGGCAACGCATCACCTGCCGTCAATAGTGGCTGCGAGACATTTCACCCAGGAATGCAAACGGCCGTGGCCAGTTTGTTATAGACGCAAAGAACCGGGCCTGCGCAGCGCCCGGTTCTTGCCTGAACAGAAAAAGTCAGCGCAGCGTATGTTCTCGATCCGTGCAGGCGCTGGCGGGTCAGTTGTAGAACGCGGGGCGCGCAGGCAGTTCAATAGGCTCGATGCGCCCACTGACCTGGGCCAGGTTGCAAGCGTCGGCAGCGACGGCGGCGGCATAGCCGTTCCAGGCGGAGGGCCCGGAGAGCTGGCCGTCGGTGACGCCCTTGATGAAGGCCTGCAACTCCACGTCGTAGGCATCGATGAAGCGGTCTTTCCAGTCCATGAGGATGCCGGTGGACAGCTTGGCGGCACTGCGCAACTGCACACTGGAAGGCTCGGGTAAACGGGCGATGCCCTCCTCGCCCACGACTTCGCATTGGATGTCGTAGCCATATTTGCAGTTGACGAACACTTCGACGTCGATGCGCACGCCCTTGGCGGTTTCCAGCAGCACGATCTGCGGGTCGCGCAACTGCGCGTGGGTGTGGCGGGTGGCGCGGGGGAACACGACCTGCGCCGAGACGTAATCGTCATCGATCAACCAGCGCAGCACGTCCAGCTCATGGATCAGGGTATCGGTAATGGCCATGCCGGTGCCGTAGGCGTCGGACACATGAGGGTTGCGGTGAGCACAGTGCAGCATGAGCGGCGTCCCTATTTCGCCGCTGTCGATCACCGCTTTCAGCGCCCGATAACCCTGGTCGAACGGGCGCATGAAACCGACCTGAACCAGGCGCTTGCCAGCGGCGATTTCCGCGTCGACGATGCGACGGCAGCCTTCGGCGGTGACGGCCAGGGGCTTTTCACAGAACACCGGCTTGCCGGCAGCGATGGCCGCCAGCACGAATTCCTCGTGGCTGGGGCCCCAGGAGGTGACCAGCACCGCATGGACATTGCCGGCATTGATCAATGCCTGACCACTGGCATAGACCTCCGCTTCGATCCCCAATTGCGTGACCACATCGCGCGCCTGTTCGGCATTGATGTCGTTGACCGCCACCACCCGCGCGCCTGATAGCGCGAAGCTGAGGCGACGGATGTGGTCCCGACCGATGGCGCCGGTCCCGATGACACCGATGTTCAAAGTCATGATGGCTCCTGATTTGTTGTTGTAGGCCTTGGAATCTCAGGCTAGAACGGCATCAGGCGTAAATCAATTATTTTTCCATTAAATTTATTTTGGAATTTTTATTTTATTCAACGCATGTCCGCGTAAGGGCTGATCGGCTCTACCGGCAACGGCAGGTTGCCTTGCCACGGGTCGAAGGTATAACGCAGGTACAACAGCGCGCGGCTCGGGGCATAGCCTTCGCTGTGCTGCCAGGTCACCCCGCCGCCCAACACCAGGTTATCGGACAAGCGGCGCTCCAGCAGGCCCTGCACCCGAAAGTTGATACCGTTGCTGCTACTGCCGCTCTTGGTCAGCGTCGGGTCCGTCACCAGGGTATGGCCTGACTGCGCCAGCAAGTTCTCCAGGTCGCTGGCGCTGCTGTCCTTGGGGTAAAGGTCGCTGGCACTGGTCTTGGCAAACGACCAGCCTGCCGAGCTTTCCAGAAAGGCCGACCAATTGGCGTTGCGCCAGGCAAAATTGACCGGGACGCTGACCGAATAGTACTGCTGCGGGCTGTAGTAGCCACCCTGCCCCAGGGTCGACTCGCTGAGGTCCTTGTCGTAACCCATGTACATCAGCGTCAGGCCGGTGCGCACGCGCTCATCGGCGCGCTCCACCAGGCGGTAGTAGTAGCCGCCCATGGCACTGCGGCGCTGGTTGTTCTCGACGTTCTGGCCCACCAGCCAGTGGCTGCTCAGGCTGGCCCAGACACCGTCCTTGCCGCCTTCGTCGTGGCTCAGGCCCAGGGTGAAACCGTTGGCGGTGACACCACCGAACCGAGTGCCGGTGACCGGATCGACCGCGCCCGCGTAGGACACCAGCGAGTTGGTCAGCGGCCGGCGCGAGGCTGTCAGGCGGTAACCGATGTCCTCCCAATCGCCACTGTAAGTGACCCCACCCACCCAGTTGGAAACCGTGAATTCCTGAGGCGTATGGCCTACGTCAAACGCCCACTTGTCATCGTGCCAGCCCATGCCGAGCAGGGTGCCGCTGACGCTTTGCGCGCCACTGGCACAGCCGCCCTGCACCACGGCGCACAACCCGAACTGGTCGTTGCTGGCAAAGCTGCTGACATCCAGCTGCACGTCTTCGGCCTGCACAAAGGCCTGGCCTTGGGCCAACGGCGTGTCGATGCGCAAGATGGTGGTCTGGGTGGTCAAGTCCGAGACGCCCGAGGCGCTGTTATCGGTGCGCCAGGCGAAGTCGTGGTACAGGTTAACCGTCGGGTTCTGCTTCTGGTACAGCGTGTCCACATCGCTGCGAATGCTGCGGGCCAGCCAGTCATCACTGTCTGCGGCACGGCTGGCCTGCGTGACGGCGCGGTCGTCACGCGGGGTGGCCTGCCCCGGGGAAATCAGCTTCGCCGCTGCCATGGCATGCGCATAGTCATCCAGCGCGTGCCGTGGCTGTTCGGTGGAAAGCAAACGTGCTTCATCGCGGTACGCGAGGGGATCCTGGCGTGGGGTGCTGAGCAATTCGGCGAACAGTGCCTTGGCGCGTGCCTTGTCTCCCACCGCCGCCCAGGCATTGGCCAGGCGCCGCTGGAAGCTGACGTCCAGCGGTACCGGGGGCGTGATGGCCGACAGGCCGGCCTTGGCAGGTTGCAACTGATGGCTGGTGATCAAGACTTCGCTCAGGCCCAGTTGCGCTTCGGGATTATGCGGTTCGCTGGCCAGTACCTTGCGGTAACGGTTCTGGGCGGCAGCCAGGTCCCCACGCTGCTGCGCCCAGTCGGCCAGCGTCAGGTAGTCATCGGTGGCCGGCGCACGCAGCAGCAGCGCTTCGGCCTGGTCTTCATGGTGACCGGCGCGCAAGGCCTCGGCCTTGGCCAGCATCTGCCGGCGCTGCAGGCGGGCCCACAACTGGTTCATGTTGTCGCTCCAGCCGGCACGCGGAATCTGCTGCAGGCTGCCCATGGCGTCGGTGTCACGCTCGCCGTCGGCCAGGAAAAGACCATGGGCGTAACGTGCCTCGGGGTTCTGGCCCTGGCGTTGCAGCAGCAGGCTGAAGCTGTGGTCGGCGTCAGCGGCGCGGCCCAACTGCCGTTGGGCGTTGGCCAACCGGTAGACCAGCCAGGGGTTGTCCGGGTCCAGCTCACGGGCCTTGCTCAGGTGTTGCACCACCTGGCCCCAATCACTGCGCCGGGTGGCGTCATCGGCCTGGGCGTTCAGGCGGTCCGAAGCCAGGCCCAGGCGCACGCTCTTGAACTCGACCTTCTGGGCAGGCGTCAGGCTGTCCAGGTACTGCTCGGCCTTGTCGGCCGACTGCGCCTGGTACAGGCGCACCATGGCCCGCACCACGCTGGCATTGCCGGGCTCCAGCTTGCGCGCCTGCAGCAGCAGGGCCTCGGCGGCGATATCGTCTGACTCGCCCCGGGCCACGTAGGACAGGCCAATCAGGGCACTGGCATCCTTGGGCTGGGCTATGCGCGCCTGCTGGTAAAAGCGTTTGGCCTGTGGGTAATCCTTGCGCTCCAGCGCCTGGTCACCCTTTTGCAGCAGCATCCACTGGTAGTTGGCGACCTTGAGGTCTTGCCACTTGGTCATCCAGTAGGTGTCCTGCTCGATGGCCGAGGCCTTGACGAACGTGTTGTAGGCGTCCTCATGCTTGTTCTGGCGCATCAAGGCAACACCCAGCGCACCCAGCAGGCTGGAATCCTTGGGGTAAGCCTTGAGTGCCCGGCGCAGCTGCGCTTCGGCGCCGACGCTGTCGCCCGCGTCCAGCAGCGCCTTGCCCCTGACCCCGGCTTGCCAGCTGGGGTCGGCCAGCAGGTGCTCTTGCGCCTGCAGTTGCAAGGTGGCGTCGGCCCGATACGGGGTAGACGGGTACACCTTGAGGAACGTCTGCCAGGCCTGGGCGGTTTCCCGTCCCACGGGCTGCTTGAGCAAGTAGTTGTACTCGCGTTCGGCAGCGTTGGCCGCGGCGTTGGCGTCACCCGCCAACTGGTGCAGTACCGCCAGTGCCTCGGCATCGCGTTGTTCGGCGAACAGCAGGCCCACCAGGGTCTGGCGCAAGCCGGCGTTACCTGGGTACTGGCTGTCCAGCGCCCGCAACTGGTCGATGACTTGCGCACGCTGCTCCTTGATACCACTGCGCACGGTCAGGTATTCCAGGGCGATGGCGAAGTCCGGCATATCGTCGCCGAACATCTGCCGGTAAGCCTGCAAGGCATCGTCGTAACGGCCGGCGGTGGCCAGCAGGCGAGCCTCCTGCAGGTCTTTCTGGCCCGCACTGCTATGCAGTTTCAGCAAGCTCTGGGCCTGGCGGGACTCGGCACTGCCCGGAGCCTGACGGCCCAGCTCGGCCGCCAGCCGCTCGGCCTCCGGGGTGTTGTTCTGCAACAACGCCTGGCGGACTTCGGCGACTTTCACCTGGGGGTTATCGGGTGCGATCAATTCCAGGCGTGCCAGCGAATCGTGCACCAGGTCTTCGCGGTAAAGCGCCTGGCCTACGCGAATCTGTTCGAGCAACCATTGCTGTTGCTCGGGCGCGCTCAGGGGTTGAGCGAGGGCTACCCCGCAGACGCTGCTCAACAGCAGCCCCAAACCGGTCAATCTTTGCATGCGGCAGTCCAGTTCGGCACGAGGCGTCCGTCTTTATCAAAGCGGTAGCGTTGCTGGTCCCAGCCTTGGCCGAACAGCACCAGGGACTGGTTGTAATAGGCGTCGGCCAGGGGCGGTTGCTGTTTCAGGCGCTCGCGCTGCGCCGCCAGCGCCACGGCGTTGCCTGACAGCAGCGGCAACAGTGCCGCGCTGAAACCCACGGGCCCGGTACCGGTATCAACGGCAGTGGCAGCGTCGACTTTTTCCGGGACAAAGCCCCGCTCGGCCACCCGCTGCACCATGGGCTGCAGATGCTCGACCAGTGCCGAACGCCCCGGGGCGTCCTTGGCAAGCATGCCAGCCCACAGGTAGACACGAACGGCGTCATAGCTGCCTACAGCGCCTTTCTGGCTGTCCACAGCCCAGCCTTGACCGGTTTTCCACACTTGCCAGTCGGGCACCAGGCCCTTGGGCGAGCCCTCGGTCAGCAAGCGTTGGGTATTGCTGGCCAGTTCCGCCCATATGGGTGCCTCTGCGGCAAAGCGGGCCAGCAATTGCGGCGGCAGGTAACTGGCATTCAGGCGCCAGCCTTCGGCATTTTCGAAGCCGACATCCCCTGGCAGCAGCATCAGGCCCATGCCCGGCAGCTTGCGCAAGCTCTGGGCGGCGGTACGCCATAGCAGGTTGCGCCCCAGCGACTGGTAATCGGCGCGGTGCCACAGCCGCCCGGCTTCGAGCAGGCTGTAGGCTATCCACAAGTCGGCGTCGGAAGCATTGTTGCTGTCCAGTACCTGCCACTGCCCTTGCTTGTCCTGGCCCCACTGCCAGGCTGGCAATTGGCGGTTGAGGTCGCCAGCCGCCAGGTTGTCCTGGGTCCAGCGCAGCAGCTTGGCGAAGCTGTCGCGGTCATTGCCCAGCAGTGCGAAGAACAAGCCATAGGCCTGCCCTTCGGACGTGGTGGTCATGCCGGGCGTGGACCGGTCGATCACCCGCCCGTCCGCGCTGACCAGCGCCTGGCGATAATGCGCCCACGCCGGCCAGGCACACTCGCCGGCTTCGGCCAGGCCCGGTACCGCGAAAACACCGGCCAGTACCAGGGCCGCGACGGTTTTCATCGGCTTACTCCTGGCCAACCAGACGGCGCCGCGCCATCCAGCGCAGGCCACGCCACAGCAGGAAGGCTGTGAGCAAAACACTGATGGTGGCCAGCGCCGCCAGCAGCACCGGGTGCTCGGACAACTGGTACCAGAGCAACAGCCACCATGGCAGGTGCCCGACAAAGTACTGCTGCCCTACCCAACTGCTGCTGACACCGCTATCGCGGATCAGCGCGACGGAACCGGCCACGGCTTCCAGCTTGCCGCTGTCGGCCAGGGTGTCGCGCAGCAATTGATAGTCAGCGTCATCGGAGGCCAGCAGGGCGACGATGCTGCGCTGCTCATGGTACGGCGACTGCAAGCCGACGATAGCCGCGATGGGCGCCTGGGCACTGACGGCCACACGGTTGGCGCCCAGGTCGCGGGCATCGTTGAACTGCCCTGCACGGGCCGATTTGCCGCTGTCTTCGTTGGCGGGCGTGAGCAGCCAGTCGCGGGTCTTGGCCAGTACCAGGTTGGCATCGTCGCCCTTGCCCACCGAAGCGGCCAGGTTGCCAAACACCAACAGGTCGTTATCCGCCTTGGCGTCATTCCAGTCGTTCGACAGGCGCAGGCCGAAGGCCGGCAGGCCCGAACGCGCGGAAATGGCGCCCAGGGTTTCGAACAAGGTGCTCAACTGCACCGGCGTGCTCTGGGCCGGCACCATGACCAGGGTCTGCGACAGATCGGCCATTCGGCTGAACGGGAAACCACCACGGGCGAAGGCACGCAGGTCCGGCATGGCCAGGTAGTGGTAGTAACCTGACAGGTCCACGGTCGACTCTTCGTCGATCACCGCCTGGTTGTTCACCGGCAGGGTGGTCTGGCAGTGGTCGCGCTGAGCGCTGCCGTAGGTGCTGGCGAAATTGAAGTCAAAGCGCAGGGTGTTGCGGTCGCCAATCTTCAACGCCGGCACCAGCAGCTTGTCGGTGACGTTGGCGGTTTCATCGGACATGACCGCCAGGCGCATCTGCTCCAGCTGGCTGTTGGTCTTGCTGTGCAACGGCAGGCTGGTGATGAACTGGTTGTTCAGGCTGATGGTCAGGCTCGACGCATCATCAGCGGCCGGCTGGGTGTAGCGGAACTTGGTCTGCAGTGGGATGCCCTGGTTGCGCCAGACGAACAAGTCCGGCGGCAGGTTCACGTCCAGGGTGATGGAGCGCGGCAGCAGGCCGTTGGCCTGAAGTTGTTCGGGGTACTTGATCAATTCGGCGAAACGCACCGGGCGGTCGGTGCGCATCCAGTTCGGGGCGTCGTAGGGTTCACGCGGCTTGAGTTGCTGCACACCCTCCACGCTCACCCGTGGCCCACGGAACAGGTCACTGCCCAGCGCCAGTGCCTGGGCGGCAACCGCCAGGTCATCGTCGTTGCGGCCCAGCACCAGCAGCACCTTGCTGTAGGGGTCCTGCGGGTTGTCGATCATCTGCACCACAGGTGCGTCGACCGCCGGGAACTGGTTCTTGTCGGCCAGGAACGCAGGACGGTGGTCGTTGGTGGCGAATACGATGGCAGGCTTGGCGCGGTGCTGGTCATCAAGGGCCGGCAACTGGTCGAACTGCACCGGGAACCGCGCGCCTCGCCAACCGGCCTTGCTGCCGAAGTAGGAGGCCAGGATACCCGCGGCACGCTGTTCGCCCAGGGTCGGCGCATTGGCGAACACCAGGTCGATGGAAGGCTTGTCCTGCCCACGCGCATCGAAGAAAGGCATGGGGAAATAGGCCAGGTCGTTCTTCATTGCCAGTGCCTGTTCCTGCAACTGGATCTGGCTGTCGCGGCCAACGCTCAGCCACAAGGCGCTGTTGGCGGGGTCTTCGCAAACGTCGGCGTAGTGGCCGACAAACTCCATGCGCACGCGGTTGAAGTCGGCGATCAGGTGCGGGTCCAGCGCCACGGACTGCGTGACACGCTTGCCCAACTGGTCCTTCTCGATCGGTACCACGCTCATCAACACATCATTGAGGTAGATGCGGATATGCGAAACCTGGGGCAGCAGCGACGGCGAAGGGGTGTATTGCAATTGCAGCCGGGCATCACTGGCGATGCGGTCACGGCGCAGGCTGAACTCGATCTGGTCGCTGGTATGAATGCCCAGCAACAGGCTGTCGGCCGGGCGCCCCAGCTGTTCGAAGCTGTGGGTGCTGCTCCAGGCAGGCACCGGCGCCGACGCTGGCGCCGCAGGAGTAGTGACGGCAGCCTGGGCGCAGCCGACGGCCAGCAGCGCCAGGCTGGCAACCAGGGTTTTGTTGAAAAAGCGGCTCATCGTGCGCTCACTGATCGGGAAGTGGAAATAGGGGTGGCCACGGGTCTGCGCGGCAGGAAACTGCACAGCCAGCGCAGCAGGTGCAAGGGTGGGCCGGCGATGTAGCGCACCCAGGCAGGCAGGTATTGGTACAGGCGGTAGTAGCCGACGGCGCCCAGGCGCAGGATGTCCATGAAGCTGTGCAGGGGGCGGTCGGGGGCGAAGTTGTCACCCCAGTTCAGCCACGCATCGGCACGGGCGAAGGTGCACTGCACGAAGTCGATCTTCTGCTGGCCCTTCAGTTCGCCCAGGTTGATGCCCACGAATGTCCTGTGGCTGCGGGTCACGTAGCCGGGGAACAGGAATTCACGGTCGCCGCGCTGCAGCATCAGCGAGATACGCCCGCCCACCGGCAACGACAGCGAGGTGTCGAGCTCGATGCCCGCGCCACCGTCGGAATAGTCCTGCAGCATGCCTGGATAGCAGTGGCCATTCTCCAGGCGAACGGCGGCGGGCATCTTCACCTGTACACGGTGGGTCTGGCGTACCTGGCGGACTTCCGCCGCCACCGCTACTGCCGCGCCGACGATCAGCAGGTTGTAAACCACCCAGAGGCTGCTGACCAACACCGTGATGATCTCGGTAGTGGGACCACACACCAGCCGCCAGGCGGCAAAGCCCAGGCCTGCAAGGTTGATCAGGGCCAGCAGCAGGTAGGGTTGGGCGATCTTCCAGTCGAACTGGTTATCCTCCATCAGGCCGCCCTTGGCCGTGACGTTGAACTTGCCTTTCTTGGGGTTGAACAGCGCCACGGTGGTCGGCCGCGCGATGTACCAGGCCAGCACCGTTTCATACACCTCGCCCCAGAACGTCTGGCGGTAGGCGCCCTGCATACGGGAGTTGGTCAGGCTGGCGTGAATCATGTGGGGCAGCACGTACAACAGAATCATCATTGCCGGGGCGTAGATGATGTAGGCGTGCAGCACCAGGAAGGCCAGCGGCGCGGTGAGGAACACCAGGCGCGGCAGGCCCGCCAGGAAGTGAATCATGGCATTGGCGTAACAGATGCGCTGGAACAGTGTCAGGCCGCGGCCCAGCAACGGGTTGTCGGTACGGAAGATCTGCGCCATGCCCCGGGCCCAGCGAATACGCTGGCCGATGTGGGCCGACAGGCTTTCGGTGGCCAGGCCGGCAGCCTGGGGGACCTTGATGTAAGCCGAATTCCAGCCACTGCGGTGCAGGCGCAAGGCCGTATGGGCGTCTTCCGTCACTGTTTCCACGGCGAAGCCGCCGATGGCATCGATGGCCGTGCGCCGCAATACGGCGCAGGAGCCGCAGAAGAACGCCGCGTTCCACATGTCGTTGCCGTCCTGGACCAGGCCATAGAACAACTCGCCCTCGTTGGGACGTTCGCGAAACACATTGAGGTTGCGCTCGAACGGGTCGGGCGACAGGAAATGGTGCGGGGTCTGCACCAGCGCCAGCTTCGGGTCGCTGAGGAAACCACCCGTTGTCAGTTGCAGGAAAGAGCGAACGGGCACGTGGTCGCAGTCAAAGATAGCGACCAGTTCGCTATCGATCAGCGTCAGTGCGTGGTTCAGGTTACCCGCCTTGGCATGGCGGTTATCGGTGCGGGCGATGTAGCCCACACCCACTTCAGCGGCGAACTGGCGGAAGCTTTCACGCTTGCCGTCGTCGAGGATGTAGATGTTCAGTTTCTCGGCGGGCCAGTCCAGCCCCATCGCCGCGTAGACCGTACCGCGCACGATGGACAGATCTTCGTTGTAGGTGGGAATCAGCAGGTCGACGCTGGGCCACAGGCTGAGGTCGCGCGGCAGCGGCTTGGGTTTGCGCCCCAGCGGCCAGCAGGTCTGGATGTAACCCAGAATCAGCACCACCCAGGAATAGGTCTCGGCCACCAGCAGGATCGAGCCGCAGGCCAGGTCCAGCGGCTGGTTCCAGTTCAGCGTGGCGGTGTAGCGCCACCACAGGTAACGGCAGGAGACGATGACCGACAACACCACCATCAGCAAGGTCGGGAAGCGCCCGGGCACTCGGCGCACCAGCATGGCCAGGCCCCACAACAGCAGTACGAAGACCAACTGCGCGACATAGCTGAACGGTTCGGTAATGCACAACAGGGTCAACAGGAAGGCCACGGTGCCGATACTGATGTTAACCAGGCGCTGGCTGCGACGGTCCAGGCCTTTCCACCAGTGGCTGCTCTTGCGGATCTGCGAGCTGGTTTCGGCGCGCTGCGGCAACTCTTCCAGTTCCGCTCCTACCCGTTCCCATGCGCGCAGGTACAGCGCCCCCAGGGCCTTGAGCCAGCGGGGCGCGCGCAACGACCAGGTGCGTGTCGGGGCCGGCTTGACCGCCAGCAACCACAGGCTCTGCACCACATAGCGCAGCGGGTCGCCCAGGCGCGGCGGCTTGTCGGCCAATTGCGGGTACCAGCGGTGCGGGTGCTGCAGCAGGTTGCGCCACTGCGTCGACTCCAGCCGCAGGCACACCCAGGCCAGGGCACAGAGGCTGGCCAGCAGCAAGGCCAGCGGCGGCGTGCAACCGTGGCGCTGGCGCAGGCGGGTGTAGGGGAAGACCTTGGCGATCATAGGGTCTCCAGGCGCCGAGTCAGGCACCAGGTGGTCAGGCTCTGGATGTCCTGAGCCGCCAGGCTGGCCTGGGCATAGGCGCCCACCGGCTTCTTGAAGGCCAGGGCTTCACGCATGGCCTCGTCCTGGTGGATATTGAGCGGCAACAGGCGCTCGCCGTACTGCTTGCGCCAGATCAGCAACAGGTCGCGCTGCAACTGGCTGGCCGGGTCAAACCGGTTGATCAGCAAATGCTCGCTACTATCCTCTTGCTGCTGCAACAGCACATGGCAGGCGGCATCCGCTTCCACCACCTGCAAGCGCAAGGCACAGGGGCCCACACGGGCATGGCCAGGCAGGCGCAGCGGCACGTCGAACAGAATCCAGTCGAAGTGCGCCGCCAGGCTGGCCTGGCGCCGCCGCCATAGCTCGGGCTCGTTGCGCAGCCGCTGCTCGATCTGGTCCTGCTCTGCCCATTTCAGGCGGCCATACGGCAGCAGGCTCAAGCCTGGCTCCACACTCCATGCCTGAGCATTCCAGTCGAGCCCATCGACCATGGCCCGCGCCCAACCACCGCGTTCGCCAACATCCACGTTGAAATGCAGGCGCAGCAGGTTTTCCGGGCACATGTCGACCAGCAGCACGCGTTCGCCCAGGTCATGCAACGCATGCCCGGTGGCCACCAGCAGCGAACTGGTCCCCACACCACCGCGCAGGCCGCGAAGGCTGAGCGCTGTCACGACAGCAACTCCAGCTCCGAGGGACGCGCCGGGGCCAGCACCTTGGGTTGCAGGCGCTCCATTTCGGCCAGCAGGGGCCAGCGGTGCAGGGCTTTCTGCAGCTCCAACTGCGCGGAAATATCCACGTAGTCCAGCTCAGGCAGCGCCAGTTCCTGTTTCAGGCGGGCGATGTCGTCGGCACGGTCGGCCCGCGACTGCACCTTGGCCTTCACTTGAACCGCTGTGGGTACGGGAGCCATTGGCCTTTCTCCTTGATGCGCACATAAGGTTTACCGGCGTAGTCGACGACCACCGTGCCAGCGTTTTCGGAGACCGCCGCGGTCTGTGGCAGGTCGGTCAACAGCGTCTGCCAGCTGGGCGCCAGGCCCTCACCCTGAGGCTGGGCGGTGTACAGCCGGCTGATGATTTCCGACAGGGCCAGGAAGCTGCTTGGCGCGGTAACGTGCAGCGGCTCGGTACTGGGGTTGCTGCCCATGTTCACCAGCTTGATGCCCACCGGCACATGGGTGATCGACGGGCTCGGGATCTCGCGCATGCCGGAAATCTGCATGCGGTCGCCGTGCAGTGCCGCCCCATGCTCGGGAACGATGACCACCACCACGCGCCGGCCACTGGCCTGCAACTGCTTGATGAAACCGGTCAGGTCGTCGATCAGGGCCTGCGCACGGGGCTTGTAGTCGGCGCTCTTGGTGCCGCCATCGGCGGTGAGCGCGCGGTTGCCGTCGTGCAGGGTGGTGGTGTTGTAGAACAGCGCCACCCGGTCGTTCTGCTCGTCGACGCGGTGTTTCCACCAACTGGCCAGTACCTGGCCGTCACGCAGGATCGGCGTGCCGTCGAAGCCCACCAGGGCCCGTGGCAGGTTGCTGGTGCTGATGGCCGGCGGTGGCAGCGCGCCTTGGGAGCGCACTTCGTCCAGGAAGCCTTCGAACTGCCCGGTATGGTTGAGCATCACCTCATCGGCGAAACCCAGCTTCTTCAGGTCGTCCATCAGCAGGCACTGCTCGGGGGCTGTACCGTAGAGTTTGCTGTGGGGGCTCTGGCCGCAACTGGCGCGCAGCAGGCGAATGGCTGCGGGGCCGCTGTAGGAGGTGGCCGAGTTGAAATTGTCGAACACCACGTCCATCTGCTGGAACAGCGCGTTGTCGCGCAGGCCCACGGTCTCCAGGTCATCCCAGGCCATGGAGCAGATATTGATCAGCAGCAGGTCGAATGGCTGCGCAGCCGAGGTCGACGGCTTGAATTCAACCTGGCGACTTGCTTCGGTGGTGTAGAACTTCTGCAGGTACGCTTCAAGAGTGGCGTTGTCCGGCTCGCCGGCGCTGGCCGCCGCCACCGCTGTGCTACCAGCGGCAACAGCAGGTGTGCTGCTGGGGTGCAAGGCCAGCACATTGGCGCTGGCCAGCCAGGCCAGGCCCAGCACGCTGACGGTGGTCAGGCGCAGCCAATGGCGAGCGAAGGCATAGATCACCACCAGCACCGCCAATAGCGCGCACAGGTTCCAGTCAATGAAGCGGCCCATCAATTCGAGCAGGTAAGCGCCGGTGAAGTCCAGCACCCCTGGCTGTGCCAGCAGGCGGCTGAAGGGGGGCAGCCATGTATCCTGATACAGCAGCGCCACCCCCACCGGAACGGCGATGACGGTGCGCAGCACGCGCAGGTAGCGATGGGGCAACGGCACCAGCAATGCCGCCGCGAATACCACATTGGGCAACACCTGCACATTCAGGTAGCCGGCCCACAGCAAGACGAACTTGAGAATGAAATACAGGTTCCACAGCCCCAGGCCCGGCCACTCGCGTACACGCGTCGGCTGGATGACTTCAAACTGACTCATGGGGCTTCACTCTTGGCGGGGGCGCGTCGGCGCACGCCCTTGGGCTTCAGGTAACGTGGGGGCAGCAGGGCTTGCACCACCGCCAGCAGGTGACGGCCAAAGCGCGTCAGCGCAACGATCAGGGCAAGGGTCAGCAGGGCGCTGAGGCCAATGACCTGGATCAGTTCGGCAAAATTCATGGGCAAACGTCCGAGATAGGCAGGGTGAAACGCGCAGGGGCATAGGCGCCACGTTCGGCCACCTGGGCGGAACTGCCGGCAGTACGCTCTTCGGCCAGGTGGAAGCTGGGCGGCAACTCGGCCGCGTTCAGGAAAATGTCCCGGGGCAAGGCATCGACACCCGGCAGAATCTGGAATGCGCTGAACAGGTCTCGCCAGGCCAGCCGGCAGATATTGCCCAACGCAGGCTCAAGGCCATCGGCGCGGCAAGCAAACAGGAACAGGTAGAAGTCGCCGTTTACCACGCAGGCAATGTCGCCAAAACGGCGCAGGCTGATCTGGTTCAGGTACTGCTCGATATCCAGCGCGCCGCGCGGGGTAAGCTTGAGCAACTGGTGGCTGATTTCGCCTGAGGCACCGCCGTAGATACGCGTGACGGTGCTGAGGAATTCGGCGGGCATCATCAGGCCGCGTTCGGCAGGTGGCCGCAGGCGCTCGAACAGCGACTGGAAGTCGGTCTGGCGGCTGTGGCGCCAGGTTTGCCCCTGTACGCTATCGATGATGCTGAAGAAATACGCAAGGGTGGTGCCGTAGGGGACCGTGATGTTGGCGCCGCAGGAGACCAGCAAACGCTCGTCGCGGTAGCGAAGGCACGGCTCGACTTCCCGCACGATGATTTTCAGGCCGCTGCCGCAGCGCTCGCGCAACTCATGCAGCTGACGCGCCAGCCCTTCTACCTGCTGGTTGCTGTCGATGGCAACGATCACGCTGGCGGCCCGCGCGTGGCGCGCCTGAAGCAGCAGGTCATCACGGTCTTCGAACAGGCGCCACTGATCAGACAGTGCCGGCGAGCCTTCAAGTACCGAGCGCTGGGTCAGGTAGATGCGCTGGTCGTCAGTGTGGGTCAGTTGCGGGTTGGCTTGCTCGGTGGCGGACAAGATGAAGCCCTGCTCACCCAGTTCCAACTCCAGCTCCTGACCACTGCACACCCCCAGTTCGCTGTGCCAATAGTGCAACTGGTAACGAATACCCCCGTCGCGACGATACAACTGCGCCAGGCCCGACAGTGTTTCGTTCAGGCGCAGCAGGCGTTCGTGCAACTGGGGCGCCTGGCCGTGGCAGATGATCAGCAAGGTGGACTGGCGCCGCGCCAGCCACCCACTCAGCGTCTGGCACCATTGGCGCAGCGCGGGGGCGGCCTCGCTCTGCCAGGCGCTGGCCGGCAGCATCAGCACTATCACGTTGCCCGGCGCCGCCACGGCGCGGGTCAGTTCGCCCACCATGGCCTTGAGCGCCAGGCCCATGGCAGGTTCCGCGATATCGAAGAGTGTCAGCTCGCCCGGGCCTTGGTCGGCCGGCAGCGCCTGGGCCAGCGCCTGGCTTGAATGGCCGCAGCACAGCAGTGTCGCCTTGGCCTGCGCAGGCATGGAAGCCAGGCATTGACTCGCCAGTGCCGCCGCGTCGCCAGCCAGGTCCGCCGCTACCCAATAAAGACCGCCCTGGCGCAAATACATCTGCTCGTCACGTAAATGACCAATGGCTAAGCTGACCTGACTCACTGCATACCCCCGCCGGAACCACGGCGTGCCTGATCAGGCAAACCCTGATACGTCTCAAAAAGGAGTCATTAGTCTGGCGGCGATAGCCGTCGCTCGGCCAAGGCCGAGGCGGGTAAGCGACAGAGCAAACAGGTTGGCGCACAACGATACGAAAGCCGAAGCTTCGCGACGGAAGACTGCTGAAAGCAGCATGAAGCGCTCTAGATCAAGGGTTTTAACCCTACAGGCCGTCGGACTCTCTGTTTACCTCGACAGCGCGGCGGCCATTATTCTGATACTGCCCCTGGGGCGTCAATTAATTATTGTATCGAGAGTCAATTAGGTGCCAAACGGCGCATGCTCGATAACTGGCGGTCTTTTCTGACGCCTGTTTATGATCGCGTGGCCTATGCTGCTTGTTGAAGTTCTGGCCAATCCCAAGGAGGCCCTCGATGTACTACGTGCAACGCAATGCACTCGGACACGTCATCCGCGCCGACAAGACATCCTACCCGGAGGCGGAGGATTTTCTGGTTGAAGACCACCCTGACATCCTCGCATGGCTGGCGCGCGGCACCATCGAGGGGCGCCTGCAGCAGCTGCGCCAGAGCGACATGGAGATGGTCCGCGTACTCGATGACCTTATTCAGGTGTTGACCAGCAAAGGGCTGATTCGCATCACTGACCTGCCCGAGGCGGCGCTGGCCAAGCTCAAGACCCGCGATGCGGTACGGGGCGAGTTGGGCGGCCTGGACCATCTGGTGGACGACCAGGATGACCGGTTGATCTGATGGCCACCAATCGCACTGCTGCCAGAAAACAAGAAAGGGCCGCTCAGGGCCCTTTCTGTTTGCGCCACCGCTTATGGGTTGACGCTGTCTTTCAGGAACTTGCCAGGCTTGAATGATACGGTGTTGCTGGCCTTGATCTTCACGGGCTCGCCGGTCTGCGGGTTTTTGCCGGTGCGGGCACCACGGTGGCGTTGCAGGAAGGTGCCGAAGCCCACCAGGGTCACGCTGTCCTTGCGGTGCAAGGCGTTGGTGATTTCTTCCAGCACAGCGTTGAGCACGCGGTTGGCTTGCTCCTTGGTCAGATCAGCTTTTTCGGCAATAGCAGCGGCCAGTTCTGGTTTGCGCATAGTGAAGCCCCTTTTGACGGATTTTTGTTTTTATGCCAGTGCCGCACATTCAGAACGGGGCACCAGGCGCCGCAGGCTCTACGCTGCGGCAGACGGAGTGAGAATGGCACGGCACACGAGGCTGCGCCAGTCTCCACCCCGGCTTTGTTGGGGCAAAAACCGGGTTATTCCGACAGAAAGACCGTTATTTACGCCAGTAACGCCGGCAACTGCTTATTGAGTGCCAGCTTGTCCGCCACGGCCGCCCCCGTGAGGGCATATCCCAACAGGTTGCCGCCCTCATCACGGCACAACGCCTTGACGTCCGCCCCCTGCCCTTCCACCTGCCACTGCCCCTCAAGGCCGCGGGGAACGGGGGACACCACCAGCGGGCAAACCGGGGTCTTGACCGTGATCGGCATAGGGCCGTAGCTCACTGACGTCGGGTTGCCTGCCAGGGTCTGCGCCAGGGCGCGGGCACAGCTCATCAGCGGCATCACGTACAGCAGGTTGAGCCCGTCGACCTCGGCGCAATCGCCCAGGGCGTAGATATTGGCATGGGACGTCTTGAGGGTGCGGTCCACCACCACGCCACGGTTGGTCTCAAGCCCCGCGGCGGCGGCAAGGTCCACGCGTGGGCGCAGGCCGATGGCTGAAACCACCAGGTCGCAGGCCAGTACCGTGCCGTCGGACAGGTGAGCGTCAAGGCCCTCGCCCACCCGCTCCAGGCGGTTGAGCACCGGCCCCAGATGGAAACGCGCACCCAGGCCTTCCAGGCCGGCCTGCACCGCCGCGGCTGCGGCCGGGTGCAGCAAGGTTGGCATCACCTGCTCACAGGGCGCCACCAACTGTACTTCATACCCGCCCATGATCAGGTCATTGGCGAACTCGCAGCCGATCAGGCCTGCGCCCAGCAACAGCACGCGTTGCTTGCCTTGCGCGGCGGCTCGAAAGCGGGCGTAGTCTTCCAGGTCGTTGATGGGGAATACCGCATCACTACCGTCACCCTGCACGGGCACGGTTACGGTCTGGGCGCCCCAGGCCAGGACCAGGTCGCGGTAGGGCACCGCCTCCTCGCCTATCCACAGCTGCTTGTGGCCAGGGTCGATACCCGTCACCCGGGTATGGGTACGAATTTCGGCCTTGAGCTGGTCAGCCATGGCGCCTGGCTCTGCCATGCTCAGGCCGTCGGCATCCTTGTTCTTGCCAAAGCCGGTGGACAGCATCGGCTTGGAATAGGAACGGCCATCATCGGCGGTGATCAGCAACAACGGCGTGTCGCCGTCCAGCTTGCGAAACTCTCGGGCCAGGTTGTAACCGGCCAGGCCGGTGCCTACGATCACCACGGGTGCTGTCATGTGTCCGTTCCTTGAGTTGAAAATTCGATCAGGCGATTTCGATCATTTCGAAGTCCATCTTGCCCACACCGCAGTCAGGGCACAGCCAGTCTTCCGGCACGTCTTGCCAAAGGGTACCCGGCGCGATGCCGTCGTCCGGCCAGCCATCGGCTTCGTTGTAGATCAGACCGCATACCACGCATTGCCACTTTTTCATTTAACGGTGTCCTCGATGCTCAGGCTGTTGGCTCGGGCGATCATTGATTGATGCGTTGTCGACCGGCTCGACAGGTTTTGTACTGGGGGTTGTGCACAGATGCAAGCCTGAATGCATGCTAAGCTCGCCGGCCAACCTGCTTGCCGAACGTTGCCGACCGTGACCCACGCCTCTTCCTCTGCCACAGCGCCCGCCTGGCTGGCGCTGGCGCCCACCGATGCCGATGCCTTTACCTGCGACTGGTTGTTCGACCAGGGGTCCCTGACCCGACGCCTCACCCGCCTGGCCGACGGGCACTTCAGCGTCACGCCTCTGCTCGAACAATGGCAGGTGCTGCGCGAGGATGAATGCGCCTCGCTAGGCCTGGCGCCGGGCAGCAGCGGCTGGGTACGCGAAGTCTACCTGCGTGGGCACGGCACACCCTGGGTGTACGCCCGCAGCGTGGCCGGGCGCCAGGCGCTGGAGGCCGATGGCCTGGCGCTGGCGGCACTGGGCAGCCGGTCGCTGGGTGAGTTGCTGTTCACTACTCCAGCGTTCGTGCGCCAGCCCATCGAAGTGTGCCGGTACCCGGCCACTTGGCTGCCTGCCGACCACGCCCACGATGGCCTGTGGGCCCGACGTTCACGCTTCGACCGTGGCGCCTTGCGCATTCTGGTCGCGGAAGCCTTCCTGCCGGGCCTGTGGCCCGCCGCTCAACTCGCTGCGGAGAACCCTTGATGTACCAAAGCCTGCTCAAATCCATGAACCGGCTGCACCCGCGCGCCTGGGACTTTGTTCAACTGACCCGCATGGACAAGCCCATCGGCATCTACCTGCTGCTGTGGCCCACCCTGTGGGCGCTGTGGGTAGCCGGTGAGGGCCGACCGTCGCTGGCCAACGTGTTCATCTTCGTGCTGGGCGTGGTGTTGATGCGCGGTGCCGGTTGCGTTATCAACGACTTCGCCGACCGCAAGGTCGATGGCCACGTCAAGCGTACCGAACAGCGACCGCTGGTCAGCGGGCGCATCAGCTCACGCGAGGCGCTGGTGTTTTTCGCGGTGCTGATCGCCATCAGCTTCGCCCTGGTGCTGTGCACCAACGCCACCACCATCTGGTTGTCGTTCGGCGGCCTCGCGCTCGCCGCTACCTACCCGTTCATGAAACGCTACACCTATTACCCCCAGGTGGTACTGGGTGCCGCGTTTTCCTGGGGCATGCCCATGGCCTTCACCGCGGAAACCGGGCACCTGCCGGCCGCCGCGTGGCTGTTGTACATCGCCAACCTGCTGTGGACCGTGGGCTATGACACCTATTACGCCATGACCGACCGCGATGACGACCTGCGCATCGGGGTCAAGTCCACCGCCATTCTGTTTGGCGAGGCCGACCGGGTGATCATAGTCACACTGCAGGGGCTGGCGCTGGTGTGCCTGTGGCTGGCGGGCCTGAACTTCGGCCTGGGTGGGTGGTTCCACCTCGGGCTGCTGGGGGCCGCGGCGTGCTTTGCCTGGCAATGGCACAGCACCCGCGACCGGGAACGCATGAAATGTTTCAAGGCGTTCCTGCACAACCACTGGGCGGGGTTGATCATTTTCGTCGGTATCGTCGCGGACTACGCCTTTCGCTGATACCTCAGTCGGCATCCGCGTCGGTGGGTATCACGTGCCAGACATCCATCTTGCCGTCGCCCATCTTGTCACCGGCTTTCTTGTCACCTTTGAAGGTGTAAACAGGCTTGGTCTCGTAGGCCCACTGCTTCTTGCCGTCATCGCGGGTCACCACTGACCAGTCGCCATCGTCCTTGGCCATGCTGTCGGCCATCAACGGCGGCCAGTTCTCGGCGCACTTGTCGTTGCAATTGGACTTGCCATCACCGTCCTTGTCGTAGGTGTACAAGGTCATGCCGTGGTGGTCCACCAGCATGCCATCTTTGGCCATGGCAGGGTCCGCGGCCTGGGAAACCGCCGGGGCGGCAAGGGCGAAAACCCCCACCAGGGCCATCCAGTTCAGCGTATGTCGTGTCATTGGATCTACCTCTTGGTTATTCTTGGCAACGAAATTACAGCTTAGCCCACCGCCCGTAAGTTGATAGGCTGGCAACGACCTGTCACACGACTGCAATAATTCCGTTATCTAATGCGCCCCAAGACACTTCAATGACAAGAGGTTTGAGCATGGTTGGCAGGAACATTCTGATCGTTGACGACGAAGCGCCCATTCGCGAGATGATCGCCGTCGCGTTGGAAATGGCTGGCTATGACTGCCTCGAGGCAGAAAACTCCCAGCAAGCCCACGCCATCATTGTCGACCGCAAGCCTGACCTCATTCTGCTGGACTGGATGCTGCCCGGCACCTCGGGTATCGAACTGGCCCGGCGCCTCAAGCGCGACGAGCTGACCGGTGACATCCCGATCATCATGCTCACCGCCAAGGGCGAGGAAGACAACAAGATCCAGGGCCTTGAAGTGGGCGCCGACGATTACATCACCAAGCCGTTCTCCCCCCGCGAGCTGGTGGCGCGGCTCAAGGCCGTGCTGCGTCGCGCTGGCCCGACCGACGGCGAAGCGCCGATCGAAGTGGGCGGCCTGTTGCTGGACCCTATCAGCCACCGCGTGACCATCGATGGCCGCCCGGCGGAAATGGGGCCCACCGAATACCGCCTGCTGCAATTCTTCATGACCCACCAGGAGCGCGCCTACACCCGTGGCCAATTGCTGGACCAGGTGTGGGGCGGCAACGTCTATGTCGAGGAGCGTACTGTCGATGTGCACATTCGGCGCCTGCGCAAGGCGCTCGGCATTGCCTACGAGAATCTGGTACAAACCGTGCGCGGCACCGGCTACCGCTTTTCCACCAAGAGCTGAAGCCCGCCCGCCACGGCATGACTCGAAAGGACGCGACGTTAATTGAACCAGAACTGGCACAGCATCCTGATCAGGCACATGCTGATATTGGTCACGCTTTGCCTCCTGGCAGGGCTGGTCAGCGGCTATTACGGCTGGTGCCTGGCCGTGGGCCTGGGCCTGTACCTGGGCTGGACCCTGAAGCAGTTGCTGCGCCTGCACCACTGGCTCAACAAGCACCAGCCTGATGAAGCACCGCCCGATGGCTACGGGCTGTGGGGCGACGTGTTCGATAGCATCTACCACCTGCAGCGGCGCGATCAGCGCGTGCGGGGGCGGCTGCAGGCAGTGATCGACCGGGTGCAGGAGTCCACCGCGGCTCTGCGCGATGCGGTCATCATGCTCGACAGCGACGGCAACCTGGAATGGTGGAACCGCGCCGCCGAAACCCTGCTGGGCCTCAAGACACCCCAGGACAGCGGCCAACCGGTGACCAACCTGGTGCGCCACCCGCGCTTCAAGGAATATTTCGAAGCCGAAAATTACGCCGAACCGCTGGAAATTCCCTCGCCGATCAACGACCGCCTGCGCGTGCAGATGCTCATCACCCGCTATGGCAACAACGAACACCTGATGCTGGTGCGCGACGTGACCCGCATCCACCAGCTGGAACAGATGCGCAAGGACTTCATCGCCAACGTCTCCCACGAGCTGCGCACACCGCTCACGGTGATCACCGGGTACCTGGAAACCCTGCTGGACAACGTCGAGGAAGTGAACCCGCGCTGGGCTCGCGCCCTGCAGCAAATGCAGCAACAGGGCGGGCGCATGCAGACGCTGCTCAACGACCTGCTGTTGCTGGCCAAGCTGGAGGCCACCGATTACCCCTCCGACAACCAGCCGGTGGCGGTGTACGCCCTGTTGCAATCGATCAAGAGCGATGCCCAGGCCCTGTCCGGCTCGCGCAACCAGCGCATCACCCTGGAGGCCGACGACAGCATTCGCCTCAAGGGCAGCGAATCGGAGCTGCGCAGTGCCTTCTCGAACCTGGTGTTCAACGCGGTGAAATACACCCCGGCCGAGGGCAATATCCACATCCGCTGGTGGGGCGACGGCAAGATGGCCTACATGAGCGTGCAGGACTCGGGCATCGGCATTGATGCCAAACACCTCCCCCGCCTGACCGAACGCTTTTACCGGGTGGACTCCAGCCGCGCTTCGGCGACCGGCGGCACGGGCCTGGGGCTGGCAATCGCCAAGCACGTGCTGCTGCGCCACCGCGGGCACCTTGAGGTGAGCAGCGTCCCGGGCCATGGCAGCACCTTCACCTGTATCTTTGCCCCCCAGCAACTGGTCATGGAACCGCCCAGCGGCAGGTCACTGCGCTCCAACCCCTAGGCAAGCGCACCGTCACCCGCTACATTGATAGTCTTGTGCCTGCATTTCAGGCGCCTCAGTTCTCCTCACCTTCTGAAGACGGAACCCGTAAAACTCCATCATGGACCCTTCCCCTGGCTTTACCCTCGCTTCACTCTTCGCCGATTTCGGCATGATCCTTTTCGCTGTGCTACTGGTGTTTCTCAACGGCTTCTTCGTGGCCGCCGAGTTCGCCATGGTCAAGCTGCGCTCCACCCGCGTGGAGTCCATCGCCGAGAAAAACGGCTGGCGCGGGCAGATCCTGCGCACGGTGCACAGCCAGCTCGATGCTTACCTCTCCGCCTGCCAACTGGGTATCACCCTCGCCTCCCTGGGCCTTGGCTGGGTGGGTGAACCGGCCTTCGCGCACCTGCTGGAGCCGCTGCTGGAAGCCGTGGGCGTTCAATCGCCGGAAGTGGCCAAGGGCATTTCGTTCTTCAGCGCCTTCTTCGTTATTTCCTACCTGCACATCGTGGTCGGCGAGCTGGCACCCAAGTCCTGGGCCATCCGCAAGCCCGAGCTGCTGTCCATGTGGACGGCGGTGCCGCTGTACCTGTTCTATTGGGCCATGTACCCGGCCATCTACCTGCTCAACGCCAGCGCCAACGCCATTCTGCGCATCGCCGGGCAAGGCGAGCCTGGGCCGCACCATGAACACCACTACAGCCGCGATGAACTTAAGCTGATCCTGCACTCCAGCCGGGGCCAGGACCCCAGCGACCAGGGCATGCGCGTGCTGGCTTCGGCGGTGGAAATGGGCGAACTGGAGGTGGTCGACTGGGCCAACTCCCGCGAAGACCTGGTGAGCCTGGACTTCAAGGCGCCGCTGAAGGAAATCCTGGCGATGTTCCGCCGGCACAAATTCAGCCGTTACCCGGTGTACGACGCCGAACGCAACGAATTCGTCGGTTTGCTGCACATCAAGGACCTGCTGCTGGAGCTGGCCGACCTGGACCACATTCCCGAGTCGTTCAACCTCGCCGAGCTGACCCGCCCGCTGGAGCGCGTGTCCCGACACATGCCGCTGTCGCGCTTGCTGGAGCAGTTCCGCAAGGGTGGCGCGCACTTCGCGCTGGTGGAGGAAGCCGACGGCAAGGTCATTGGCTACCTGACCATGGAAGACGTGCTGGAAGTGCTGGTGGGCGACATTCAGGACGAACACCGCAAGGCCGAGCGCGGCATCCTCGCCTACCAGCCCGGCAAACTGCTGGTGCGCGGTGACACGCCATTGTTCAAGGTCGAGCGGCTGCTGGGCGTGGACCTGGACCACATCGAGGCCGAAACCCTGGCCGGCCTGATCTACGACACGCTCAAGCGCGTACCGGAAGATGAGGAAGTGCTGGAAGTCGAAGGCCTGCGCATCATCATCAAGAAGATGAAAGGCCCCAAGATCATTCTGGCCAAGGTGCTGCGCCTGGAATAACCCCCTGTAGCAACTGCTGTGATCTGCGGGGGCTGGCTTGCCAGCTCCCGCAACAGCCCGTTGCGGCGACACGGGTAGGGTTGGCGCAGTGACTATTTATTGCCCAACGCAAAGTTGGGCAGGCTGCCCACCGGTTGGTTGAACTGGAACGGGATCGACTCAAGCCCCAGCCCCGCGTTGCGTTGCACCACGAAATGCAGGTGGGGGCCGGTGCTGTTGCCCGTGTTCCCCGAGCGTGCCAGTGGCGTGCCCACCGCCACATGCTGACCTTCGCGCACGCTGACCGAGCCCTGCATCAGGTGCAGGTAGACGCCCATGGTGCCGTCGTCATGCAGAATGCGCACAAAATTACCTGACGGGCTGGCCCCACCACTGCCCTGCTCATTCTCCACCTTGACCACCGTGCCGCCACGAGCGGCGATGATCGGCGTGCCCACCGGCATGGCGATGTCCATGGCAAAGCGGCTTCGGGGGCCGAAATGGCTGAATGTGCCGTTGGGGCCCTGGGTCAGGCGAAAGGGCCCGCCTACCCAGGGCAGCGGGTACTGGTAGCCCATTAGGGGCGCGGTTGAAGGGTTGCCGAGCGAATAGCGAAACTTCTGGGAAAACCGCAGGTTTTGCCCGGGCCTCTGCGCCACCAGAGTGGCCAGGGTCAGCGTCGAGCGCGCCGGCAATACCCGCCGCACCAGCGACGGCGCCCCCGGGCGCACGTTACCCAGGTTGGCCAGGCGCAGCTCCACCTCGACCGGCGCATACAGCTCGTTGCGAGCAGAAAAGGTGGTGATCCCGGCCTGCCTGTTCACATCCAGGTGCACTTGCTGGTCCAGGCGCTCGTTCATGCGGTCGGCGAACACCAGCACCTTGGCCCCGTGGGTGGGCCGGTCGGTGTAGGACGTTACCCCGTACGCATCCGTGTACTTGTAGATGGTGGTGGCACTGGCGTGGCCCCAGCTCAAGGCCAGGACACAGCAGCACAAAAGGGGTCGTAGCTGCATGATGGCATTCTGGAATAGTGGACTGGCCAAAGATTAGCAGCTGCGCGCAGGCCTTGCGCACGCCGCATGGCGGATCACCGGGTAAGGCGGCTCGCAGGGTACCAGACGGTAAGTACCGGGCTCCAGGCGTACCAGTTCGTACCTCATGCTGGCGTCCGGGTCGATGCGCTGCAGCGCTACCCAGGGCTGGCCCCAGGCATCGAAGTGGTCGATGCGCCAGGCCAGTCGGGCGTCTCGCAGCAGCCGGTAGCCCCGCAGGTCCAGGTCCGCCAGGCTGGACGGAAGCTCGGTGACCCACACGGTATGGTCGAGCCAGACCAGCTCATCGCCTGAATTGAGGGGTTCGTGCAGCGGCAGACAGAGTTCGCAGGGCATCGTGGCACAGGCCTCCAGAGGGAAGCCCGGATGATGCGCGCATTGGCCGAGGACCGGCAGAGTAACGATTCCCAAAGTTGTGTAGGAAGCGATACCCCTATGGAAATGCAATGCCCTGCACACAAGGCTCACAATGCGGTGGGCCAGGCCATGGCATGAGGCACCGGCGTTGTCAGCCCTGCGTGACCGAGTCCGGAGTTTTATCGTGCCCGGTTTTCAGGCGCCAGGGATGAAATGCTTCTGCGCGGTGCCGCGGGCGATCAGCCGCGAAATGTAGTCGAGCTTCTGGGCGTCCTGGTCGACGAAACGGAAGGTCAGTTGCAACCAGTCGCTATCCGGCTTGGGTTCATGGGCGACGATGGCGTGCAGGTAACCATTGAGGCGGGCCACTTCGGCGCTGTCGCCCTGCTCCAGGTCGAGTACGGCGTTTTCCAGTACCTGGGGCAGGACTTCGCCACGGCGCACCACCAGCAGCGCCTCCTTGAGGCTCAGGGCCTTGATCACGCACTGCTGGTTGCCGCTGGACAGGCGCAGCTGGCCCTGGCCACGACTGCCCGTGGTGGGCGCGCCGGAAGCCGCCGCCGGGCGCGGGGCATTGTTCAGCAAGCCGGCTCGGGCCGCAGGGGCCGGCGCAGGAGCGGCGGCCGGGCGCACGGCTTCCGCCTTGCCGCCGGTCAGGGCATTGAGCGAGTCGTTGGCAAAAGCCGACGTAGCGCGGGTCGGCGCGCTGGCCATCAGCGCGTCCAGCTTGCCGACCTTGGTCAGCGCCTTTTTTACCTTGGTCAGCAACTGCTCGTTGGTGAAGGGCTTGCCGACAAAGTCGGAAACGCCGGCCTGAATGGCCTGCACCACGTTTTCCTTGTCGCCACGGCTGGTCACCATGATGAAGGGCATGGCCTTGAGGGCTTCCTGCTCGCGGCACCAGGTCAACAGCTCCAGGCCGGACATCTCCGGCATCTCCCAGTCGCACAGTACCAGGTCGAAGCTGTCTTTCATCAGCATCGCCTGGGCCTTGCGGCCGTTCACGGCGTCTTCAGTGACGATACCCGGAAAGTAGTTGCGCAAGCATTTCTTCACCAGGTCACGAATGAACGGAGCGTCATCCACAACCAGCACACTGACCTTACTCATTGACCACTCCTAAGATTACCCGGCAAGCATAGCGCTGACTGATGGCCATTTGCCAAAACTTATTAGTCACGCCGGGACTCTTCGTTCACGGGTGCCTTGAAATTGGTGCACCACAAACGAAAATGCCCGGCGCTAGGCCGGGCATTTGTAGTCGGGCAGTCTTACTTATCGTCAGCGGCGCCCGGAACATTAGCCCGATCGGCGGCCCGGCCCTGGACTTCCTCGCGCATGCGCGCCAGGCCCAGGTGCCGTACGTCGGTGCCGCGCACCAGGTAGATCACCAGTTCGGAGATATTGCGTGCGTGGTCGCCGATGCGTTCCAGCGAGCGCAGGGCCCAGATCACGTTCAGTACCCGCGAAATCGACCGCGGGTCTTCCATCATGTAGGTCACCAGCTCGCGCAGCGCGGTCTTGTATTCGCGGTCGATGGTCTTGTCGTACTGGGCCACCGACAGCGCCAGGTCGGCGTCGAAGCGGGCAAAGGCATCGAGCGCATCACGCACCATGCTGCGCACCTGGTCACCGATGTGGCGCACTTCCACGTAGCCACGCGGTGATTCGCCTTCTTCACACAGCTGGATGGCACGGCGGGCGATCTTGGTGGACTCGTCACCAATACGCTCCAGGTCGATCACCGACTTGGAAATGCTGATGATCAGGCGCAGGTCCGAAGCCGCGGGCTGGCGCCGGGCAAGGATGCGCACGCATTCCTCGTCGATGTTGCGCTCCATCTGGTTGATCTGCACGTCCACGTCCCGCACCTGCTGGGCCAGGCCCGAGTCGGCCTCGATCAGCGCGGTAACCGCGTCGTTGACCTGCTTCTCCACCAGGCCACCCATGGCCAGCAAGTGGCTGCGGACTTCTTCCAGCTCGGCGTTGAACTGCTGGGAGATGTGGTGCGTAAGGCTATCTTTATCAATCATGGTATCGCTCCGCGACAGCTACAAGCTTCAAGCTGAAAGCTGCAAGTGGTTAAGTGGTGATCCAGAACTGCGCGCCGCATCCGCTTGCAGCTTGTGGCTGCAAGCGTGCAGCTTTAACTAGCCATAGCGACCGGTGATGTAGTCCTCGGTCTGCCGTTTCGCGGGGTTGGTAAACAGGGTATCGGTGTCCCCGAACTCCACCAGCTTGCCCATGTGCATGAACGCCGTGTAATCGGATACCCGCGCAGCCTGCTGCATGTTGTGGGTCACGATCACAATGGTGTATTTGGATTTCAGTTCGTAGATCAGCTCCTCGACTTTCAACGTGGAAATGGGGTCCAGTGCCGAACATGGTTCGTCGAGCAGCAAGACCTCAGGTTCCACTGCCACGGTACGCGCAATGACCAGGCGCTGCTGCTGGCCACCGGAGAGGCCCAGGGCCGACTCGTGCAGGCGGTCCTTGACCTCATCCCACAGGGCCGAGGCCTTCAGCGCCCATTCCACGGCCTCGTCGAGCACCCGTTTCTTGTTGATGCCCTGAATGCGCAGGCCATACACCACGTTTTCATAGATGGTCTTGGGGAACGGGTTGGGCTTCTGGAACACCATGCCCACCCGGCGGCGCAGCTCGGCCACGTCCTCGCCCTTGCTGTAGATGTTGTGGCCTTCCAGGTTGATCTCGCCGTCCACCCGGCAGCCATCCACCAGGTCATTCATGCGGTTGAAGGTACGCAACAGGGTCGACTTGCCGCAGCCCGAGGGGCCGATGAACGCCGTGACGCGCTGCTTGGGGATGTCCAACTTGACGTCGAACAGCGCCTGCTTGTCGCCATAGAACAGATTAAGGCCTGGTACCTGGATGGCCAGCTTCTCGTTGGCCATGTTCAGGCCCTGGCGCATGCGGCCGATGGCCGAAAGGCTGATACCGGCGGGTTTGTTCGGGTCTTGCATGTAGTGCTCCCTACCCTATCAGTTGTCCAGCGCCTTGTATTTCTCGCGCAGGTGGTTACGAATGGCGACGGCCGACAGGTTCAGCGCGGCGATCACCAGCACCAGGAGCAGCGCCGTGGCATACACCACCGGGCGCGCGGCCTCGACGTTGGGGCTCTGGAAGCCGACGTCATAGATGTGAAAGCCCAGGTGCATGATTTTCTGGTCCAGGTGCAGGTAGGGGTAGTTGCCGTCCACCGGCAGGGCTGGGGCCATCTTCACCACGCCCACCAGCATCAGCGGCGCCACCTCGCCAGCAGCCCGGGCCACGGCCAGGATCATGCCGGTGATCATCGCCGGGCTGGCCATGGGCAGCACTACCTTCCACAAGGTCTCGGCCTTTGTAGCCCCCAGCGCCAGCGAACCCTCTCGCAGGCTCAGGGGAATACGCGCCAAGCCTTCCTCGGTGGCCACGATCACCACCGGAACCGCCAGCAAGGCCAGGGTCAACGACGCCCACATCAGCCCTGGCGTGCCGAAGGTAGGCGCCGGCAAGGCTTCAGGGAAGAACAGGCGGTCGATGGAGCCACCGAGCACGTAGACGAAAAAGCCCAGGCCGAACACCCCATAGACGATGGCCGGCACACCGGCCAGGTTGTTCACGGCGATACGGATGAGCCGGGTCATGGGGCCCTGACGGGCGTATTCACGCAGGTAAACCGCCGCCAGCACGCCGAATGGGGTCACGATCATCGCCATGATCAACGTCATCATGACGGTGCCGAAGATGGCCGGAAATACGCCCCCCTCGGTGTTGGCCTCACGGGGGTCGTCGCTGAGAAATTCCCAGACCTTGCCAAAGTAGAACCCGGTTTTCTTCAACACGCCCATGGCGTTGGGCTGATAGGCATGGACCACCTTGCCCATGCTGATCTCGATTTCCTGGCCGTTGACGTCCCGCACGGTGAGGCTGTCGCGGTCGATGGCCTGGTGCAGGTCGCCGAGCTGTGCTTCGATGCTCTCGTACTGGCCCTTCAGCGCCGCGCGTTCGGTGTCCATGTCGGCCTGGGCCGCGGCGTCGAGCTGATGGTTGAGCTCCAGCTTGCGGGCGTGCAGGCGGATGCGTTCCAGGCGCGCATTGATCGAGCCAATCTCGGTTTTTTCCAGGCGGTTGAGCTGGCGCGCCAGGTCTTTCACCCGGTCAATGCGCGGGTACAGCTGGCTGAATACCGCATCGCCCTCACCCACCACCTGACCATTTTCCTTGATGTTGACCAGGTAGCCGTAGAAATTGCCCCACTCGCGGCGCTCCACCGTCACCAGTTCCTCGGGCTTGTGCTGGTCCTGCAGCCATTCGCCCACCACCCAGACGAAATCGGGGTGGCCCAGGTCGCGGTTACCCACCTTGATCAGCTCCCGCGTCATGAATTCCGGGCCAGTGGCGGGTACCGGCAGGCCAGCGCCAGCCAGCTGGGCACGGGGCACCTGGTCTTTTTCGACGATTTCACCGATCAGTTGCTGCGCAGGCTGGCCCGGCACGTTGTAGCTGGCACGCACCAGGTCGGCGGGCCAGAAATGGCCCAGGCCGCGCACGGCCAGCACCGCCAGCAGGCCGATGGTCATGATCACGGCGACGGACACAGCGCCGCCACTGAGCCAGACACCCGGCGAACCACTGCGGAACCAGCCTTTGAATGAAGCGTTTTTCACGGATCGCTACCTTTGCACTAAAGCGACGAGTATTTTTTGCGAAGACGCTGGCGGATCACTTCGGCCAGGGTATTCATCACGAAGGTGAACAGCAGCAGTACCAGCGCGGCCAGGAACAGCACGCGGTAGTGGCTGCCACCCACCTCCGACTCGGGCATTTCCACCGCCACGTTGGCGGCCAGGGTGCGCATCCCCTCGAACAGGTTCATTTCCATCACCGGCGTATTGCCGGTGGCCATCAGCACAATCATGGTCTCGCCCACGGCGCGGCCCAGGCCGATCATCAGCGCCGAGAAGATACCCGGGCTGGCGGTCAGCAGTACCACGCGGGTCAGGGTCTGCCAAGGCGTGGCGCCCAGCGCCAGGGAGCCCAGGGTCAGGCTGCGCGGCACGCTGAACACCGCGTCTTCGGCGATGGAATAGATGTTGGGGATGACGGCGAAGCCCATGGCCAGGCCTACCACCAGCGCATTGCGCTGGTCATAAGTGATGCCCAGGTCGTTGGTTATCCACAGGCGCATGTCACCGCCGAAGAACCAGTTTTCCAGGTGCGGGCTCATGGCCAGGGCGAACCAGCCCACCAGCAGGATCACCGGGATCAGGATGATGCTCTCCCACCCCTCCGGTACCCGCAGGCGAATGGCCTCGGGCAGGCGGCTCCAACCGAAGCCGGCCACCAGGATACCAATGGGAGTCAATAGCAGCAGGCTGAAGATCCCCGGCAGGTGGCCTTCCAGGTAAGGGGCCAGGAACAGGCCGGCGAAGAAGCCCAGGATCACCGTGGGCATGGCCTCCATCAGCTCGATCACCGGCTTGACCTTGCGGCGCAGCCCGGGTGCCATGAAGTAAGCGGTGTAGATGGCGGCGGCAACAGCCAGTGGCGCGGCCAGGAACATGGCGTAGAACGCTGCTTTCAGGGTGCCGAAGGTCAGGGGCGACAGGCTCAGCTTGGGCTCGAAGTCCGACGTGGCGGCCGTCGACTGCCAGACATACTTGGGCTCATCGTAGTTTTCATACCAGACCTTGTCCCACAACGCGCTCCACGACACTTCCGGGTGCGGGTTGACCAACGTCATGGGTAGCAGCCGGCCACCCTGCTCCATCACGATGCGGTTTGCCCGGGGTGACAGGGCCAACACGCCTGGGCCCTGGGCCACTTGCTGAACCAGCAGGGTACGGTGAGCGGTACTGTGGAAAATACCCATCTGCCCCGCGGCATTGACGGCAAGGAAGCCCTTGCGACGCTGCTCGGCGGTAATGTCGACAATGGGCGTGCTACCCATCTGGAAATCGCGGATATGCCGAAGGCGCTGTTCGCCATCGGTATCGCGGGCCATGAACCACTGGGACAGGCCACCCTTGGAGGTACCCACGATCAGCGAAATCCCCCCTACCAACTGGGTAGTAGCGGTTACTTCGGCGCTGGCATCCTCAAGCAGCTTGTAGCGACCGTTCAGGCTCTTGTCCCGCAGGCTGAAAACGTCGGCCTGAGCCCGGCCATTGATCACGTACAACCATTGCTGGCGCGGGTCCACGAAGATGGCCTTGACCTGCTCCGTCATCTGCGGCAATTCGATGGCCACCTGAGAGGTGTCGGTCGCGCCGGTCAGCAGGTTCTCTTCCCTGGTGATCGAGAGCACATGCAACTGCGGGCCGGTGGAGCCTGCCACGATCAGTGCATCATCCGTGGCGCTGAGGTTAACGTGCTCCAGCGCCCGCCCCTCTTCGTCCAGGGTCAGCGGCGCCTCGCCATAGGGAAATTCCAGGGCGGTATTGATGGTCTTGTGACCGTCCGGGTAAGTCACCTTGTAGGTGTGGCGGAAAATCATCGCCTGGCCGTTGGACAGGCCCAGCATCACCAGTGAGCTGCCGGGCTGCTCCTCACCAATGGAAACCACTTTGGCCCCGGCCGGTAGCGGCAGGTCGATGCGCTTGAGCTCACGGCCGTCCCTGGTGCTGAAGAACAGCGCCTGGCCAGCATCGGAGACCCGCAGGCCTACCTGGTTCTGCTCTTCCAGCGAAAGCATCAGCGGTTTGCCGGCGTCCTGCAGCCAGGCGGGGGTCAACGGTGCCTTGACGGTGAGCTCCGCGCCCTTGAACAGCGGCAACACCACATACAGCAGGTAAAAGAAAATCAGGGTAATGGCAGCCAGCACGGCAAGCCCGCCCACCAGTACATACCAGCGGGTCAGGCGGTCCTTGAGCGCACGAAGCTTGCGCCTGCGTACCAGTTCCGGCGTGTTGAAGTCGATGCGCGCGGGTGGTTTGCGGGGAATGTTTGCAGAGTTGGCCAGATCATTCATGGGCACACCCTAGCGACCTCGTATGACAGAAACGTGACAGTGAGTTGACGCAACGAGGTCTGCCGCCTGGGAAGACCGGGCAGCAAACCTGGGTGCAGCTATAAGCAAGCCCTCTGGAACGGTCCTGCCAGCCATTGTACTTACTTTGAGCCTTCACTCAGCCCCAGGTCGGCAAGGGCTTTGGCTGCCACTTTCGCCGGGAGGGGGATGTAACCATCTTTTACCACGATCTGCTGACCGGATTGTGACAGCACCAGTTTCACGAACTCGGCTTCAAGCGGTGCGAGCGGCTTGTTCGGGGCCTTGTTCACATACAGGTAGAGGAACCGCGACAGTGGGTATTTCCCGTTCAGGGTGTTCTCTTCGGTCTCTTCGACAAAGGTAGTGCTGCCTTTTTTCGCCAGTGCCACGGTTTTCACACTGGCGGTCTTGTAACCGATACCCGAATACCCGATGCCATTGAGCGAGCTGCTGATCGACTGCACGACCGAGGCGGAGCCGGGCTGCTCGTTGACGTTGGGCTTGTAGTCACCTTTGCACAACGCCGCTTCCTTGAAGTAACCATAGGTACCGGACACCGAGTTGCGACCAAACAACTGCACCGGCTTGTTGGCCAGGTCGCCGGTCACGCCCAGGTCGCCCCAGGTCTTGACCTCGGCCTTGGCCCCGCACAGGCGGGTCGCAGAGAAAATCGCGTCCACCTGCTCCATCGTCAGGTGCTGGATGGGGTTGTCCTTGTGCACGAACACTGCCAGGGCGTCCACGGCCACAGGCACGGCCGTGGGCCGGTAGCCATACTTCTGCTCGAAGGCCTGCAGCTCAACGTCCTTCATCTTGCGGCTCATGGGCCCCAGGTTGGCGGTGCCTTCGGTCAGCGCGGGTGGCGCGGTGGACGACCCGGCGGCCTGTACCTGGATATTGACGTTGGGGTATTCCTTTTTATACGCCTCGGCCCACAGGGTCATGAGGTTGGCGAGGGTATCGGAGCCGACGCTGGACAGGTTGCCCGACACGCCCGTGGTCTTCACATAGCCGGGGATGGTGGGGTCTACAGCGGCGGTGGCGTGAACACTGGCAATACCCGCGACGGCCACGCTGATCGCGGCCATCAAACGCTTGAAATTCATGCCTGACTCCAGGAATAGGGGTTGTTCGGATGGGTCGGGCGCCAGTATTGATAGCCCATGTGAACATTCTATGTATGGATTGTGACAGAAGGATGAATGGCCATTACGGGATATTGCCGCCACTATGGGGTGGGCGTGAGGCCGCGTCGGACGTCGTATGGTGCGTGCACGTCCAACGCGGCCTACCGGATGTTCAATGCGCGCTCAACGCTTCTTCGCGAGCAGATACAGCCCCACCGCCAGGCCGATCATGCAAATCCCTGCAACATAATAAGCTGGCCCCATCGGGTCGGATTTGAGCAGCAGGGTCACGATCATCGGCGTCAGCCCGCCAAAGATGGCGTACGCCAGGTTGTAGGAGAACGACAAGCCGGTGAAACGCACCACCGCGGGGAAAGCCTTGACCATCACGTACGGTACAGCGCCGATGGTGCCCACGAACAGACCGGTCAGCGCGTACAGCGGGAACAGCCAGTCGGGGTGGGCATGCAGGCTGTGGTAGAACACCCACGAGCTGACCAGCAGGGCCAGGCTGCCCCCTACGAAGACTCGCCCCGCGCCGAGACGGTCGGCCAGCGCGCCAGCGCATACACAACCAATACTGAGAAAGACGATGGCCAGGCTGTTGGCCTGCAAGGCCACCGAGGGGCTGAAGCCGTAGACGGTCTGCAGCACCGTGGGGGTCATGAGGATAACCACGACGATACCCGCCGACAGCAACCATGTGAGCAGCATCGACACAGCGATGGCGCCGCGGTGGTCACGCAGCACGGCGCGCAGAGGGATCTCGTCCGCCAGCGCCTTGCGCTGCTGCAACTCGGCGAACACCGGGGTTTCATGCAGCCAGCGGCGCAGGTACACCGACATCAGGCCGAACACCCCGCCCAGCAGGAAAGGAATGCGCCAGGCGTAGTCGGACACCTCGGTAGCGCTGTAAATACTGTTCACCAACGTCGCGACCAGGGAACCGAGCAGGATCCCCGCCGTCAAACCCGACGTCAGCGTGCCGCAGGCATAGCCTACATGGCGCGCCGGCACGTGTTCGGACACGAATACCCAGGCTCCGGGTACCTCGCCACCAATGGCGGCGCCCTGAATCACCCGCATCAACAGCAACAGCAAGGGCGCCCACAGGCCGATCTGCGCGTAGGTTGGCAACAGCCCCATGATCAGGGTCGGCACAGCCATCATGAAGATGCTCAGGGTGAACATTTTCTTGCGCCCCAGCAGGTCACCGAAATGCGCCATGACGATGCCGCCCAGGGGACGCGCCAAGTAGCCGGCGGCGAAAATTCCGAAGGTCTGCATCAGCCGTAGCCACTCGGGCATGTCGGCCGGGAAGAACAATTTTCCGACCACGGTGGCGAAGAACACGAAAATGATGAAATCGTAGAACTCCAGCGCTCCACCCAGGGCGGAAAGCGACAGGGTCTTGTAGTCATTGCGGGTCAGAGGCCGCGCCGGTTGCGCGTGACTCGAGGGGACGGACGTCATGGTGTGATTTCTCTTATAGGCAAAACGGCAACCCTCACCAGGGCTGCTTGCGGCTTGGCAGGTGGGGCACGATAGCAAATTGCTTGAAAAAGCACATGGATTGTGATTTTCAGCCGATTAATTGCGTGCCCGACCGTCGTCGCACCCGTTATCGCCCTATATACTGCGCGTCTGTAGGAATTTTCTGGTTGGATACAGGGTGTTTGTGCGAAAGCGTCGCTATAAGCGCTAGCCGATTTCGCAGAGTTACCCTTGGAGCGTCTCTAGCGGCGAAAGCAGCGTAGTATGAAGCTGAATCGTTTTATATGAGGCGTCATTACCCGTTCCGCCAACCCTATCTGAGAGTTTTGGGTCAGAGGCACCCCGAGCATGATTGAACTCGAACAAGAAGATCCTATTCCCCAAGGCGACCTGGCCTTGCAGATCACCGCGCTACCGCGCGAAACCAACGGCTTCGGCGATATCTTCGGCGGCTGGCTGGTGGCGCAGATGGACCTGGCCGGCACGGCCATGGCCAGCAAGGTGGCGGGCGGGCGCGTGGCTACCGTGGCCATCGACCGCATGGCGTTCCTGGTGCCGGTTGCCGTGGGCGCACAGCTGTCTTTCTATACCCAGACCCTGGAAATCGGGCGCAGCTCGATCCAGATGATGGTTGAAGTATGGAGCGACGACCCGCTGTCCAGCGAATGGCGCAAGGTTACCGAAGCTGTATTCGTATTTGTTGCCATCGACGGCAGCGGTCGCACCCGTTCCGTACCGCCACGGCGCTGATTTGCCGGCAAACTTGGCGGCGGTTTGCGGGTCAAACTGCAATATATCTATTGGATTGGAAGCGAGAACTGCGCATGTCTACCCCCCAGGTCGAGTCGGTCAAACTGGATGAACTGAACTGCTGGCGCATCAGCCACGGCGGTGCCGAGCTGCTGGTGGCCCAACAGGGCGCCCAGATTCTCAGCTACCAGCGCGAAGGCGAGCAGCCACTGATCTGGCTCAATGACCAGGCGGTGTTCAAACACGGCACCCCAGTGCGCGCAGGCGTACCGGTCTGCTGGCCGTGGTTTGGCGTGTTTGCCCGCAACCCGGAGCCTGTGCAAGCCATGCTCGCTTCCCCCGCGGAGGCCGGCAGCCACGGCCTGGTGCGGGCCATGGACTGGCAACTGCAGGCCATCGACAGCTCCACCGATGACAACCTGCGTATCGACTTCACCCTGCCGGAAGCCGAAGGCAAGCTGCCCGGCTGGCCGCACAAAGTCGCGTTGAAGCTGAGCATCATCCTCGGCGACCACCTGAGCGTAAGCCTCACCACTACCAACCTGGGTGATGACGACGTTGCCCTCAGCCAGGCGCTGCACAGCTACTTTGCAGTGAGTGATGTACGCGATGTGCATGTGGAAGGCGTGGCCGGGCTGAAGTACATCGAGACCCTG
Organism: Pseudomonas sp. RIT-To-2; assembly: GCF_029623465.1. Lineage (NCBI taxonomy): Bacteria > Pseudomonadati > Pseudomonadota > Gammaproteobacteria > Pseudomonadales > Pseudomonadaceae > Pseudomonas > Pseudomonas sp. RIT-To-2. The sequence goes on along the minus strand of NZ_JAPYKM010000005.1, from coordinate 178,683 downwards.
GATGACTGGAAAGTGGTTGAGCAAGCCAACGAACTGCGCTTCGCCGGCGAAACCGACCGAATCTACAAGGGCGTCCCGGCGCAGCTGACCATCGTGGACCCGGTGTGGAAACGTCGTGTACGCCTGACCAGCAGTGGCGCCAATGCCGCGGTGATCTGGAACCCGTGGATCGACCGCGCCGCGCAACTCAGCGACATGGCCGACGATGGCTGGCAGCGCATGCTGTGCATCGAGACGGCCAACGTGATGGATGACATCGTGGTGCTGCTGCCGGGTGCCGAGCACACCCTGGGCGTGACCATCGTCAGCGAGCCGCTCTGACGCCGACAGCGATTCATCTGTGTGGGGCCGAGCTTCGGTCGGTCCCACCACGCAAAGCCGCAGCAGGGTTACAAGTCAGACTCGACCACTACCCGCACCTTCGAGGCATCCATGGCATAGGCGGCATCCGCCATGTCATTGCTGACCTTCTCGATCTTCAGCGTGCCAATCGCCCACAGCGGCGTATAGATATCGTCCAGCTTCAACCCCTTGGGGTAGCGAATCAGGATCATCTGGTTCGGCGGCGGTGGCGGCACGTGGATGCACGCACCCGGGTACGGCACCAGGAAGAACGCTGTGGCGCGCCCCTTGGCATCGGTCTCCAGCGGCACCGGGTAACCACCAATACGGATATCCTTGCCATCGAGTTCCGGCACGGTCTTGGTCGAATACATCACTGCCGGCAAGCCCTTGCTCTGTTTCAAGCCACCCTTGTGGGTAAAGTTACCGTCACCCTCGGGGGTGTTGTGGGTGATTTCCGGCATGGCTTCCAGCGCCTTCTGGTCCGACTTGGGCATCAAGGACAGCCAGTCGGTTTCCGGGAGCTTTTCAGCGGCATGAACGAGGCCGCTGCAGATTAGCAAGGTGGCAAAAAGAATACGGCGCATGAAGGGCCTCGACACAAAATGAGTCGGGCATTCTAGCCCTCTCTGCACGCCAGCAGAGAGGGCCGTTGGGCGAATGTCAGTCTTTTTTGATCATGCCGTACAGCACCAGCAGCACGATGGCGCCTACCAATGCACCGAGGAAACCGGCGGTTTGCCCAGCCTGGTAGATGCCCAGCGCCTGGCCACCATAGGTTGCGGCCAGCGAGCCGCCGATACCCAGCAGGATAGTCATGATCCAGCCCATGCTGTCGTCGCCAGGTTTGAGGAAACGTGCCAGCAAGCCAACGATCAGGCCGATGAAGATGGTACCGATAATACCCATGTGAAACCCTCTGATTGACTGCATAAGCCAAAGCCTAGTCGTGCTTTGGCATCCTGCCATCAGAGGGCCTCACCGCCTGGATGGTTCCCTGTCAGGCGCCGATCAGGGCTTCCACGGTCTTGATCTGCTGTTTCAGCGTGGCCATGTCGGCGCTGCGCAGCGTGGCATGACCCACCTTGCGGCCCACCTTGAACGCCTTGCCATAGTGATGCAGGTGGCAATCGGCGACGGAGACTACCTTGTCCACCGGCGGTACTTCGCCAATGAAGTTGAGCATGGCGCTTTCGCCCACCTTGGCGGTGGAACCCAGCGGCAGGCCGGCTACGGCGCGCAAGTGATTTTCGAACTGGCTGCACTCGGCGCCTTCGATGGTCCAGTGCCCGGAGTTATGCACCCGCGGGGCGATCTCGTTGGCCTTGAGGCCACCGTCCACTTCAAAGAACTCGAATGCCAGCACGCCCACGTAGTCCAGGTGCTTGAGCACACGCGAGGCGTAGTCTTCGGCCAGGCCTTGCAGCGGGTGGTCGGTGCTGGCCACGGACAAGCGCAGAATGCCGGTTTCGTGGGTGTTGTGCACCAGCGGGTAGAAGCGCGTCTCGCCGTCACGAGCACGCACGGCGATCAGCGACACTTCGCCGGTGAACGGCACGAAGCCTTCCAGCAGGCATGGCACGCTACCCAGCTCGGCGAAGGTACCTTCGACATCAGCCTGGGTGCGCAGCACTTTCTGACCCTTGCCGTCGTAACCCAGGGTACGGGTCTTGAGCACGGCCGGCAGGCCGATGCTGGCGACGGCCGCGTTCAGGTCGGCCTGCGACTGGATGTCGGCGAACGTCGGGGTAGGCACGCCCAGGTCCTTGAACATGCTTTTCTCGAACCAGCGGTCCCGGGCAATGCGCAGGGCATTGGCGCTCGGGTACACCGGTACGAACTGCGACAGGAACGCCACGGTCTCGGCCGGCACGCTTTCGAACTCGAACGTCACCAGGTCGACTTCGTCGGCCAACTGGCGCAGGTGGTCCTGGTCACTGTAGTCCGCGCGCAGGTGCTCGCCCAATGGCGCGGCACAGGCGTCGGGCGCCGGGTCCAGGAATGCGAAGTTCATACCCAGCGGGGTGCCCGCCAGGGCCAACATGCGGCCCAGCTGGCCGCCACCGATAACACCGATCTTCATGAAAGAGCCTCAGGCCTGACGCGGGTCTGGATTATCCAGCACGCTGTCTGTCTGTTCAGTGCGGAATTGCTTGAGCACGGCATGGAACTGCGGGTGCTTGGCGCCCAGGATACTGGCCGACAGCAGCGCTGCGTTGATCGCACCGGCCTTGCCGATGGCCAGGGTAGCCACCGGCACGCCGGCCGGCATCTGCACGATCGACAGCAACGAATCGACACCCGAGAGCATGGAGGACTGCACCGGCACGCCCAGCACCGGCAGGTGGGTCTTGGCCGCGCACATGCCTGGCAGGTGGGCAGCGCCACCGGCGCCGGCGATGATCACTTCGATTCCGCGGCTTTCCGCTTCCTCGGCGTACTGGAACAGCAGGTCGGGAGTACGGTGAGCGGATACCACTTTCACTTCGTACGGAATACCGAGCTTTTCCAGCATATCGGCGGTGTGGCTAAGGGTGGACCAATCGGACTTGGAGCCCATGATCACGCCAACCAGTGCACTCATCGTCGAGCCTCTTCTCTTGGGCGCCCGCAGGCGCGTCAAAAAACAACAAGCCACGCAGGAAAACCGGCGTGGCTTGTTATACGAATTATGGCCGGTAAAACCGACCGAAGGCCGCGCAGTATACCGCAAAGATCGTGGATAAATAGACCTTCTATCTGGGCTGAAAAGGGCGTTTTTACTGACTTTCAAGTCAACCGCGACAGCATCACCAGCCTGCGGTGGGCGCTGGCCCGCCAGCGAGCTTTTCAGCGCTGCACATGTTCGCTGGCAACCCACTGCATACCCATGGAATCTTGCGCACAGCGGGGTCAGGGACGCTTCAACTGGCGGCGCAACCTGAAATTATCGACTGCCAACCCCACCAGCACCACAAGGTTGATCACGGCAAAGCCGTCCGTTCCAAGGAAATGCCAGAAGGTCCAGGCGACCACGGCGATCACCGCGCCGGCAAGCAGCAACAGGCTGGAGTCTTTCATGCGACCACCATCGCTTGGCGATAGTGGTGCTTGCCGAGTACTTCACGCTTATAGATGCCGGGAAACTTGATCAAGCAAGCGCTGAGCCACTGGCGGTCGAGATTGTTGGCACGAGCCATGGACAATACATCGGCAATCGAGGTACCGCCGGACAGTGCGCGCCCAGTGGCGACCGCGATACTGCCAATAACCGCACCCACGTAGAACGCGGCCGAACACGCAGCAATGACACCGAGCTTTTCCAGTCGGGTACCGGCAGTGGCCAGCTCGCCCACCGTGACGGTTTTCCCGAACTTGTCGATCTGAGTCAACAAGGTACTCGCAGTGGCAGTAGCGGCTGACAGGCTGCCAAACAGCGACTCAGGGGCCGGAAGCCCGAGGGCGTCCATGTTTTCCTTGAAATATTCATAGAATTTAGACATTCACTCATTCCCTTGAACACTGGCAAGCCATCTAGCCCGCCAGCCTAAGGGATGAACAAAAAAAGCTCAAATCACAGCACCGGTCCGCCGCTTTGTGCCGCGCCACCTTCAAGCTTGCGCCACAGCAAGCGCACATTGGCCTTCCTCACCAACGCACAGCGATACAGGCGTATTTCCAACGGCACATGCCACTGCGGCCCGCCGCACACCACCAGCTCGCCGCGCTGGAGTTCGGCGATGGCCGACAGGTGCGGTACCCAGGCAATGCCCAGGCCCTGCAGCGCCATGCTTTTGAGGCTGTCCGCCATGGCGGTCTCGTATACCGTGGTGTAACGCAGATTGCGCTGGCGCAGCAGCAGGTTCACCGAGCGGCCCAGGAACGCACCGGCGCTGTAGGCCAGCAACGGGAAACTGATGTCGTGCTCCAGGTCGAACAATGGCTTGCCGTCAGCCCCCACGGCACATACCGGGATCATTTCGGTCTGGCCCAGGTGCAGGGAGGGGAAGATCTCGGCGTCCATCTGCAACGCCGCGTCCGGGTCATAGAACGCCAGCATCAGGTCGCAGCCGCCCTCGCGCAACAAATGCACGGCATCGCCCACGTTGGTGGCCACCAGGCGCGTGGCTATGTTCAAGCCTTCATTGCGCAACTGCGCGATCCAGCTCGGAAAGAACCCCAGCGCCAGCGAGTGGGCAGCGGCCACTTGCATGACCTCGCCCTGCCCGCCTTCCAAGTGATGCAAATGACGCAACACTTCGCCCAGTTGCTCCACCACCGTGCGGGCAGTAACCAGAAACAATTGCCCTGCGGCGGTCAACTCGATGGGCGTGCGCGAGCGGTTGACCAGTTGCAGGCCCAATGCAGCCTCGAGGCTGCGGATCCTGCGGCTGAAAGCCGGCTGGGTGACAAACCGGCGCTCGGCGGCCTGGGAGAAGCTGCGGGTGGCGGCCAGGGCGCTGAAATCCTCCAGCCATTTACTCTCAAGATTCATCAGCGACCTCCGGGGCGCCATACGTTTCGGACGACTCATGCGTCACATGACCCATTATGCCGTTTCTGCATAGGGCAGTGTGCAACAGCATTGGCCGACGATCGGTCACAAGCCTAGCATTGGCAGCGTTCCGGCACATGCCGGGTCCACATTGAGATTATCTCTATCATGTCCTCCGCTGCATCACCGCGCATCGAAAAAGACCTGCTTGGCGTTCTCGAAGTCCCCGCTGAAGCGTACTACGGCATCCAGACCCTGCGAGCGGTAACCAACTTCCGCCTCTCGGGCGTCCCGATCTCGCATTACCCCAAGCTGGTAGTGGGCCTGGCGATGGTCAAACAGGCCGCAGCCGACGCCAACCGCGAGCTGGGCCACCTCAGCGATGCCAAGCACGCCGCTATCAGCGAAGCCTGTGCCCGGTTGATCCGCGGTGACTTCCACGAGCAGTTCGTGGTGGACATGATTCAAGGCGGCGCTGGCACTTCAACCAACATGAATGCCAACGAAGTCATCGCCAACATCGCGCTGGAGGCCATGGGCCACAGCAAGGGCGAATACAAGTACCTGCATCCCAACAACGACGTGAACATGGCGCAGTCGACCAACGACGCCTACCCCACCGCGATCCGCCTGGGTCTGCTGTTGGGCCATGACGCCCTGTTGGCTAGCCTCGACAGCCTGATTCAAGCGTTCGCGGCCAAGGGCCAGGAGTTTGCCCACGTACTGAAGATGGGCCGTACCCAGCTGCAGGACGCGGTACCGATGACCCTGGGCCAGGAATTCCACGCTTTCGCCACCACGCTGACCGAAGACCTCAACCGTCTGCGCAGCCTGGCGCCAGAACTGCTGACCGAAGTGAACCTGGGCGGTACCGCCATTGGTACCGGCATCAATGCCGACCCGCGCTACCAGGCCCTGGCCGTGCAGCGCCTGGCCACCATCAGCGGCCAGCCGCTGGTGCCTGCCGCCGACCTGATCGAAGCCACCTCCGACATGGGCGCCTTCGTGCTGTTCTCCGGCATGCTCAAGCGTACCGCGGTCAAGCTGTCGAAGATCTGCAACGACCTGCGCCTGCTGTCCAGCGGCCCACGCACCGGCATCAACGAGATCAACCTGCCGGCTCGCCAGCCAGGCAGCTCGATCATGCCAGGCAAGGTCAACCCGGTGATCCCGGAGGCAGTGAACATGTGCGCCTTCGAAATCATGGGCAACGACCTGGCGCTGACCATCGCCGCCGAAGGTGGCCAACTGCAGCTGAACGTGATGGAGCCGCTGATCGCCTACAAGATCTTCGACTCGATCCGCCTGCTGCAACGCGCCATGGACATGCTGCGCGAACACTGCATCGTCGGCATCACCGCCAACGAACAACGCTGCCGCGAGCTGGTCGAACATTCCATCGGCCTGGTCACCGCGCTGAACCCGTACATCGGTTACGAGAACGCCACCCGTATCGCCCGCGTAGCCCTGGAAACCGGCCGTGGCGTACTGGAACTGGTACGTGAGGAAGGCCTGCTGGATGAAGCCAGCCTGGAAGACATCCTGCGCCCCGAGAACATGATTGCTCCACGCCTGGTGCCCCTGAAGGCCTGACCTGCGGCACCACGCCAGCTACACCGCTCACCAGGTCGAGGGACTAGACACCTCTCACCTTTTGAGGGCCCCGGGCTTAGCCCCGCGGGCCCTTTTTTTTGCCTGGAATTTATGTCGGCCGCTCCCGAGCTTCGACCGGCAAGTGGTCAACTTATATATAGCCGTCGCCTGTTTCACCCTTAAAACAAACTGGCAAATAGCCGGTGTTCCCGCCGTTACTGCAAAAAGCCCTCTTTTCTCGCAGTTACACAATGTGCGCACAGTGAATGTGCATATCCGTGCCACATAAGAAACTGTGTTTCACCTATAAAACGCTCAACAATTAATCATATATTTATAACGCTTTGATAATTAAGAAGATTATAAATTAATTAGCGGAAGTTTCTTGATGGCATTGTTCATGCACTAAACAGCGTATCACCTATAAAACAGACCAGAGACCTTCCCCAATGGCTGTGAAAGAGATGTACGCAATCGCCCCCCAGTGGCCACAACCCGCGCCCCGGGAAGAACTGGAGCCGACCGAGATCGAGTTTCGCCAGGTCGGCAAAAGCTTCCCGGCCAAGGGCAAGGCAGACGCGCCGTTCGCCATCCGCCACGTCAATTTCAAGATCCGCCGTGGCGAGGTGGTGTCCATCATCGGCCCGTCCGGTTGCGGCAAGAGCACCATCCTCAACATGGGGTCGGGCCTGTACCGCCCCAGCGAAGGCGAAGTGTTCGTCGGCGGTGAAGCGGTGACCGGCCCGGTGCGCAGGGTAGCGTTCATGTTGCAGAAGGACCTGCTGATGCCCTGGCGCAGCATCCGCCGCAATGTGGAGCTGGGCCTGGAAATTCAGGGCATGCCCGCCGCTCAGCGCAAGGTCATCGCCGAAGATCTGCTTAACCGCTGCCACCTGCAAGGTTTTGCCGACCACTACCCCTTCCAGTTGTCTGGCGGCATGCGCCAGCGCGCGGCGCTGGCACGCACCCTGGCCATCGACCCGCAGGTGCTGTTCCTCGATGAGCCATTCTCGGCCCTCGACGCGCAAACCAAGATGATCCTGCAGCAGGACCTGGCGCAGATGCTTTACCAAGAGAAGAAAACCGCGCTGTTCATCACTCACGACCTGGTGGAAGCCATCGCCATGTCCGACCGCCTGCTGGTGATGAGCGCTCGCCCCGGCACCATCGTCGAGGAAATCGTGGTTGACCTGCCCTTTCGCGAGAACCCGCTGGAGCGCCGCAAGCTGCCCGAGATCGGCCCACTGGCCGGGCGGCTGATGGAACTGCTGAAAGTCGGCGAAGACACGGAACTGCATTGATCACCGCCATACGGCCATCAACCGATTCAGGAGCACGCATGTTCAAGTCCCTGTTCAACACCTCGATCCTCGCCTTGGGCCTCGGCCTGGCGGCGCTGGCCCAGGCGCAGACCGACGTCACCTACCTGCTGCCGGCGCCCCCCAATTCGCCTGCTTTCGCACCCTGGGTCATTGCCAAGGAAAAAGGCTATTACAGCAGCAAGGACCTGAACGTTCAGTTCATCGCCGCCAAGGGCGGGGTCGACGTGGCCAAACAGATCGGCGCCGGCAACGCCCTGGTGGGGGGTGCCATCGGCGACACCCCCATCGTCGTGCGGGCCAACGGTATCCCCGTGCGGGCCGTGGCAGTGCTGGGCGCTGGCGGGGTGACCATGATCGCCACCAACGCCGACGCCAATATCCACTCTATCCAGGACCTGAAGGGCAAGACCCTGACCGTGATGTCCTACTCCGACACCACGTACTACGCCCTGTTGGCATCGCTGCGAAAAGCTGGCCTTGGCAAGGACGATGTCAACGTGCAAGCGGCCGGCCCCGCAGGTGTCTGGCAGTTGTTCTCGGCGAAAAAAGCCGAAGCCATGGCCGGCGTGCCGGACTGGGTGGTAGACGCCGAAGATGCTGGCGTGAACGTGAAAATGATTCCCCAGGACCAGGTGTTCGAGAGCATGGCCCAGGCCATCCTGGCCTCCGACGATGCCATCAAGAACCACCCTGACGTAGTGCGCGGTGTCGTGCAGGCCACGCTGCAAGGCATGCGCGACATCATCCAGGACCCGCACGCCGCCGCAGCCACCTTCGCCAAGGCAGTGCCCGCCTATGCCGGCAAGGAAGCGGAGCTGGAACGCACCTTCAAGCTTTACGTCGACAACGTCTACGCCCACCAGGCCGTGCTGGGCCAGATCGACGCCGGGCGCCTGGACAAGGTCCGCCAGTTCTACGTCAGCGAGGGCATCGTCAGCAAGGAGCCCAAGCTCGACGACCTCTACACCAACCAGTTCATCGACACCACGACGGCCGCCAAGTAAGCCGCGCGATAGCCAAAGGTATTGAACCGATGAGAAGCCTGAACCCCTCCATGCTCGGCAGCGTTGCCCTGCTGATCCTGTTCCTGCTGGCCTGGCAATTCGGCCCTGGCCTGTTGGGGATGCCCGAGTTCGTCATGCCCAAACTGAGCCGCGTGGCTCAGGAAACCGTGTCCATGTGGGGCACCAGCGGGTTGCTGAAACATACCTTGATAACCGCCTTTGAAATCATTGTGGGCTTCGGCCTTGGCGCCCTTCTGGGCGTCATGATCGGTGTGTCGCTGGGCCTGTCACCCTCGGCCGAAGCGATGTTGTCGCCGTACATCCTGGCCCTGCAGATCGCCCCCAAGGTCGCCTTCGCGCCGCTGTTCGTGATGTGGCTGGGCTACACCATCTACCCCAAGATCCTGATCGCCATCCTGATCGTGTTCTTCCCGGTGATGATCAACGTGCTGTCGGCGATCCGCACCGTGGACCCGGACATGATCAACCTGGTGCGCACCATGAATGCCAGCCGCTGGCAGATCTTCCGCCTGGTGGAGTTCCCCTCGGCCATGGCTGCCTTGTTCTCCGGCCTGCGCATCGCCTCCACCCTGGCCGTGATCGGCGTCACCGTGGGCGAGCTGGTGGGCGGCAACCAGGGGCTTGGCTTCCTGCTGGTAGACGCCGAAGGCCAGGGCAACACCAGTGGCGTGTTCGTGGCCATCGTCATGCTCACCCTGATCGGTGTGCTCGCCTACGGCGCCGTGGTCTGGGCCGAGAAACGCGTTCTGCACTACCTGCCCAAAGCCATGCTGAGTACCCAATGATGAAGCCCTCCATTCGACTGCTCGAAGGCCGCCGCGTACTCGTCACCGGTGGCGCCCGTGGCCTGGGCTTCGCCTTTGCCGAATCCATCGCCAGGGCCGGCGCCCGAGTGGTGATCGCCGACATCCTCGCCGACCGCGTGCAACAGGCCGCCGCCGAACTGGTGGCCATGGACCTGGATGTGACGGGCCTGGTGGTCGACCTCGCCGACCCCGAGTCCATCGACGCCTGCGTCACCGCTGCCTGCCAATGCCTGGGTGGCCTCGATGGCCTGGTCAATAACGCTTCAGTGACCAACTCTGGCGGCAAGACCTGCGAAGAACTGGACATCGACACCTGGGATACGGTGATGAAAGTCAACGTGCGCGGGACGTGGCTGATGACCAGGGCATGCCTGCCCGCCCTTCGCCAGAGCGGTACCGGCGCGGTTATCAACCTGGCTTCCGACACCCCGCTGTGGGGCGCCACCAACCTGCTTGCCTACGTCGCCAGCAAGGGCGCCGTCATTGCCATGACTCGCAGCCTCGCCCGCGAACTGGGCAAGGACAACATCACCGTCAATGCCATCGCCCCAGGCCTGGTGCTGGTGGAAGCCACCGCCTATGTGCCCGAAGCCCGCCACCGCCTTTACACCGAGCAGCGCGCCATCCAGCGCGCGCAGTTGCCCGAGGATGTCAGCGGCGCAGTGATCTTCGCCCTTTCCGACCTTGCCCGCTTCATTACTGGACAAACCCTGCCGGTCAACGGCGGGTTCGTCATGCCCTGAAAAGGAGATAGCCGTGACTGATCTAGCCGCACAACAACAAGCCCCGAAAAGCTGGGAACGCCCCGAGGGTACCAGCCTTGAAGCCTGGATGCAGACCCGCATCGCACGCTACGAGACCCGTAAATACGACTGGAACGCGCTGAAATTCCAGGCCGACTACGACCCCAAGTATCGCCGTGCGCAAATGCGTTATATCGGCACCGGTGGCACCGGTGTCAGCACCGACATGAACACCATTCCCTCAGAGAACTTCACGTTCTCCACCATGGTGATCCCGGCCGGCCACGAAGGCCCGTCGCACCTGCATACCGACGTGGAAGAAGTGTTCTTCGTGCTGCGCGGCAAGCTCAAGGTGGTGATCGAGAAAGACGGCGAGCGCTACGAAACCATTCTCACCGACCGCGACGTGATCTCGGTGCCGCCAGGCGTTTATCGCGAGGAGATCAACATCGGCGACGAAGATGCGTTGATGTGCGTGATGCTCGGCGCCAAGAAGCCGGTCACCCCGACCTATCCGCCAGAACACCCTCTGGCTTCGATCAAGCGCGGGTAAACCGACATGCACGCCACTGAAAGCCTCGACCCCTGTACCGAACTGCAAACCCTGTTGGCCAACCGCTTCGCCCAGCGCCTGCTGGACGTGGCTGGTGATCAGCAAGCCATTCGCGAAGCCGGCAGCGGCGCCGCCATCGTGCTGTTGCATGGCATCGGTTCGGGCGCCGGCTCGTGGCTGGAAGTGGCGCTGCAACTTGGCCAGCACGCTCGGGTAGTTGCGTGGGATGCCCCGGGGTACGGCGCTTCGACGCCGCTGAGGCCAGCGGCACCCCGTGCCGAGGACTACGCCGAACGCCTGCTCCACACCCTGGATGCATTGAACATCGAACGTTGCGTGCTGGTCGGCCATTCGCTGGGGGCGATCACCGCCGCCGCGTTCAGCCGCCTGCACCCGCAACGCGTCAGCCGCCTGGTGTTGCTGAGCCCCGCCCGCGGCTACGGCGACCCTGCCCGCGAGGTCCAGCGCCAGCAGGTCCGCGGCAAGCGCCTGATAACGCTGGAACAACTGGGCATTGCCCAAATGGCCGCCCAACGCAGCAGCGCCATGCTCTCGGCGCGGTCCACCGCCAAGGCGTTGGCCTGGGTGCACTGGAACATGGCGCGGCTGAACCAACAGGGCTACCGCCAGGCCATCGAACTGCTGTGCGGCGATGACCTGCTTCGCCATGCCCCGCTGCCCGTGCCATGCGAAGTGCACTGCGGCGAAGCCGATGCCATCACCGCGCCCGAGACCTGCCTGACCTTGGCCAAGGCACTGGGCGCCAGCTTCAACCTGATCGCCGATGCAGGGCATGCCAGCCCCATCGAACAACCGCATGTCGTGGCCGGCCGCCTGGCCCATGCCCTCAAGGAATCCCTGACAGGTAGTGCACAATGACCGACACCGATCTGACTAAAGATGCACAGGACAAATACATCGTTCCGGGCCTGGAGCGCGGCTTGTTGCTGCTGTGCGAATTCAGCCGCCAGAACCGCACGCTCACTGCCCCGGAACTGGCCCGCCGTCTGGAACTGCCACGCTCGACCATCTTTCGCCTGCTGACCACCCTGGAAACCATGGGCTTCGTGACCCGCAGCGGCAACGAATACCGCCTGGGCATGTCGGTACTGCGCCTGGGCTTCGAGTACCTGGCTTCGCTGGAGCTGACCGAACTGGGCCAACCGCTGTTGGCGCGCTTGTGCGACAAGCTCAATTACCCCAGCAACCTGGTGGTGCGCGACGGCCGCTCGATTGTCTACGTGGCCAAGGTTTCGCCGCCGTCGGTGTTCTCCAGCGCCGTCAATGTCGGCACACGCCTGCCCGCCCATGCCACGGTGCTGGGGCGCATTCTGCTGGAAGACTTGTCTTTGGCCGAGCTGCGCGAGTTGTACCCTGAGGAGCACCTTGAACAGCACTCCCTGTGCACACCCAAGACCGTGCTGGAACTGTTCGACCTGGTGCAGGGCGACCGCCAGCGCGGCTATGTCAGCGGCGAGGGGTTCTTTGAATCGGCGATCTCCACAGTCGCCGCCCCGGTACGCGACCACAGCGGCCGGATCGTCGCGGCGCTGGGTGTGACCATTCCGACCACCCAGATAGGTCACGTCAACTTCGAGGAAACCCTGGCCCAGGTCCGTCGCAATGCCGACGAACTCTCGCGCTTGCTCAACTACACGCCCAGCCATGGCAGCCGTGTCACCGCGCTGATGAGGGACTGACATGAGCCTCTATCAAATCCAGGGTCGCACGGCGGTCGTCACCGGCGGCTCGTCCGGCATTGGCCTGGCCTGCGTGGAACTACTGCTGGAAGCCGGCGCCAACGTTGCCTTCTGCGGCCGCGACGAAGACCGTCTGCGCAGCGCCGAGGCCGACTTGCGTACGCGCTTTCCAGAAGCGGGTTTGCTGGCCCAGGTCTGCGATGTGCTCGACGCAGCCTCGGTCCAGGCGTTTGCCGCCGCCACCGACACGGCGTTCGGCCCGGCCCAGATGCTGATCAACAATGCCGGCCAAGGTCGCGTCTCAACGTTCGCAGACACCACTGATGCGGCCTGGACCGAAGAGTTGAACCTGAAATTCTTCTCCGTGATCAACCCGGTACGTGCCTTCATGGCCCAACTGCAACGTCAGGCCGGCGCCTCCATCGTCTGCGTTAACTCACTGCTGGCCAGCCAGCCAGAGCCACACATGGTCGCTACCTCCGCTGCCCGCGCGGGGCTGAAAAACCTGGTGCGTTCCATGGCCACCGAATTTGCTGAACAGGGCATTCGGGTCAACGGCATTCTCATCGGCCTGGTGGAGTCCGGCCAATGGCGGCGCCGCTTCGAGGCCCGCGAAGAACGCCACCTGGACTGGTCCCAGTGGACCGCGCAACTGGCGCAGCGCAAACACATTCCCTTGGGCCGCCTGGGCCTGCCCGTAGAGGCAGCCCGCGCGATCCTGTTCCTGGCTTCGCCCTTGTCGGCTTACACCACAGGCAGCCATATCGATGTTTCTGGAGGCCTGTCCCGTCATGCGTAACGACAACCAAGTCACCGTAGGTGCCGCTATCACCGCCTTCCTCGAGCAGTGCGACGTCAAGGCAGCGTTCGGCGTGATCTCCATCCACAACATGCCTATCCTCGATGCCTTCGCGGTACGCGGCAACATCCGTTTCGTCATGGCCCGCGGTGAAGCCGGCGCCACCAACATGGCCGATGCCTACGCCCGCACCACGGGCGGGCTGGGTGTGTGCCTGACCTCCACGGGAACCGCTGCGGGCAATGCTGCCGGTGCCATGGTGGAAGCACAGACCGCAGGCACACCGCTGCTGCATATCACCGGGCAGATCGAGACCCAATACCTGGACCAGGAGTTTGCCTACATCCATGAGGCGCGCGACCAACTGACCATGCTCAAGGCAGTGTCGAAAGCCGCCTTTCGGGTACGCAGCGTCGAGACTGCACTGAGCACCATGAAGCTTGCCGTGCAAACCGCACTCACCGCGCCTACAGGGCCGGTCAGTGTCGAGATCCCGATCGATATTCAATCGACCTTCATCACCATGCCAACCGACCTGGCGCCACTGCCTGTGCCGGTGGCCGTGCCGGCACCAGAAGCCCTGGATGCCCTGGCCGAGCGCATGGCTGGCGCCAAACGACCGATGCTGTGGCTGGGTGGCGGAGCGCGTCATGCGGGCAAACAAGTGAAGCGTTTGCTGGAAATGGGCGTCGGTGTCATTACCTCTACCCAAGGGCGCGGCGTCGTCAACGAAGACGATGAACGCTGCCTGGGCGCTTTCTCCCAGAACCGCGCCGTGGAACAGTTCATGCAATCCTGCGACGTACTGCTGGTAGCCGGTTCGCGTCTGCGCTCCAACGAAACCTTCAAGTACGCACTGAAACTGCCGCAGACCACCCTGCGCATCGACGCCAACCCAGCGATTGAAGGCCGCAGCTACAGCAGCGACCAGTTCGTGTGCGGCGATACCGCCCTGGCTTTGGACGGTTTGGCAGACCGGCTGGAAGGTCGGCTGAATATAGACCCAATGTTCCACGTGGAACTATTGCAGGTGCGCGCCAAGTCGCGCGCGCAGCTGAATACGGATCTGGGCCCCTACAGCGCCCTCGTGGAACAACTGCAAGCCGTCACCGGTCGCCACTTTTCCTGGGTACGCGACGTGACACTGTCCAACAGCATCTGGGGCAACCGCCTTATCAACCTGTTCCATCCACGCGCAGGCGTGCACGCCTTGGGCGGTGGTATTGGCCAAGCGCTGGCCATGGGTATTGGCGCGGCAGTTGCTGCCGCTGAGACTGCGCCGGAGCGCAAAGTGTTCGCCCTGGCTGGCGACGGTGGCTTCATTCTGAACCTGGGTGAGCTCGCGACCTTGGTGCAGGAAAAGGCCAACGTGGTGATCCTGCTGATGAACGATCAGCGCTACGGTGTGATTCGCAACATCCAGGATGCCATCTACGGCGCCCGGCACGCCTACGTGGAACTGCACACGCCGGACTACACCCAATTGGCCGCGTCCATGGGCCTGCGCCACGCGCTGGTCAGCGACCTGAAAAATTTCAGCGGCGTGATCGAAGGCGCCTTGGCCGAACCAGGTCCGTTTCTGCTGGAAGTGGACATGCTGGCGGTCGGTGGGTTTGCCACCCAGTTCGCCGGCCCGCCCAACAGCGAAACCAAGGCTCAAAAGGCCACCGCCTGAGGACTGCGCCATGCTGCATATCACCATGATCGGCTGCGGCGCCATTGGCGTCGGCGTTCTGGAACTGCTGGAAAAGGACCCGACCCTGTGCGTTGACCATGTCATCGCTTCGGCCGGGTCCGAAGACCTGGTGCGCCAGCGCCTTGCCAGCTTCGCGAGGCCACCGCAGGTACTCACCGCCCTGCCCGCCGACGCGCGCCCCGACCTGTTGGTCGAATGCGCCGGCCACCGCGCTATCGAAGAGCATGTGTTGCCTGCGCTGGAACGTGGCATCGCCTGCCTGATTGTCTCGGTGGGCGCACTTTCAGAGGTCGGCCTGGTGGAACGCCTGGAGGCAGCGGCCGAGCGCGGCCAGACCCGTATCGAACTGTTGCCTGGTGCCATCGGCGGTATCGATGCGTTGTCTGCCGCCAAGGTCGGCGGCCTGGACGCCGTGAACTACGTTGGCCGAAAACCGGCACGGGCCTGGAAGAACACTCCAGGCGAACACGCTTGCGATCTGGATGCCATCACCGAAGCAACGGTGATCTTCCAGGGCAGTGCCCGCTTGGCCGCGCAGCTCTACCCCAAAAACGCCAACGTGGCGGCCACCCTGTCGCTGGCTGGCATCGGCCTGGACCGCACCCACGTGACGTTGATCGCCGACCCGCACAGTGACGAAAACGTACACCAGTTCGAAGCCCGTGGCGCCTTTGGTGGCTTCGAGCTGAGCCTGCGCGGCAAGCCGTTGCAAGCGAACCCGAAAACCTCCGCCCTTACCGTCTACAGCGTGGTGCGTGCCCTGGGCAACCACGCCCATGCGATTTCCATCTAGGGGATGAACATGACCTTGGAACAGACTCTACCCATTTGCATCGCCGGCCACTGGCGCCTGGGCCACGGCGAGCGCTATGCCAGCCGCTACCCCGCCACTGGCGAACCCGTGGCCTGGCTCAATGCCGCCAACCTAAGCGACGTAGAAGAAGCCGTGCAAGGCGCCCATCAGGCTTTCCTGCATAGCGGCTGGGCCCAGCGCAAACCCCATGAACGCGCCAGCGTGCTGTACCGCATCGCTGCGCTGATTCGAGAGCGCAGTGAAGAACTGGCCCAATTGCAACGCCAGGACAACGGCAAACCCATCGGTGAAACGCGTGCCTTGGTGGCCAGCGCTGCAGGTACGTTTCAGTTCTTCGCCGCCGCCTGTGAAACACTGGAAGAAACCATCACGCCGTCGCGCGGCGACTTCGTGACCATGAGCGTCTATGAACCCATGGGGGTGGTCGCGGCCATCACCCCCTGGAACTCGCCCATTGCCAGCGAAGCGCAGAAGGTAGCCCCGGCGCTGGCCGCCGGTAATGCGGTGGTGATCAAGCCGGCGGAAATCACCCCGCTGCTGGCCCTGCAATTGGCGCGCATCTGCGAAGACGCCGGCCTGCCCAAAGGCTTGGTCAGCGTACTGCCCGGCAAGGGCTCGGTGCTGGGCGACGCCCTTGTCCAGCACCCGCTGGTCAAGCGTGTGTCGTTCACTGGCGGCACTCGAACCGGCAAGCATATCGCGCACATCGCCGCCGAGAAGATGATGCCGGTGTCGCTGGAACTGGGCGGCAAGTCGCCAACCATCGTCCTTGACGATGCTGATCTCGACCACGCCGTTGCCGGTGTGCTGTACGGTATTTTCAGCTCCTCGGGCGAAGCGTGCATCGCAGGTTCGCGGCTATTCGTAGCGCGCTCGCTGTATGAACCCTTCATGGAGCGCCTGGTGGCCGGCGCGGCAACATTGCGTCTGGGCGACCCAGCCGACGAAACCACGCAGATGGGGCCATTGATCAGCGCCAGCCATCGCGAATCGGTAGAACGCTATGTGGCCCTGGGGCTGGCCGAAGGGGGCACCGTGCGCCTGGGTGGGCAGCGCCCGGTGGGCGGTATCTACGACAACGGCTATTTCTTCCCCCCCACCATCATCGAAGGGCTGACCAACAGCCAGCAAACCTGCCAGGAGGAAATCTTCGGCCCGGTGCTGGTAGCCATGCCATTCGATGACGAAGCCGAACTGATCGAACAGGCAAACGACAGCCTGTATGCATTGGCAGCCGGCATCTGGACCGGTGACTACAAACGCGCCTGGGCGCTGGGCCGCAAGATCCAGGCCGGTACGGTGTGGATCAACACCTACAAGCAGTTCTCTATCTCCACGCCTTTCGGCGGCTGGCGCGACAGCGGCCTGGGCCGGGAAAAAGGCCGCCTGGGCATTGTGCAGTACATGGAACAGAAGAGCCTCTACTGGGGCATGAACGAACAGCCTCTGGCCTGGGCCAGCGGGCACCAAGGGGTAGCGTCATGAGCGTTTCAGGTATTGATGAAGTCACCTACGGCGTCGAAGACCTCGACACCTGCGCGCACTTCTTTGCCGACTGGGGCCTGAACAAGGTCAGCGAGCAGGCTGACGAAGTCGTCTTCGAAACCCTGAACGGCTGCCGCGTGGTGCTGGCTGCCATCGACAAGCCGGGCCTGCCGCCGGCCATCGAAAGCGGCTCGACCGTGCGCGAAGTGGTCTGGGGCGTGGCCAGCGAAGCCGACCTGGCGCTATACAGCGAACGCATCGCCAACGACCCGGGCTTCGTTGAAGGTAACGGCCGCATCGGCTGCACAGACCCCAACGGCCTGGCCATTCGCCTGCAAGTGACCCGCAAGCGCGAACTGGATATCGAATGCAGCGGCCACAACACCTGGCAAACCAAGGGCCGCATCAATAAACCCGCACCGATCTATGAGCGCGCGACGCCCATAGAAGTGGGCCATGTGGTGTTCTTCGTCACCGACGTGAATGCCTGCGAAGCCTTCTACCACGACCGTTTCGGCTTCCAGGCCTCGGACCGCTACCCCAACCGCGGCGCCTTCCTGCGCACCGCCGAGGAAGGCGGCCACCATGACCTGTTCATGCTGCAACTGCCTGCCCCGCGCGCCGGCCTGAACCATGTGGCCTTCACCGTTCGCGACGTGCACGAAGTGTTTGGCGGTGGCATGCATATATCGCGCAGCGGCTGGGCCACTGAAATCGGCCCGGGCCGCCACCCGGTGTCGTCAGCGTTCTTCTGGTACTTCAAGAACCCCGCTGGCGCGCTGATCGAGTACTACGCCGACGAAGACCAACTGACCGGCGAATGGCAACCACGGGAATTCGAGCCCGGCCCTACCGTGTTCGCCGAATGGGCCATTGCAGGCGGCATCGACGGTCACACCCGCCGTCAGCAACACGTTGAAGCGCCCCAGGGAAAATTCCTCACCGACAAGCCGAAAGAAGGCGGCCAGCGATGAGCGAGCACCTGCTGCTGACCGTGCTGCTCAAGCATGACCAGTCCAAGAACCTGGAAGACATCCAAGGCCACATGAAAAAGGTGGGCTGGTGGGAAAGCTTCCCGCCAGAAGGCGTGGAAGTGGTGTCGTGGACCGTGGCCATGGGCCTGGGCCAGATCGTCACCCTGCGCCTGCCTCCGAGCTTGCTGGGCAAGGTCAACGTTGAACTGGAGCGCGCCGCCTGGGGCGTATTCCGTACCGAATGCTACGCCACTTATGACTTTGTACCCGTGCGCGAAATGATCCGCGAACGGGTGCGCAATGGAGGCCAATGACATGAGCATTACCGAACCCTACGTGCAGCCCCATCAGGCACGCAAACGCCCCAACACCCCATTCGAAGAACTGTTGGGTGATTCCATCGAACGTGCCTACGGCAGTGGTATCGCCGACCTGCCTGCGCTGTTGGCACACCTGAACCATGCCGGCCCGCCCTGCCCCCTGACCTCTGGCGAGTGGACCGAACAATCCTACAAGACCCTGATGGCCCGGCTAGGCGCGTAAGACGCCGAGGTAAAAGAACATGAATATGCACGTGACCGCTGACCCTGTTGAGAACCTCTTGGCCAACGGCCTGAAAGACCTGTGGTTCCCGGTAATCCCTTCCGAGTTGCTGGGTGACAAACCGCTTTCTGTTCGGCGCCTCGGCTACAAGATCGCTTTGTGGCGCGATAACGATGGCCGGGTGCATGCGTTGGAAGACCACTGCCCTCACCGCGGTGCGCCGCTATCCCAGGGCCCGGTACTGGGCGACCGCCTGCAATGTCCTTACCACGGCGTCGAAGTACGCTGCGACGGCACTGTCACCAAGGTGCCCGGCAGCCCGGGTTGCAAATTGGAAGGCGCGCGTCCCACGCGCATGTTTCATACCCGTGAGGCGGCGGGCGCCATCTTCCTGTTCAATGCCACCGACCCCCATCTGGACACGCCGCCGGAATTGGTGCTGCCCGAGCAACTGACCTCCCCCGAGTGGAGCAGCTTCCTGTGCTACACCGAATGGAAAGGCGACTACCGCTACGTGCTCGATAACGTCATGGACCCGATGCACGGCACCTACCTGCACAAGATGTCTCACTCCATGAGCGAGGGCGAAGCCACCGCCAAGTTCGTCACCCGCGACACAGACCAGGGGTTCTTCTTCGAGAAAGAAGGCCAGCGCGGCGTCAACTTCGACTGGACCGAATTCCTCGATAACGGCTGCCACTGGCTGCGGCTGGAAATCCCCTACCCGAAAACGGGCGGCCCCGGTGGCAATTTCACCATTATCGGCAGCTATACCCCCAGCAGCCGTTCCCTGGCGGCGGTGTTCCACTGGCGCGCCCGCCCGCTCACCGGCTGGCAGCGCGATACCTGGCGTTTCCTCTACAAAAACCGCCTGGAAGCCCGCCACTGGGCCGTGCTGGAGCAAGACCGGGTATTGCTGGAGTTCATGGAGCCGGACGCCAACCAGCGCGAAAACCTCTACCAGCACGATCTCGGCGTAGTGCGCCTGCGCCGCTACCTGAAGAGCCAGGCCAAGGCCCAGCTTGAACTGATCGAAGCGAAGCAACTGCCATGAGCGCCCCTGTTCAGCGCATTCAGGCGTCGAGCCGGCCCGAACTGGCCACGGCCAGTTGGTGCAATGCCCTGCTGATCGGCAATGAGGTGGTGATGTCCGGCATGACCGGGCATCCCGCCACACGTACTGCCGCACTGGCCGGCGCACCGCTGGGCGTGTATGAGCAAACCCTGCTGGTGCTGAACAAGGCTCGCGCTCTGGTCGAAGCAGCTGGCGGCCATATCGGCAATATCTACCGGCTCACGGTGTACCTGACGGCCATCGCCGACAAGGACGAAGTGGGCCGCGCACGCCGTGAATTCTTTCACGGCTTTGCCCATTTCCCTACCTCCACCCTGGTTGAAGTGAGTGCTTTGGTATTCCCTGAGCTGGTGGTGGAAATCGAAGCCAGTGCCCGGCTCGATATTGATCTACGTGCGGCGCAGGAGAGCTGACCCATGTCCAATTCCAACACCCTCACCGCGCGGGTTCGCACCCTGCGCCATGAAGCAGAAGGCATCATCAGCGTTGAGCTGACCCCTTTCGGCGATACCGTGTTCCCCCCTTTCGAGGCCGGCTCGCACATTGACCTGCACCTGCCTAACGGCCTGGTGCGCAGCTATTCCCTGCTCAACTCGCCAACCGACCAGAGTCGTTATGTAGTGGGTATCCTGCGTGATCGCAACGGCCGCGGTGGTTCCGAGTATGTGCACACTCAAGTACGGGTGGGCATGCAACTGACGATTTCCAGGCCCCGCAACAATTTTTTCCTCGACCTGACCGCCAAGCACAGCGTGCTGGTAGCGGGTGGCATCGGGATCACGCCGGTCTACTGCATGTTTCGCCAACTGCTGGCCTTGGGAAAATCGGCGCAACTGATCTACTGCGCCCGGTCGCGACAGGAGGCAGCACTGGTGGAGGAGCTCACCAGCCTCGACGCCAATGTGGTTTACCACTTCAACGACGAAAAAGGTGCACTGCCCGACTTGTCCCATTACCTGGCCGACCAGCCCAGCGACACCCATTTCTACTGCTGTGGCCCGACACCGATGCTGGATGCCTTCGAGAGCACTTGCGAGCGTCTGGGTTATCCACACGCCCATATCGAGCGCTTCGCCGCCGAACAAGTGCCGCCGAGTGATGAGGCGCAAGCAAGTTACAGCGTGGAACTGGCCAGGTCGGGGAAAACACTGAAGGTAGAACCCGGTTTGAACTTGCTCGATGTATTACTGGAAGCCGGTTGTGATATTGATTACAGCTGCAGAGAAGGCGTGTGCGGCTCGTGTGAAACCAAAGTACTGGAAGGCGACGTCGACCACCGTGATGGTGTATTGACCAAGGCGGAACGAGCGGCCAACAAGTCCATGATGGTGTGTGTATCGGGGTGCAAGAGTCAGCGACTTGTACTGAATATATGATCCAATAACGCAGTGTTCAGCCGGCCTCCAAGGCCGGCTTTTTTATGCCCTGTTTGTGGCCCTTGTGCACTAAAGAAGCACGCGATGGTTACCGCGTCCGGCAGACGTTCCAAGGACGATACATACGGTACCGTTTCACATGTAAAGCATTGAAAGACAAGAAGTTAAATTAAATGATCATTGATATTTGGCGCTGGCATAGTTCCTGCTAAATCATTACCGAGTTCACACGCAAGACGGTGATCCACCGATAAAACAGTGAACCCCTTGTTATTGACGAGTGTGGCGCGACCTTGGTGCGTTATCCGCGCCGCAGCGTCCTGTTGCCTGTTGCTTTGTAACCGAAATGATTTGGCAGGGTTGGGGAACGTAATGAAAAAGACTATGATTTGCTTGGGCCTGATATTCAACAGCTTCGCCGCACTGGCGGCCGAACCCGGGCCTGCGGCGCCCGATGTGCCCAGTGACGTGAAAAAACCATTTCCACATATTTCCTGGCGAAGCGACGATGGCGATAGCAGCCTCGATATAGGTGGAGCATTACGCACCAATTATCGTGATGAACATTGGAAGACCACAGAAAACAATGGTCGATTTCTCTTTGATACCTTCCGCCTTGATATAAAAGCCACTTATAAACAGGCCTATGGCGACATCGGTTATTGGTTTCAGGATGATGGCAAACACTCAGTGGACCACGGCTACGTCGGGTACCGCTTTGACAGCGCTTCGAACTTGCAACTGGGCGCACCCTTCAAGCCTTTTGGCCTGGAACCTTACCCACAGTTCGGCTGGAGTTACCATATTCCCTTTTTCATGGGCTATGGCGTGAGTGCCGGTACTGGTCTCAAATACAGTTACAAGGACAAGAACTGGGACTTGCAACTGGGTTATTTCCCACGCATGTTGCCTTCCGACCTGCGCTACTCGCCTGAAATCGGCCGCTACGCCGACCTCGACAACAATGCCGTGGCCATCACTCAGTCGCGCCAGGACAATGAAAAGCGCAACCAGATCAATGCCCGCGTTGCGCGTACCTTCCGTGGCAGCGACTGGAGCACTGAAATCGGCGCATCGCTGGCCGCTTCCCAACTGTACAACGCCACTACCGACGACAATGGCAGCTACTGGGCGGCGGGGGTCCACGGTATCTTCAATAAAGGCCCCTGGTCGGTCACAGGCCAAGCCATTCGCTATGAATACGATCCGAAGAACCCGACAGGCGTGAGCGATGATTCTGTTCTGATGGGCGGCAACGGCCTGACCCCTGCCTACCTGATCGCTGCCAAGGCTACCCTTGCCTCGGTCAACGTTGGCTACGACATCTACACCCCGGCGCTGGGGCAACTGAAGAAGATCAAGCTCTACAACGACTACAGCCGCATGATGAAAGACAAGAGCGGCTGGGACGACTCGCAGATGTTCACCGTGGGCGCGCAATTCATCGCCATGCCGATCATGGCTTGGGTCGATTTTACCTGGGCGAAGAACGCCAACCCCTTTGGCGGTTCGGAAAACGGCACCGGCTGGACCAGCACCTCGTCGAGCGGAAGCAACGAGTGGTACTACCGCACCAACGTGAACATCGGTTACTACTTCTGACTTGCCCCGCCACCGCAACCTCTGTAGCCGCAGCCTGGCGGCAGCGGCTACAGGATTCGCGCGCTATCCAATCTGGAACAACCCATCCACCACCTGCGTCTGCGCCAGGCGCTCGCGCAGGTCGCTGTCGATCTCCGGGTCGTCCGGCAGGTACAGGCGCACGCGCTGGTACGCCTCGACGCGATTGATGTCCTTGCCCAGAAACTCCCACACCACCCGGGTGCAGGCCGGCGCGCGATGGTCCGCGGAAGAGACGCCTATCTTCAAGCCATTGAGCCGCTTGATGCGCGCCTTGTAGCTGGGGATCAGCACCGTCTGGCAGATTTCATTGGACGTCAGCGACTCGTAATCCACGAAAAACAGCCGATTCTGCAGCGAATAGGCCACGCCCAAGTAGCGATAACGCTCGTAATCTTCACCTTTGGCGGCCGGTGATTGCAGACGTTCGCTGCGCTCATAGGTATAGTGCCCGCCCTCCTCGCGCAGGTGCACGAGCGAGCACAGGATGCGCCCAGGAACCGACATGGAGTGGTAGTACTCGTAGTAGTACCCCACATGCGCGGCCAGATCGGGCGAAGAACGCTGGCGCAGATGCTCCAGGGCACGTTGCGGCCCGGAGGCCTGCAAGGGCTCCACGACATGACGATTGCGCACGCCGATCAACCGGGTGAACTGTTCTTCCGGCAACCCGATCTCGTACTCCTCGACCCCGAAAAAGTCGCAGATGCGCTTGAGGTTGTAGGGCGTCGGCACACTTTGGCCGCTGAGGTATTTGTTGAACTGCGCACGGTTGATATCCAGGCGCCGGCATACCTCGGCTATGGACGGATAGTGCCGACACAGCAGTTGCAGGTTGGCCGGGAGGTATTCACGCATGAGCAGCTCGTCGAAATGGCGCCAAGGAGCGCGAAGGTAGCATCAAGTAGCATCATTTTCCATCAACCCGCGAAATTGCTCCAAACGGGTCAATCGCCAACCATTTGCGCCCTGAATCGGGCGTTGGGCATTGCACCCGTACCAGGCAAATTCGCCAACATAAAAAAACAAACAGCGAGGATTACTCCATGCTTGAAGTCATCAACGACTTCCTCTCGGGCAAAGTACTGATCGTGCTTATTGTCGGCCTCGGCAGCTACTTCACGATCCGCTCGCGTTTCGTCCAGCTTCGTCACTTCTTCCACATGTTCGCCGTGTTCCGCGACAGCCTGAAAAGCAGCTCGGGGCAGCTCAGCTCGTTCCAGGCGCTGATGCTCAGCCTGGCCGGCCGTGTGGGCGCGGGCAACATCGCGGGTGTCGGCATCGCCGTTACCCTGGGCGGCCCGGGCGCTGTGTTCTGGATGTGGGTCACCGCCCTGGTGGGTATGTCCAGCAGCTTCTTCGAGTGCACCCTGGGCCAGCTGTACAAGCGCTGCGACTCCGAGGGCCAGTACCGCGGCGGCCCTTCGTATTACATCCAGCACGGCCTGGGCAACCGCAAGGTTGGCATGCTGATGGCTATCCTGCTGCTGGTGACCTTCGGCTTTGCCTTCAACGGCCTGCAATCCCACGCCGTGACCCACTCGCTGAACAACGCCTTCGGCCTGGACGTCGGCAAGACCGGCATCGCGCTGGCCGTGCTGCTGGGCCTGGTTTTCGTGGGCGGCATCAAGCGTATCGCCAAGGTTGCCGACCTGCTGGTACCGGTCAAGACCCTGGTGTACATCGGCGTGACCCTGTACGTGATCGGCCTGCAGTTCGAACACGTGCCCGCCATGCTGGAAACCATCGTCAAGAGCGCCTTCGGCTTCGATCAGGCCTTCGGCGGCCTGGTGGGCAGCGCCATCGTGATGGGCGTGAAGCGCGGCGTATTCGCCAACGAAGCCGGTCTGGGCAGCGCCCCGAACGTGGCTGCCGTGGCACAGGTCGAGCACCCGATCGCTCAAGGTGTGGTTCAGGCGTTCAGCGTGTTTCTGGACACCTTCGTGATCTGCACCTGTACTGCCCTGCTGATTCTGCTGTCGGGCTTCTACACCCCAGGCTTCGAAGGTGATGGCATCGCCCTGACCCAGAACTCGCTGGCCGCCGTGGTCGGTGACTGGGGCCGCATGTTCATCAGCGTGGCGCTGGCACTGTTCGTGTTCACCTCGATCCTCTACAACTACTACCTGGGCGAAAACAGCCTGCGCTTCCTGGTCGGGGAAAACCGCAAGGCGCTGATCGGCTACCGCGCACTGGTATTGGCGCTGATCGTGTGGGGCGCGGTGGAAGACTTGAGCACCGTGTTTGCCTTCGCCGACATCACCATGACCCTGTTGGCGTTCGTCAACCTCATCGCCCTGGCCCTGCTGTTCAATGTCGGCCTGCGCCTGCTGGCCGACTACGACGCCCAGCGCAAGGCCGGAATCAAGACCCCGGTGTTCGACGCAGCGAAGTTCCCGGACCTGGACATCGACGCCAAGGCCTGGCCCGCCGTCTCGGCACCGGCAGCCGCTGAAAACGCAGCAAACCTGGCCCAGGCTTCACGCTGACATGGCCGGGGCATTCATGCCCACCGACCTGGCCCCGGGCGACTATGTCGCCCGGCCCAGGCTCGGGATCATCACCGGCTCGGGGCCTGAAGCCGGGATGGACATGTGGGCCAAGTTGCTGGATGAAAACCGTCGCCGCCTTGGCCAGGCGTTTCGCGGCGACCTGGACGCCCCTGCGGTGTCAATCCTCTCGGACCCCGAACTGGGGTTGTCGATGGAACTGCAAAAAACCGAACAGCAAGTGTGGAATGCATTGCGCCAGGACGTGCTCGCCCTGGACGGCAAGGTAACGGCCTTCGCCATCGCCTGCAACACCTTGAACCTGTTTGCCGAACGCATTCGCGCCCTGAACCTGCAAACCACGTTCGTCTCATTCTGCGACGTACTGGAAGCCTTCCTGCGCCGCACCGGCCAGCAGCGCGTATGTCTGCTGGGCGCCAGGCCCGTGGCCGAGCTGGGCGATTGGTCGCCCTACCGCTCGCTGCGCCAGCACGTGGCATTCGAGCCAGCGCCGGCCCAGGCCTTGCATCAACTTATCTACGACATCAAGGCACTGGGACCGAAACATCCGGATCTCAGGCCGCGTTTCAGCCGCATGCTGGAGGGCATCGAATCTGACACGGTGCTGCTGGCGTGCACCGAACTGCCGTTGATTGCCGATATCGATACTGACAAACAACTGGTCGATGTCACCCAGCTGGTGGTCGAAGCCCTGCTCGACCATACCGGCGTCATTCGTGAGGAGACCGGGACATGAACCCAGCCCAAGCAGTACCCGCGCGCCAGGTCATGGTGCTCTACACCGGTGGCACCATCGGCATGCAAGCCACCGCCAATGGCCTGGCTCCGGCCTCGGGCTTCGAACAGCGCCTGCGCGAGCAACTGGCCGACCACCCGGACCTGGCCATCCCGGCCTGGCAGTTCCGTGAACTGCTGCCGCTGATCGACAGCGCCAACATGACCCCGGACTATTGGCAGCGGCTGCGCGAGGCCGTGGTACAGGCCGTGGAAGTGGACGGTTGCGACGCGGTGCTGGTGCTGCACGGTACCGACACCCTTGCCTACAGTGCGGCGGCCATGAGCTTCCAATTGCTGGGCCTGCCGGCACCAGTGGTGTTCACCGGCTCCATGCTGCCTGCCGGTGTACCGGACAGTGACGCCTGGGAAAACATCAACGGCGCGCTGGTGATGCTTGCCGAGGGCCTGCGCCACGGCGTGCAGTTGTACTTCCACGGCGAGCTGCTGGCCCCTACCCGCTGCGCCAAGGTTCGCAGCTTCGGCCGCAACCCGTTCGCCGCCCTCAAGCGCAGCGGCGGCGTGGCCCGTGCCGAGGCGGTGCCAGCGGCACTTGCCTACAATCAGCCCAAGGCGTTGGCCAACGTCGCAGTGTTGCCCCTGTTCCCGGGGTTTGGCGCACAGCCATTCCAGGCGGTCGTGGACAGCGGTGTACAGGCACTGGTGCTGGAATGCTATGGCAGCGGCACAGGCCCATGCGACAACCCAGGCTTCATCGCTGCATTGAAAGCCGCTCACGAACGTGGCGTGGTGATTGTGGCCGTGACCCAATGCCAGGAAGGCGGCGTCGAGTTCGACGTCTACGAGGCCGGCAGCGGTCTGCGCACCGCTGGGGTGCTGGCCGGTGGCGGCATGACCCGCGAAGCGGCATTTGGCAAGCTGCATGCCCTGCTGGGCGCAGGTTTGCCCGTGGCAGAGGTCCGTCGCCTGATGGAAGTCGATCTGTGTGGTGAACTGGCCTAGGCCACACCTGCACAGAAATCCCCCAGCCCGGCGTTCCCTCCCAAGGTGCCGGGCGGTGCGGTATGCCTGATGCCCCGCGGTGTGACCTTCCCGAGCTTCGCCCGGTCCCACAGGGGTTGCCGTGCAGGCATGGCTTGCACTGTGGGACCGGGCGCCAGCTCGGGAACCCGGCGCCGCGGTATGCCTGATGCCCCGCGGTGTGACCTTCCCGAGCTTCGCCCGGTCCCACAGGGGTTGCCGTGCGGGCACGGCTTCCCACTGTGGGACCGGGCGCCAGCTCGGGAACCAGGCGCCGCGGTATGCCTGATGCCCCCGCAGTGCGGCCTTCCCGAGCTTCGCCCGGTCCCACAGGGGTTGCCGCGCAGGCATGGCTTGCACTGTGGGACCGGGCGCCAGCTCGGGAACCAGGCGCCGCGGTATGCCTGATGCCCCCGCAGTGCGGCCTTCCCGAGCTTCGCCCGGTCCCACAGGGGTTGCCGTGCGGGCGATGCTAGCTTTTCCAGGCCTGGCGCAAGCGATCGAGCGCGGCCAGCGTGGCAGCGGGAGCCACGGCTGCGAACCCGAGTACCAGGCCGGCCCGGTTACCCACAGGTTCAGCGGACTCAGGCAGCCAGTAATGGCTCAGCCCATTGAGCTCTACCCCCACGGCTTCTGCGGACGCCAGCAATTGCTGCTCCCGCGCCACGCTCTCCACCGGCACCGTAAAGTGCAGGCCCGCGTTTACTTGGGGCAGCGGGCCGACCCCGGGGATGTCCTCAGGCCAATTACCCAACAAGGCATCGCGCCGCGCCAATGCCGCGCGGCGCATGCGGCGAATGTGGCGCTGGAAATGACCGTCGGCGATGAATCGCGCCATGACCCGCTGAGTGCCGATCTCGGAATGACGCAGAGCCACGGCGCGCTTGCGCGAGAACGCCTCTACCAACCCCTCTGGCACCACCAGGTAGCCGAGGCGTAACGCCGGGAAAGCCACTTTGCCGAACGTGCCGACATACAGCACCCGCCCACTGCGATCCAGCGCGGCCAACGGTGCCAGTGGCGCCCCGCTGTAGCGGTATTCACCGTCGTAGTCGTCCTCGATGATCCAGCCCCGGTTGCGCTCAGCCCATTCCAGCAACGCCAGGCGCCTGGCCAGGCTCAGGGTCACGCCCGTGGGGTACTGATGGGCGGGCGTCACGTAGACCATGCGGCACGGCTCACCTTCCTCAAGCGCCGCACCTGTCAGCCCTTCTTCATCCACCGGCACGCCCTTGAGTTTTGCACCGGCATTGACGAAGGCATGACCCGCCGCGCGGTACCCGGGATTTTCCACCGCCACGGTGTCTCCCGGGTCCACCAGCAACTGTGCACAAAGGCTTATGGCCTCCTGCGCGCCGGTGGTGATCAGAATTTGCTCAGCGCGGCAGTTCAACCCCCGCGAACTGCGCAAGTAGGCCGCGATCAGGCTACGCAGCTCAGGGTCACCGGCCGGGTCGCCATAGCCAAGCAATTCAGGGTCAGGGTTTCGCCAGAAAGCCGCGTAAAGCTTGGCCCACGTGGCAAATGGAAAGAGATCGAACGCCGGAACACCGACACGGAATGCCCGCGGCGGACCGCTGCGAAAGGGTGGAAGATGATACTCATCCAGGCATTTTGACGCTGCGGTGTGGATAACTTTACTGGATACAAAGCCAGTATCTTCAGGTGTTTTTGTGGATAACCCTGTGGAAAAACCCAGGGATAACCCTGTGGACAGTTTTGTGGATAGTTTTTCGGGCACGCCTTCCAACAGCGCCACATACGTACCATCCCCCACCCTTCCGGCAAGAAAGCCTTCGGCGTACAACTGGTCGTACGCCCGCACCACGGTATTGCGCGATACAGCGAGCGCCTGGGCCAGGTCACGGCTGGCCGGCATGCGGGTACCACTGGCCAGCCGACCATCGAGTATTCGCGCCCGCAGCGCCTGATACAGGCCTCGGCTTAGCCCCAGCTTGGCATCCAGCTGGATGCCCGCAGGGTCGAACGGCAGGGAAGCGGTGCTGGTGGTCACGTGATTGGCCCTACACAAATGACTGGAAATGGATCTTACAAAGGTCCAATTGGCTACCTAGGATAAGCACACACGCCGAGGAAGATCGAGCCATGTATTTACCCACCGCTTTCCACGACACCGACATCGAACGCCTGCAGCAGCAAATGGCCGAGACCCGCCTGGCCATCGTCGTTACCCATGGCGAGCAAGGCCTGTTAGCCAGCCATGTGCCCCTGTTGCTGGACCGCGACGAAGGTGAGTTCGGCACGCTGCGTGGCCATCTGGCCCGCGCCAACCCACAGTGGCGCGACCTGGCCAACGGCAGCGAAGCCATGGTGATCTTCAGCGGCGCCGATGCGTACGTAAGCCCTGGCTTCTACCCCAGCAAGGCCGAGCACGGCAAAGCGGTGCCGACCTGGAATTTCCTGGCGGTGCATGCCTACGGTCACGCCGAGGTGTTCAGCGAGCCAGAGCGTTTGCACGCCCTGGTCAGCCGCCTGACCAACCAGCACGAAGCTGGCCAGGCTGCGCCCTGGCAAGTGGAGGATGCGCCAGCCGACTACCTGCACGGCATGCTCAGGGCCATCGTCGGGTTTGGCGTGCCGATCCGACGCCTGGAAGGCAAACGCAAGCTCAGCCAGAACCGCAGCCCCGAAGACATCGCCGGTGTGCAACGGGGCCTCGCCGCCAGCAGCGATCCCCTGGACAACGCCGTGGCCCAGCTCATGACTCAGTAAGGAGACACCATGCCTGTTGAAATTCGCCCGGTCAGCGCCGCCGACCAAACCTACTGGCTTGCACTGTGGCAGGCCTACCTGCGCTTCTATGAGACCGAGTTGGCCCAGGAAGTCGCCGATTCCACCTGGAAGCGTTTGCTAGACCCGGCCGAGCCCACCAACGCGGCCCTGGCGTGGGAAAACGACCGCGCCGTCGGCATGGTGAATTTCATCTACCATCGTTCGAACTGGAGCATCGAGAACGCCTGTTACTTGCAGGACCTCTACGTGACCGAGCAGGCCCGCGGGCTGGGCGTGGGCCGCAAGCTGATCGAACATGTGTATGCGACGGCCGCGGCCAACGGCTGCAACAAGGTGCACTGGTTGACCCATGAAACCAATGCCACGGCGATCCAGCTCTATGAGCGCATTGCTGAACGCGGTGGCTTTATCCAATTTCGCAAAACTGTGTAGGAACTGCCCATGTCCAACACCCTCGCCGATTGGCAAGCTGCTGTTTTGCCCAGCGGCTCCACCCTGCAAGGCCGCTTCATTCGCTTGGAAAAACTGGACGCGTCCCACCACGGCGCTGACCTCTGGTCCGCGCTGCAAGGCCCCGACCCGAAGCTGTGGGATTACCTGCCCTACGGCCCATTCGCCGAGCGCGGCCTGTTCGATGCCTGGCTCAAGGGCCAGGCTGCCGGTAGCGATCCGTTGTTCTACACGGTGGTCGACAAGGCCACGGGCCAGGCCGAGGGTATCCTCAGCCTGATGTCCATCGTGCCGGAGCACGGCCGTATCGAGATTGGCCATGTGGCGTTCGGCGCGACCATGCAGCGCACACCGAAAAGCACTGAAGCGGTGTACCTGCTGGCCAAGCTGGCGTTCGCCCTGGGTAACCGCCGCCTGGAATGGAAGTGCAACAACGATAACGCCCGCTCCAGGCAGGCAGCCGAGCGCCTGGGCTTTACCTTCGAAGGGGTGTTCTGGCAGCACATGATCGTCAAGGGCCGCAACCGCGACACCGCCTGGTATTCGATCACCGACGCCCAATGGCCAGCGGTACATGCCGCGTTCGAAGCCTGGCTGGCAGATGCCAACCAGACCGCGAACGGTCAGATGAAAAGCCTGAGCGAGCTTCGCGCCGGTTAGAGGCTGGCTGCCAGCACGGCGATGTGCTCCGGGCCGATGCCACAGCAACCACCGATGTGGGTCGCACCTCGGGCGCGCCAATCGGCGGCCCACTGCAGGTAGCCGGGCGGGTCCAGGTCCTCGCGCAATTCGTCGAGGCCATCATTGGCCTTGGCGTCCTTGGGCTGCGGCGGAAACGCGTTGGCGTAAGCGCCAATGGCCACATCGGCCCCCAGGGCAGCGAACGTTTCGCGTGCAGCATCAATGGCCGCGCCGATCACTTCCGGCTGGCTGCAGTTGAACAACAACGTCTGCACACCCAGTTCGACAGCGGCTTTGGCCGCTTCCGCCACGGGCTCCCCAGAGCGCAGACGAGGCACGTCGTCGGTGTCTTCATCCTTGAGTGTGAACGATAGCCAGAATGGCTTGCCATCGGCCGGCAACCCAGCGCGGATGGCACGGGCCTCGGCGATACAACTCTGGGTCTCGGCCAGCCACAGGTCTACATGAGGGGAAAGGCCAAGGACCAAGGGTTGAAGCAGCTCCGCTACACGTTGAGGCTGGAACAAGTCCGGGCGATACGAGCCGAACAGCGGCGGCAGCGACCCCGCGACGAGTGCCTTGCCAGACGCCGCGTCAGCCGCTTCCCGTGCCAGGCGCCCGGCAATGTCAGCCAACGCCTGACCTTCACGGGCAAACCGTTCTTCGCCGATATGAAAAGGCACCACCGCGTAGCTGTTGGTGGTGATGACCTGTGAACCACTGTCGATATAAGCCGCGTGTACATCACGCACCGCTTCAGGCGCCTCACCCAGTGCCAGGGCGGACCACTCAGGCTGGCGGAACGGCGCCCCCCGGCGCTGCAGTTCCCGGCCCATGCCACCATCGAGAATTACCACTGCCGCTTGAGTCATATGCAATCCGCTTATATCGATATGAAAAAAACTCACTATGAGCGAGTTACTTATAACTATTTAATACGTCACTTCGTCTGACTTACAACCATTTTCTTCAGGAGACTTTCGTGAAACTACGCGCATTGCTGGGCCTTGGCCTGCTGGCTCTTGCCGCCTCCACTCAAGCCCTGGCGGGCGCCACGCTGCAGCGTGTGCAAGACCATAAGGAATTGGTTGGTGTACTGATGGAAAGTTATCCACCGTTCTCGTTTCTCGATGACCAGAATCAGCTGGCCGGTTTCGACGTCGACGTCGCCAAGGCCGTTGCCCAGAAGCTGGGCGTGACGCTGCGCCTCGAGACCCCCTCGTGGGACGTGATCGCCGCCGGCCACTGGAGCGGTCGTTACGACATCTGCATCTGCTCCATGACCCCAAGCAAGGCTCGCGCCGAAGTGTTCGACTTCCCGGTCGAGTACTACGCCTCGCCAGCGGTGATCGTGGTCAACGCCAATGATGACCGCATTCACTCGGCCAAGGACCTCTCGGGCATGAAAGTGGGCCTCACCAGTGCCTCCAGCTACGAAAGCTACCTGAACAAGAACCTGGTGATCGAAGGCGCGGAAGACAAACCGTTGGTCTACCCCTTCGAGAACGTTCAGGTCGCACCCTATGACACCGACAACGTTGCCTTCCAGGATCTGGGGCTGGGCGCTGGCAAGCGCCTGGATGCCATCCTCACCAACCTGGTCACCGCCCAACCGCGCCTGAACCAGGACAAACGCTTCAAACTGGCCGGTGCGCCGTTGTATGAAGAGCCCAACTCCGTGGCTATCGAAAAAGGTGACGCTCAATGGGACGCCAAGGTGCGCCAGGTGTTCGCCGAGCTGAAGCAGGACGGCACCCTGAGCAAGTTGTCGCAGAAATGGATCGGCGCCGATATCAGTAAATGACTTCTTTCGAGCCCCCACGCCCACCCCAGCAGGTACGCCAGAGCCTGCTGCAACGGGTTTTCGGTTTCCGCACCCGGCTGTACCTGACCTGGGCAGCGATGTTCTGTTTGTTCGCCGGGTTCTTCCTCAGCTTTGACCTGAAGCTGTCGATCATCGCCGACAAGTTGCCGAACCTGATCGGCTTGCACCTGGCGCCCAACGGCTTCCTGCAGGGCGCGGCCCTGACGCTGTTCCTGTGCGTGTGCTCGATCGTGGTGTCGGTGCTGCTGGGGTTCGTCACGGCCCTGGCGCGCCTGTCGAGCAGCGCCGTGGCCTTCGGCGTGGCCAGTTTCTATGCGTCGTTCTTCCGAGGCACACCGCTGCTGATCCAGATCCTGCTGATCTATCTGGGGTTGCCACAGCTCGGTATCGTCCCAGGCGCCATCAGCGCCGGTATCATCGCCCTGTCCCTGAACTACGGTGCCTACCTGAGTGAAATTTTCCGCGCCGGCATTATCGGTGTCGCCACCGGCCAGCGCGAAGCAGCCTTGGCATTGGGCCTGCGCCCTGCGCAGATCTTCTGGCGCGTCACCCTCCCCCAGGCCATGCGTACCATCATCCCGCCCACGGCGAACCAGTTCATCTCCATGCTCAAGGACTCGTCGCTGATTTCAGTGATGGGGGTGTGGGAGGTGATGTTCCTGGCCCAGTCCTACGGACGCTCAAGCTACCGCTACATCGAGATGTTGACCACCGCAGCAATCCTGTACTGGATCATGTCCATTGGCATGGAGTTGTTGCAGGCGCGGCTGGAGGCTTATTACGGCAAGGCCTACCGCGATCGACGATAGGTCGCATGACCCTTTGCGGAATGTTTTCCGAATTTCAGCAAATACTGATTTCGCCGAGAGTAAGTCCAACGCCAATCCGGTTTTCCGACCGGGTTGGTCTTACTCACGGATTGAGGAAATCAGTATGAGCAATTATGTCGACAGCGCCGAATGGTGGCGCGCTCCACAACCACAACTGCACTTGGGCAAGTATCACAGCATCATTCTTGATCACGGCGAAATGACCAAGGCGGTGCCGGACTCCAAGAATCAGTACCTGTTTTCGGAAGTCGGTGCCGGGTTGAAAACCCTCGCTACGGTGGGTACAGCCCTCCAGATCGTGGAACTGCTGGAGCGCACGGCTTCGCGCAGCATCGTCAACTCCGTTGACAATCTGTCGGATATTTACATGGGTATCGCCCTCTACGAACCCAAACAGCGCTTTGAAGGCGTGTTCCCGCCCAATGAAGTAGCCATGGACTTCATGAAATTCGGTATCGCGTTATGGGCCAAGTATCGGGATTCAAAACCGGAGAAGGTCGCGCGGTTCATCGCCGAGCTGTTGAAGGCGCCCGTGCGCGAAAAACAACAAGGCCGAAACCTGATCGTGAAACTGAGCTACCTGCCCGAGAAGGGCATGAGCAAGATCGCCAGCGGTAAAATCAGCTGCAAGGCGTTGCAGAAAATGATCCTCGACCATTTGCCGCCACTCGGTTAAGCGACAGGGCGCTCGCACTGTCTTGGACGACCGAAAAAAAGGGGGCAGAAGCCCCCCGAGGTAAATCGTAACCGCAAGGTCCTGTCAGCCAACGATCTCGATCAGGATCTCGCCCGGGTTCACCCGGTCGCCCTTGGCGATGTGGATGGCAGCTACCTTGCCGGCGACCGGCGCCTGCACTTCGGTTTCCATCTTCATCGCTTCGGTGATCAGCAACGCCTGGCCAGCCCGGACCACGTCACCTTCCTTGACCAGCACATCAACGATGTTGCCCGGCATGGTAGTGCTGACGTGGCCCGGCTCGCTGGCCTGCTTGCGCTTGCCGATGCCGCTGCCAACGAATTCGTTGAGCGGTTCGAACACTACCTCCTCGGGCATGCCGTCGATGGACAGGTAGAAGTGGCGTTTGCCCTCGGCCTTGACCCCGACCCCGGTGATGTCCACCCGGTAGGTTTCACCGTGCACGTCGATGACGAATTCGGTCGGCACGCCTTCGCCGCCAGCCGACGGCGCTTTTCCTGGCTCCGGAATGGGCAGCAGCACTTCAGGGGTCAGCTTCCCGGCTGCGCGCTCTTCGAGGAATTTGCGGCCGATATCCGGGAACATGGCATAAGTCAGCACGTCTTCTTCCGACGTGGCCAGGGTGCCGATCTCACCACGCAGGCGCACCATTTCCGGCTTCAGCAGGTCAGCGGGGCGCACATCGATGACGTCTTCGCTACCGATGGCCTGGCGACGCAGCTTCTCGTTGACCTGGCCCGGCGCCTGGCCGTAACCGCCCTGCAGGTACAGCTTCACCTCGTTGGTGATGGTTTTGTAGCGCTCGCCAGCCAGCACGTTGAAGAACGCCTGGGTGCCGACGATCTGCGAGGTGGGCGTCACCAGCGGTGGGTAGCCCAGGTCTTCGCGTACACGTGGTATCTCGGCCAGCACTTCGTTCATGCGGTTGAGGGCGCCCTGCTCCTTGAGCTGGTTGGCCAGGTTGGAAATCATCCCGCCCGGCACCTGGTTCACCTGAACACGGGTGTCGACAGCGGTGAATTCGCTTTCGAACTGGTGGTACTTCTTGCGCACGGCGTAGAAGTACAAACCGATTTCCTGCAACAGTTCCAGGCTAAGGCCGGTGTCGAATTCGCTGCCCTTGAGCGCCGCGACCATGGACTCGGTACCCGGGTGGCTGGTACCCCAGGCGAAGCTGGAGATAGCGGTGTCGATATGGTCGGCGCCGTTTTCAACGGCCTTGAGCTGGCACATGGCAGCCAGGCCGGCCGTATCATGGGAGTGGATGAATACCGGTAGCGATTGCTCAGCCTTCAGCGCCTTGACCAGTTCGCCCGTGGCATAAGGGGTCAGCAGGCCCGCCATGTCCTTGATCGCGACCGAGTCGCAGCCCATGGCTTCCATTGTCCTGGCCTGTTCCACGAAAGCCTTGATGGTGTGCACCGGGCTGGTGGTGTAGGCGATAGTACCCTGGGCGTGCTTGCCAGCGGCTTTCACCGCTTCGATGGCCACGCGCAGGTTACGCACATCGTTCATGGCGTCGAAAATGCGGAAAACATCGATACCGTTGACCGCTGCCTTGGCCACGAAGGCACGCACAACATCATCGCTGTAGTGGCGGTAGCCCAGCAGGTTCTGGCCACGCAACAGCATTTGCAGGCGGGTATTGGGCAACGCGGCGCGCAATTTGCGCAAGCGCTCCCACGGGTCTTCCTTGAGGAAGCGCACACAGGCGTCGAACGTAGCGCCGCCCCACACTTCCAGCGACCAGTAGCCAACCTTGTCCAGCTTGTCGCAGATGGGCAGCATGTCGTCAGTACGCATGCGGGTCGCCAGCAGGGACTGGTGGGCGTCGCGCAGGATAGTGTCGGTAACGAAGATCTTCTTAGTCATTGGTATCTCCTCATGAGCTGCAAGCTTCAAGCTTTTAGCTGCAAGCAAAAGCGGTTCTCACGCACTCTGCTTGCAGCTTCAAACTTGCAGCTCGCAGCTGCTGTTCATAGCCCTGCGTGGGCGGCGATGGCGGCGGCGATGGCCAGGGCCAGCTCTTCGGGTTTGCGCTTGATCGAGTAGTTGGTCAGTTCCGGGTGGCTTTCCACGAAGCTGGTATTGAACTGGCCGCTACGGAATTCCGGGTTGCGCAGGATTTCCTGGTAATAGGCGGCGGTGGTCTTGACCCCTTGCAGCCGCATGTCATCCAGGGCTCGCAGGCCGCGGTCCATGGCTTCTTCCCAGGTCAGCGCCCACACCACAAGCTTCAGGCACATGGAGTCGTAGAAAGGCGGAATGGTGTAGCCGGTGTAGATCGCCGTGTCGGTACGCACACCGGGGCCACCGGGGGCGTAGTAACGGGTGATCTTGCCGAAGCTGGGCAAGAAATTGTTCTTCGGGTCTTCGGCGTTGATGCGAAATTGCAACGCGAAACCACGGTGGTGGATGTCTTCCTGCTTCACCGACAGCGGCAGCCCGGAGGCAATGCGGATCTGCTCGCGGACGATGTCGATACCGGTTATTTCCTCGGTGATGGTGTGCTCCACCTGCACCCGAGTATTCATTTCCATGAAGTACACCTCGCCCTCGGCGAGCAGGAACTCCACGGTACCGGCGTTCTCGTAACCCACTGCCCTGGCCGCACGCACCGCCAGGTCGCCGATGTAGGCGCGCTGTTCCGGAGTGAGCTGCGGGCTGGGGGCAATTTCGATAAGTTTCTGGTTGCGGCGCTGGATGGAACAGTCGCGCTCGAACAGGTGCACCACATTGCCGAAGCTATCCCCGAGGATCTGCGCCTCGATGTGCTTGGGGTTGACGATGCACTTTTCCAGGAACACTTCAGCCGACCCAAAGGCCTTGGTCGCCTCGGAAATGACCCGAGGGAAATTCTGTTCCAGTTCTTCCCGACTGTTGCAGCGGCGAATACCGCGACCGCCACCGCCGGAGGTGGCCTTGAGCATCACCGGGTAACCAATGCGCTCACCTTCGGCAAGGGCCTCTTCGATATCGGCGACATTGCCCTCGGTACCCGGGGTGACCGGCACACCGGCCTTGATCATGCTGCGGCGTGCTTCGGTCTTGTCACCCATGCGGCGAATGACGTCGGCCGAGGGGCCGATGAACTTGATCCCCCGCTCGGCACAGATGTCAGCCAGCTCCGGGTTTTCCGAGAGGAACCCGTAACCGGGGTGCAAGGCATCACAGCCGGTTTCCACCGCCAGGTTCACCAGCTTGCGCGGGTTCAGGTAACCGGCCAGCGGCTCGGCACCGATACTGTATGCCTCGTCGGCACGCTTGACGTGCAAGGCATGGCGGTCGGCATCGGAATAGATCGCGACGGAGCGAATGCCCATTTCGGCGCAAGCACGCACTATTCGTACGGCAATTTCACCTCGGTTGGCGATCAGGATCTTTTTTATCACTTGGATGTTCCTCGACCGTTGACTATCGGACTGGCTAAACCAGTCTGCGCATGACCCGGCCTGCTTGGCCAGCCGCCAATTAACAGTAGCGCCCTGCAACAATTAATAAAAATCAATATTTGTTAGGTCAGCCATAAAGGAAGACTTATAGTCACAGCTTCCGACAGCAGGCAGCGAGGCGTAATACATGCGTAAGTCATTGATGCGTATGACATTACGGCAACTTCAGATTTTCAACGAGGTCTGCGATCTGCGCTCGTACAGCCGTGCAGCAGAAGAAATGTCGCTCACACAACCGGCTGTCAGCCTGCAGATTCGCCAGCTTGAAGAGCTGGTAGGCCAGCCATTGTTCGAATACGTGGGCAAAAAGCTCTACCTCACCGAGGCTGCCGAGGCACTGCAACGGGCCAGCCGCGACATCTTCGGGCGCCTGGAAAACTTCGACATGCAGTTGTCGGACATGCAAGGCTCGCTGCAAGGGCAGCTGAAACTGGCAGTGGAATCCAGCGCCAAGTACTTCGTGCCGCACCTGTTCGCCGCTTTCAAACGCCAGCACCCTGAAGTGAACCTTAGCCTGACGGTATGCAATCGCGCACAGGCCATCCGTCGCCTGTCGGATAACCGCGATGACCTGATCATCATGTCGATGGTGCCCCAGGACATGGGGCTGGAGTTCATGCCGTTCCTGAACAACCCGATTGTCGCCGTGGCGCCACCGGATCACCCGCTGTGCAAGCTGGACCGCCTGCGCCTGCAGGACCTGGAGCCACACACGCTACTGATGCGCGAACAGGGCTCGGGCACCCGCATGGCCTGCGAGGAGTATTTCAAGGAAAAGCGCGTGCACTTCACGCAGACGCAGGAAGTGGCCAACGCCGATGCACAGCGCGAAAGCGTCATCGCCGGGCTTGGCCTGGCCCTGTTGACCCGCCATGCGTTGAACATGGAGTTGGCCACAGGGGTGCTCAAGGAACTACCGGTCGAAGAACTGCCGCTCTATCGCAGTTGGTGCATCGTGCAGGCCAAGGCCAAGCGGCTATCGCCCGTGGCTTTGGCCTTCCAGGCATTCATCCGTACGGAGCGGATGCAGATCACTGCCCTGGCTGAGCGTTTTTCAGGCCGCCTGCCGACGCCGCCTGCCAGTAGTTGAAGGTATCGAGATCGGGGTAGTCGGAGATTTCCTGCAGCAGGCGGCGCTGCTCGGAATAGCTTTCGATCGCGCGGCGAAATTCCATGCGGCGCTGGTCTTCCTGCTGACGCTTGGTTTGCTTGCTGCCTTGCTCCTGCGAGCCATCGAAGTAACGAGCCATTGCGTGTCTCCCAGTTCGAGTGCGGGGAGTTCAGACTGGGCTTGGGCGGTTACGATTGTGGGGCACAGGTGTGACTGTTCGGTTAAATCTGTGTTGCCTGCTTCCCGAGCTTCGCCCGGTCCCACAGGGGATCGCGCGTCATGTCGGAACGGGTGACGCCTGGTAAGGGGCCAACGCCGATCAGTCGTCGAGCGCTTTGATCGACTTGGGCGACAGCCGCAGGCTGCGCAAGCTGCGCTTGACGCTCTTGAGGTGGTTCACCAGGCTCGGGCCACGGGCCATCGCCACGCCCATGGCCAGCACGTCGATCACGACCAGGTGGGCAATGCGCGAGGTCAACGGCGTGTAGATTTCGGTGTCTTCGTGCACGTCGATGGCCAGGTTGACCGTCGACAGCTCGGCGAGCGGCGTCTGGCTGGGGCACAAGGTAATCAGGGTGGCGCCGCTTTCGCGCACCAGGTTGGCGGTAATCAACAAGTCCTTGGAGCGGCCGGACTGCGAGATACAGATGGCCACATCGCCAGGCTTCAAGGTCACGGCAGACATGGCCTGCATGTGCGGGTCGGAGTAGGCCGCTGCGGTCAGCAACAGCCGGAAGAACTTGTGCTGGGCATCGGCGG
Source organism: Pseudomonas sp. RIT-To-2 (assembly GCF_029623465.1). NCBI lineage: Bacteria > Pseudomonadati > Pseudomonadota > Gammaproteobacteria > Pseudomonadales > Pseudomonadaceae > Pseudomonas > Pseudomonas sp. RIT-To-2. The sequence continues at coordinate 138,919 of NZ_JAPYKM010000005.1, read as the reverse complement.
CCACAGCCCCCGAAGCACCAAAACCATAGAACTCCACCCGCTGCGCCTGAGCCATGGCGGTCACGGCACGCTGCAAGGCCTGGGCATCGAGATGCTCACGCACCTCCATCAGGGTATGCAGCGTGGTGTCGAAAATTTTCAGGCTGTAGTCAGCCACCGAATCGTCTTCGTGGATGGCGAACTGGCCGAAGCTGGCGCCCGCGGCCAGGCTCTGGGCCAGTTTGAGCTTGAGGTCCTGAAACCCCGAACAACCAATGGCTCGGCAGAAACGGACGATGGTCGGTTCACTGATGCCGACGTTGTGCGCCAGGTCTGCCATGGAACTGTGCATCACGGCCGCAGGGTCAAGCAGCACATGGTCGGCGACCTTGAGCTCCGACTTGCGTAACAGGTGGCGAGACTGGGCGATGTGTTGCAACAGGTTCAATGGACAGGACTCATTCAGGATCGAAAGACCGATGTAGCTTTCTTGTAGTTATACTACATGACCTGCGACACGCCCAGCTAAACGATAGTCAAGTTCGCGAATGAACCTGCTCAAGCTGGCCGGCATAATCATGGTCTTCCATCAGCAAGCCCCGGAAAGCCTCGGCTTCCAACGGTTTGCTGATCAGGTAACCCTGAATCTCGTCACACCCATGCGCGTTCAGAAACGAAAGTTGCGCGTGCGTTTCAACACCCTCCGCCACCACTTTCAGCTGCAGGCTATGGGCCATGGCGATGATGGCGCGGGTAATGGCCGCATCTTCACTACCTTCGGCCAGGCCACGAATGAAAGCTTGGTCGATCTTCACGTAGTCCACCGGAAAGCGTTTGAGGTAGCTGAGGGAAGAGTAGCCGGTTCCGAAGTCATCGATGGCCAGTTTTACCCCTAGCGCCTGCAACTGATGGAAGGTGGCGATAATGTGCTCCACGCTGTCCAGCAACTGGGTTTCAGTGAGCTCAAGCTCCAGGAAGCGCGGCTCAAGGCCTGTATCATTCAGAACCTGACGCACCAGGCTCACCAGCTTGCCCTGACGCAACTGGTGCACCGACAGGTTCACCGCCACCCGAATGGGCCGCAGCCCCTGGCGTTGCCACTCCCAGGCTTGCCAGCAGGCCTGGCGCAACACCCATTCACCAATCGGCCCGATCAGGCCGCTTTCTTCCGCCAGCCCGATGAATTCGCCGGGCGGGACCATGCCCATGGTCGGGTGCCGCCAGCGCACCAAGGCCTCGGCTCCGTTGAGACGCCCTGTTTCCAGGCATAGCTTGGGCTGGTAGTAGACTTCCAGCTGCTGTTCATCAATCGCCTTGCGCAATTGCTGCTCAAGCTGCAGCCGCTCCAGGGTGCTGGCCTGCAGGCTCTCGGTATAGAACTGGAAGTTGTTTCCGCCCAAGTGCTTGGCGTGTTGCATGGCCATGATCGCCTGGCTGACCAGGGCCGACACTTCCCGGGCGTTGTCAGGCAGCAGGCTGATTCCGATGGACGCGCTAACCACCAGCTCCTGGTGCTCGATGACCTGCGGCACGCGCAGTTTGGCCAGCAACCGGCTGGTAACCCGGGCCAGGCTGGACAGGTTGGCGTAGGCGTCGAACAGCACGGCAAACTCGTCGCCCGACAACCGGGCAATGGTGTCGGCCTCAGGCAAGGCATTGGTGATGCGCCGGGCCATCTGCTTGAGCAACTGATCGGCGGTTTCGTGGCCCAGGGTTTCGTTGAGCAGCTTGAACCGGTCCAGGTTGATATGCAGCAGCGCCAGGCTGCGGCCGCCCTGGCGTACCCGCTGGCTGGCTTCCTGCAAGCGCTCGCGGAACAGCGCGCGGTTTGCCAGGCCGGTCAATTCGTCGTAGTGAGTGAGGAAGCGCATGCGCTCCTCAGACTCGCGCCGGGCTGAGAGATCGGCGCAAAAGGCGATGACATGGCTGATCTTTTCCCGATGGTCGCGCACCACGCTCAACTGCAGCCACTGCGGGTAAAGCTCGCCCGTCTTGCGAGCCTCCACCAGCTCACCCTGCCAGTGCCCGATTTGTTGCAGGGCATCATCAATCTGCCGATGGTGGCGGCGGGCGTCGCGACTGCAAGGCAGCTCAACGACATTGCGGCCCAGCACTTCGTCACGGCTGTAGCCGGTGATCCTGATGAAAGCCTGGTTCACTGACAGCACCGTGTAGTCGCAATCGAGAATAATGATGCCTTCACTCGATGCCTCGAAGACCATGGCGGACAGGCGTTGCTGATCCTCCTGAGCCTTGGTGGCGCTGATATCCCGGCGGGTACCGAGCATGCGCAGCACCTTGCCCGCCTCCGTACGCTCCACGGCCCTGCCGCGGTCTTCGATCCAGCGCCAGCGACCGTCGCTATGACGAATGCGGTACTCGATACGGTAGTCGTCCGTACGCCCTTTCATATGCTCGACCAGGGTGCGTTTGAGCTGCGGCACGTCCTCCGGGTGCAAGCGCGGTTTCAGGTGGCGCAGCATGTCCGTGACGTATTCGGGCTCCAGGCCGAACAGCTGCTTGACGTGGGTGTGGTGTACCTCGTCCGATTGCAGGTCCCAATCCCACAACCCCAGCTCGCTGGCCTCCAGCGCCAGCGCCAGGCGCGCCTCGCTCTTGCTCAGTGCCTGGTTGGCGACATCCAGTTCCTGGCTACGCAACGCTACACGGGTCTCAAGGCCAACGTGGGCTTCGCGCAGCTCGCTTTCGGCGTGGCGGCGCTGCTCCACTTCCCTGGCCAGCTCCTGGTTCAGGCGGGCGCTACTGGCCTGGGCTCGCTGCAGATGCTCAATCAGGTCCTGGTTCTGGAAGCGGCGCATCAGGTTGCGCTCGATCAAGCGGTTGACCTGCCAGGCCACCACGATCAAGGCCCCTAGCAGGATGAGCCCGAGCCAGCCCCAGCCATGCTGTGCCCCGGTACCGACCAGGAACAGGAAACCGATGGGCGGTAACAGGCACGGCAAGGCAAAGCTCAGGAAGGCAGGCAGGCTCACTGCATAGGCGACGCTGGCCGACAAGGTGGCCGCACCCAGCAGGCCGAAAACCCAGGCCTGCTGCACGAAGCTGTCAGTGGGCACCAGCAGCACGGCGGCCCCGGCCAGCGTCAGGCCACTGATGAACGAGCCGAACAGAAACATGCGTAGCCAGATGGGTTCTGCCTGGCGATCCGGTATCGCCGAGTCGAACGCCGCCACCTGAATGACGCGCATCGCCACCAGCGCGGTCAGCCACACCAGCCAGATGCTCACCAGCAGGTAATGCGGCGGCTCCCACAACAGCCAAGCGCATACCAGACCGTTGAGCAGCATCAACAATGTGGGCAACAGCGAGCCCTGATACAACAGGCGCGTGCGTTCCACCGCCAGCTGGGCGGCATGTTTGCGGCGAATATCCCCTTGCCCCTCCATGGAAGCGGGACCTGTAGCAAGTGTCATAGGCAGTATTCTTATTAATGTGCGAAGCCCGAACGTGCACCGAGCATACACAAGCCCGATGCCCGGCCAAAGCCCCGCTGTGCTGATGATCGTCGGTCTTTTATCGACCACTCGCACGCCAGGTTTGCTCCAATCTCGTCCAGCACCCTAAAATGGGCGGATGCGCGATGACCTCTCCCTTCTGCTGAATTCCCTCAACGATGCCCAACGTCAGGCCGTGGCGGCCCCCGTTGGCCGTCAGTTGGTCCTGGCCGGTGCTGGCTCCGGTAAAACCCGAGTGCTGGTGCACCGTATCGCCTGGTTGATCCAGGTCGAACAGGCTTCCCCCCATTCGATCCTGTCGGTGACGTTCACCAACAAGGCCGCCGCCGAGATGCGCCAGCGTATCGAGCAACTGATGGGCATCAACCCGGCCGGCATGTGGGTAGGTACCTTCCACGGCCTGGCACACCGCCTGCTGCGGGCCCACTGGCAGGAAGCGAACCTGAACCAGAACTTCCAGATCCTGGACAGCGACGACCAGCAACGGCTGGTCAAGCGCGTGATCCGCGAACTGGGGCTGGACGAACAGCGCTGGCCGGCGCGCCAGGCCCAATGGTTCATCAATGGCCAGAAAGACGAAGGCCTGCGCCCACAACACATCCAGGCAGGCGGAGACCTGTTCCTGGGCACCATGAAGTCCATCTACGAGGCCTACGAGGCTGCCTGCGCCCGTGCCGGGGTGATCGACTTTTCTGAACTGCTGCTGCGCGCCCTGGACCTGTGGCGTGACAACAAGGGCTTGCTGGAACACTACCAGCGCCGCTTCCGCCACCTGCTGGTGGATGAGTTCCAGGATACCAACGCCGTGCAGTACGCCTGGTTGCGACTGCTGGCCCAGGGCGGCGACAGCCTGATGGTAGTGGGCGATGACGACCAGTCCATTTATGGCTGGCGTGGTGCGAAAATCGAGAATATCCACCAATACTCCGCGGATTTCCCGGATGTGGAAACCATCCGTCTGGAGCAGAACTATCGCTCCACCGCCGGCATCCTCAAGGCCGCCAACGCCCTGATCGCCAACAACACCGGGCGCCTGGGCAAGGAGCTGTGGACCGATGGCGGCGACGGTGAGCCGTTGAGCCTGTACGCGGCCTTCAACGAACACGACGAAGCGCGCTATGTTGTGGAAACCATCGAAGCGGCCATCAAGACCGGCATGTCGCGCAGTGACATCGCCATCCTGTACCGCTCCAACGCCCAGTCGCGGGTACTGGAAGAAGCCCTGCTGCGCGAGCGCATTCCGTACCGCATCTATGGCGGCCAGCGCTTCTTCGAGCGCGCCGAAATCAAGAACGCCATGGCTTACCTGCGCGTGCTGGAAGGGCGCGGCAATGATTCCGCGCTAGAGCGGATCATCAATGTGCCGCCCCGCGGCATCGGCGAGAAGACCGTTGAAGCTATCCGCGACCACGCGCGCCATGCCGAGATTTCCATGTGGGAGTCCATGCGCCAGCTGGTGGCCAACAAGGGGCTGACCGGCCGTGCAGGCAATGCCCTGGGCGCTTTCATGGAATTGATCGAAAACCTGGCCGCCAAGGTCATGGACATGCCCCTGCACCTGATGACCCAGACCGTCATCGAGCAATCGGGGCTGATCATTTATCACCAGGAAGAAAAAGGTGAAAAGGGCCAGGCACGGGTAGAAAACCTTGAGGAACTGGTCAGCGCCGCGCGCAACTTCGAAACCACCGAGGAAGACGAAGAGTTGACCCCGCTGGCCGCTTTCCTTGGCCACGCCTCGCTGGAAGCCGGTGATACCCAGGCCGACGAGCACGAAGACAGCATTCAGCTGATGACGCTGCACAGCGCCAAGGGTCTGGAGTTCCCCCACGTGTTCCTGGTGGGCATGGAAGAAGGCCTGTTCCCGCACAAGATGAGCCTGGAAGAGCCTGGCCGCCTGGAAGAGGAACGCCGCCTGGCCTATGTGGGCATCACCCGTGCCATGCAGCAGCTGGTCATGACGTATGCCGAGACTCGTCGCCTGTATGGCAGCGAGACCTACAACAAGGTGTCACGCTTCGTACGCGAGATTCCAGCAGGGCTGGTGCAGGAAGTGCGCCTGTCCAATAGCGTCAGCCGGCCTTTCGGCGGCAGCCAGAAACAGTCCACCAGCAGCCTGTTCGGCGGCGCCAGCATCCCGCAGACCGAATTCACCCTGGGCCAGCGGGTGAACCACGCCGTGTTCGGCGAAGGCGTGATCCTCAACTTCGAAGGCTCCGGCGCACAGGCCCGGGTGCAGGTGAATTTCAGCGAAGGCAGCAAGTGGCTGATGCTGGGCTACGCCAAGCTCGAAGCGCTCTGACCCGGAACGTAGCACACCGGGCCGCGTCGGCGTTGTTCGCCGCGCGCCTGGTGTTGCGCGGCGCTTGTGACGCGGCCAGGTCCGCTGCTAGCGCCATGGCAGGGCGCTGCCTGATATCACGCGTGATTTGTTTCGGCCGGTAAAAGCCCGAAACATTATGTCACTGGCCAGGACCTGCCCATCTGTGCAACATGGCAGTAGTGCAATCCACACACGAGAATTTCCCTATGCAACGTTTCCTCAGCATCGCGCTCGCGCTTTGCATTGGCCTGACCATGAGCATCGACGCTCATGCCAAGCGTTTCGGCGGTGGCAAGTCGTTCGGTAACGCACCGACCCACCAGTCCGTCACCCCTTCCTCTTCCGGCGCCGCGGGCGCGGGTGCTGCGGCCGCCGCTGGCCGCGCAGCGCCTGCCGCCGGTGGTGCTTCGCGCTGGCTCGGCCCCCTGGCCGGCATCGCCGCTGGCGGCCTGCTGGCGTCCATGTTCATGGGCCATGGCTTCGAAGGGCTGCAGTTCTTCGACATACTGATCATGGCGGTCATCGCCTTCGTGATCTTCCGCTTCATCGCCGCCCGTCGGCGCAAGCAGCAGGAAGGCCTGGCTCCCGCCGGTGCGCCATTCCAGCGTGAAACCTTCGAGCAACCGCCTCAGCCGATCTTCGGCGGCTCCGGTGGCCAGCCAGTGCGCCCGGTCATCAACGCCCCGGCCTGGTTCAACCAGCAGAGCTTCCTGACCGCCGCGCGCAGCCACTTCGAGGCCCTGCAGCAGCATTGGGACGCCAACGAGATGGACAAGATCGCCGAGTTCGTTACCCCACAGATGCTACAGTTCCTGCGTCAGGAACGTGCCAGCCTTGGCGACGGCTTCCAGTCGACCTTCATCGACAACCTGCAAGTGCAGCTCGATGGCGTGGACGACCGTGCCGACAAGACCATCGCTACCCTGACCTTCAGCGGTGTGTCGAAAAATTCGCGCTTTGACCAGGGCGAAGTGTTCAGCGAAAGCTGGAACATGGAACGTGCCCAGGGCGACAACCAGCCTTGGCTGATTGCCGGGATTCGCCAGAACGGCTGATCCCGAGGTATTGCACGGACAAACCCCGGCCCAGGCCGGGGTTTTTCATTTTTAACATTGCGAAAATATCCAGCTAATGTATAAACCGCACCGCGCAATTCGTTGAGAGGATATACACCGTGGAAGAAGTGATCGAACAACTCCGGGAAGCCAATGAACCGGTACCCGTTCCACTCGAGTTGCCCGATGAGGACCAACTGGTCGAGGTTGAAGAACAACTGTTCATCAACATCCCGTTCGTCTTCAAGGAGTTCCTGCTGACCGTCAGCGACGTGGTCTACGGCAGCCTGGAGCCGGTGACCGTCACCGATCCGCAATCGCACACCTACCTGCCGGAAGTGGCGGCCAACGCCTGGGATTCGGGCGTGCCCCGCGACCTGATCCCGATCTGCCAGGACGGCGAAGACTTCTACTGCGTCGAAGAAGACGGCACGGTGGTGCTGTGGTCCGGCGAAGAAGAACTCGTTACCGAAGAAAGCTGGGAATCGGTGTGGCACTGGGCGCGGGACGTCTGGCTGGAAAGCTGAGGCTTTGCCGCCCGCCCCTGCAGGAGCGGGCGGCGAGGCAGTTCACTGGTCAGTGGCTGTCCTGGTTGTTGCCCAGGGTCTCCAGCAGGGCCACCTGCATGCGCGTGTGCACGCGGATGAACCAGCGCCACAGTACCGCGGCCACGGCCGCCGCAACCAGCCCGACCAGTACCAGCAGCTCGCTGGTGGGCAGGATGCTGGCTGACAGGGCGGCCAGCAGAAGGAAGATCACCAGCAGCGACACCAGCGGAATCACCTCGGCCACCACGCGCCTTACTCGCGCAGTATGCCTGCCCGCCATCTCCGGTTTGACGCCCATCTCCGCCAACAGCATCGACAGCGCCTTGAGCTTGCGATAGGCCGCGATCAGGAAGGCCAGCGACAGCAGCAACGCGGCGCCCCAGATCAACGCATTGTGCCAGCGAGGTTCGCTCAGCCACTGCCCGATGTAGCGGGAAAGAGGGCCGGCGAAATAGCCAGCGCTGAAGAAGATCGCCATGACCAGCGCCAGGTTCACCCCTACCTGCAACAGGATGCGCCGGATCATCGCTGCCAGCAGCGCACCTTGCCCTTGAGGCTGAATGCTGCGCAGCCATTCCCCGTACAAACCAAATACCCGCCCGACCCGTTGGGGCACCCAGCCCGCCAGTTTTTCCGACAGCGGATCAGCGGCGCGGATGAGGTAAGGCGTGGACAAGGTCGTCAGCGCCGATACCGCTACGGCCACGGGGTAGAGAAAATCACTGGTGACCTGCAAGGTCATGCCCAGCGCAGCGATGATGAAGGAAAACTCGCCAATCTGTGACAGCCCCATGCCCACCCGCAATGAGGTGCGCCCATCATTGCCGGCGATAAACGCCCCCAGCCCGCAGGAGACCATTTTCCCAAGCACCACGGCGATGGTGATCACGGCAATGGGCCAGGCGTAGGCAACCAGAATATCGGGGTCGATCATCAGGCCGATAGCCACGAAGAAAATGGCGCTGAACATGTCGCGAATCGGCTCTATCAGGCGCTCTATCTTCAGCAACTGCCGCGACTCGGCCATGATAGCGCCGATGAGAAAGGCCCCTAGCACCATGCTGTATTCCAGCTTCACCACCAGCAGGCAGAAACCGAAGCACAGCCCCAATACGGTGACCAGCAGCATCTCGTTGCTTTCAAAGCGGGCTACGTAGGCCAGCAGGCGCGGCACCAGCAGAATGCCCACGACCAGGGCGACAATCATGAACAGTGACAACTTGCCCACCGTGGAGAACACTTCACCCGAGCTGACCGAACCGCTCACGGCAATGCCCGACAGCAAGGCGATGATGCCGATGCCCAGGATGTCCTCGACGATCAACACGCCAAAGATCAACTGGGCAAAGCGCTGGTTCTTCATCTTCAGGTCATTGAGTGCCTTGACGATGATAGTGGTCGAGGAGATCGCCAGAATCGCCCCCAGGAACAAGGAGTCCATGGTGCTCCAGCCGAACCACCGGCCAATTTCGTAGCCGATCCAGATCATCAGCACAATTTCCAGGAAGGCGGCGATGAACGCGGTGGCCCCTACCTTGAACAGTTTGCGCAGGCTGAACTCCAGCCCCAGGCAGAACATCAGGAATATCACCCCGAGTTCAGCAAGGGTCTTGATGGTGTCTTCATCGTGAATAAGGCTGAAGGGCGGGGTATGCGGGCCAATCAGGAAGCCGGCGACGATATAGCCGAGCACCACCGGCTGGCGCAAGCGGTGGAAAATCACCGTGACCACACCGGCAATCAGCATGATCACGGCCAGATCCTGGATGAAACTGATGGCATGCATGGGTCCGGCTCCTGTTCACGGTGTAACATCTCAGGGCCTGAGGTTAACACCGCGAAACAGTCGTAAAGGCCGATGCAACAAGTGGAAACAGATCCGTTCGCCCAGCCCCGGCTGTGACGCACAGGCCATGGCCAACGTCCCGAAAGAGACAGGACATGCCAGCGGGCAAGCGCCAGCATAGGTGCGCCCCTCAACTACAGCAACATAACCGTGAGTGCACTATGGAACCCGGAAACGCCCAGTTGTCGATGACCGTTCTGATGACCCCGGACATGGCCAACTTTTCTGGCAATGTGCACGGCGGCACCTTGCTCAAGTACCTCGACGAAGTGGCCTACGCCTGCGCCAGCCGTTACGCCGGCCGCTACGTGGTGACCCTGTCGGTGGACCAGGTGATATTCCGCGAACCTATTCATGTGGGTGAATTGGTGACCTTCCTCGCCTCGGTGAACTACACCGGCAACACGTCGATGGAGGTCGGCATCAAAGTGGTCACGGAGAACATCCGTGAGCGCTCGGTGCGCCACACCAACAGCTGCTTCTTCACCATGGTGGCGGTCGACGACCAGCGCAAGCCCGCCCAGGTACCACGCCTGGAACCGCAGACCAGCGAGGACAAGCGCCGTTTTGTGCAGGCCCAGCAACGCCGCCAGATCCGCCAGGAACTGGAGCAGCGCTATCGGGACATCAAGGACGACGGTATTTAAAACCCCAGGCGCTGCGCTTCGAAGCGCAGCCGCGGGTGCACGATACGGTCCTGGGCACGCACCAGTTCCAGCTCGTAGCTGGCGCAGGCCTGGGTTTCCAGCAATACCTCGTGCACCGCGGCAGCGGCGAATTCGAAGGCCGCCACCTTGCTGTCACCCAGCAACAGGCGCGCCAGGAACAGTCCCGACGTGAGATCACCCACCCCCACTGGTTGGCGTGGAAATGCCAGTAGCGGACGGCGCAGGTGCCAACCGCCCTCGGCGGTGACCAGCAGCATTTCAAAGTCCTCGGCTGCCTTGCCGGGGTAGGCCAGGTGTTTGACCAGCACCGCCTTGGGTCCCCTTGCCAGCAGCAAGCGCGCCATGGCCACGCAGTCCTCCAGCGACTGCGCCGCGCGGCCACAGAAGGTGTTGAGCTCCAACTGGTTGGGGCATACCAGGTCCGCCACGGCGGCGGCCTCGTTCAGCAGAAAGTCGCTGACTTCGGAGGGTACGCTGCAGCCTTTCTCCGGGTGGCCCATGACCGGGTCGCACAGGTAAAGCGCATGGGGGTTGGCCGCCTTCACCTGGCGCACTACTTCCAGAATGGCGCGCCCCTGGGCCGCGCTGCCCAGGTAGCCGCTGAGCACCGCATCGCAGTTGCCCAGCTCACCAATCGTCGCAATCCCTTCCACCAGCGCGGGAATTTGCGCTGGCGCCAACACTTCTCCCGCCCACTGGCCATACTGAGTATGGTTGGAGAACTGCACTGTGTTCAGTGGCCAGACGTTGACCCCCACCCGTTGCATGGGGAACACGGCGGCGCCGTTACCGGCATGGCCAAACACTACGTGCGACTGGATGGCGAGCAGGTGTGGAGTACGTTTCATGCAAATATCCCGCAGCTGTAACTGATTTTCGAGGGGCGCAGTATGGCGCTAAATACCGTCTGTACGACAGACTGAAGTCGCAGTTAAGCTGGGCCTACTTAGTTGGAGCATTCCTCGATGTTTACCCTCGGAAATCTTTTTGTGCTGATGGTACTGGGCGCCGGTGCTGCCTGGCTGTGGCATAACCATGGCCTGCGCGAGCGAGCGCTGGAGCGGGTCAAGCAGCACTGCGCCAAGCTGGATCTGGAATTGCTGGATGAGAACGTGGCTTTCAAGCGTTTCGGGTTCGTACGCGATGCCAACGGCCGCCGGCGCTTCGCACGGGTCTACACGTTTGAATTCACCGTCACTGGCGAGCAGCGCCACCCCGGCACCATCACCCAGTTCGGCGGGCATGCTGTGCAGATTGAGCTCGCGCCCTACCCCTTCGAGATCAAGACCCATCCCAGCGCCGAAGTGATCGAGATGAGCCAGTGGCGCGAAGAGCACAAACGCTGGCGCCCTTGAGCTGACTCCAGCCTGTGCATAACCCTTGGCAGCAACCGTTTCTTGCAGGAACTTGGTGGGCACCAGGCGGCCGCTTGATCAAGAAGCCACCAGGCACTCCTTCAGAGCCTGCGTCAGTTCAACATCGTTCTGCGGCTGACGGAAGATCAGCTCCAGCCGCGAATCCTTGCGCCACTCACTGGCCTGCCACCCCGGCATAACGTTATCCACAGCATTGAATGATTGCCAGTTATCCCCAACCCGGACGACTCCCTTCGCCCGACGCCACTGGGTTGTGGATAACCACGACCGCAGCTTTTCCTCGTCGAAAATCCGTTCAGGGTGCCAGCGCCAGCCGATACTCCACGCTTCAGCCTGGTTATGCACAGCCGTTATTGGGCGAAACGCGTCTGTCCACAGTGTAACCGGTGATTCTTTTGCGTCCGGAATATTATCCACACCCCCGAAAACAGGGTTTATGGGGAGCTGTTCCAAATATGAAACACCTAAAAATCCGTTATTTGTAAAAAGTGTTTTTGAATCAATAAGTTGTGATTTTATCCACAAGCGTTTTTCCACAGCCACGTCGTCTATTTTATTGACAACCACAAGCCCAGCTTCGGCCAACGCCTCGCGTTGAGCCTCCGGCAGAGGTTGTCCACAGGCCAAGGTCTCGGCATCGAGTACCATGATGATCGGTTGCACAGCCAGCACACCGCGCCACGGCGCCTGCCGTAACTGCGCCAGTACTTGCAATGGATGGCCCAGCCCGGACGGCTCGATGAACAAGCGGTGCGGCCGGGACTTGCGCAATAATCGTCCGAGCCCCACCTGAAACGGCGCACCATTGACGCAACACAGGCAGCCCCCCGCCACCTCAGCCAGTGCGATACCATCCTCGCCAGGGCTCAACAACGCGGCGTCCAGGCCGATCTGACCAAACTCGTTGATCAGCACCGCCCAGCGCTCATTGGTGGGCCGCTGCGCCATCAACTGGCGTATGAGGCTGGTTTTGCCTGCCCCCAGCGGCCCGGCGATGACATAAGTGGGTATATTCTCGAGCATCGGTTTTTTCTTGAGTGGGAGGTAGGAATGCGTTTTTGCGCTGTGCTGGTGCTGACCCTCGCGAGCAGTCACGCCTGGGCCCAGGCCTGCGTTGTCCACAGCCATGCCGAGCGGTTGGATGTGAAAGTCTGCCAGCAGAACCGCAACATGCCGGAAAAGCTGTTCCACGATGGCTTCTGTGAACCTGAACTGCCGGGGCAGAAGGTCGATGTGGAATTTGTCGACCAATGCCCGGCGGGTGCCTTTGGCGTGTGCAGCAACGCCCATGTGGACAATATGCCTTATCGCCAGGATATCCACTATTACGGTGTGGCTACCGACGCCGCCTACCTTGCGCCTTTTTGCGAGCAGCGCAGCCAGGGCACCTGGCTGAAACCCTGATCAGGCAGCGTCGTCGTGCCAGGGGCCGAACGGGTCCGGCAGCTGTTGCCACTCGGTCGTGCCCAGGGCCATCTCTGCGTCAGTCAGCAGGCACACATCCAGTTCAACGGTAAGCCGGGCGAAATCCACCCCTTGGCCGATGAACACCAGTTCCTGGCGGCAATCACCGCTGTCGGTCTGCCAGTGGGCCATGATCGACGCCGTGCTTTCGGCATCCTGGGGCCAGTGGGCCTTGGGTACGAAACGCCACCAGCGCCCGGCGAAACCGTGGCGCATCAAGCCACCGGCCTGCGACCAGCTGCCGGCTTCCTGCGGCTTGCTGGCCAGCCAGAAGAAGCCCTTGGAGCGCAGCAGCTTGCCATTGGTCCATGGGCCATTGAGCCAGTCGTGAAAGCGCTCTGGGTGAAACGGCCGTCGAGCCCGGTAGGCACCGGAAGTAATGCCGTACTCTTCGCTTTCAGGCAGGTGTTCGCCGCGCAATTCGCGCAACCAGCCTGGCGCCTGCGCCGCGCGCTCGAAATCGAACAGCCCGGTGTCGAGAATTTTCCCAAGGGGCACCTGGCCCATCACCATCGGCATGACCTGGGCCTGCGGGTTCAGGCGCTTGAGGATTTGCGTCAATTCCTCGCGCTCGCTGCTGCTGATGAGGTCGATTTTGCTGATGAGGATAACGTCGGCGAATTCCACTTGCTCGATCAGCAGGTCAGTGATGGCCCGCTCGTCCTCCTCGCCCAGGGTTTCGCCCCGGCTGGCCAGGCTCTCAGCTGCCTCATAGTCACGCAGGAAGTTTACCCCGTCGACGACGGTGACCATGGTATCAAGCCGTGCCAGGTCGGCCAGGCTTCGCCCCTGTTCGTCGCGGAAGGTGAAGGTCTCGGCCACCGGCAGCGGCTCGGAGATACCGGTGGACTCGATCAGCAGGTAATCGAAGCGGCCTTCGTCGGCCAGCCGCGCCACCTCTTCGAGGAGGTCTTCGCGTAGCGTGCAGCAGATGCAGCCATTGCTCATCTCCACCAGTTTTTCTTCGGCGCGGTTAAGGCTGACATCACGCTGCACTTCGGTGCCGTCGATGTTGATTTCGCTCATGTCATTGACGATCACCGCTACACGCAGGTTATCGCGGTTGCGCAGCACGTGGTTGAGCAACGTGCTTTTGCCGGCACCCAGAAAACCTGAGAGTACAGTCACGGGGAGACGATGGGGCATGTTCTATTCCTCCAGGGCGGCCTGGTCTTATGGAATGAACTGCCAGGCTATCTCGCAATGTTATAGTATAACATTGCGAGATAGCCACTACCGATTGCCCCTTCAGGCGGTTTGCTGGGCTTTCTGCTCCTGGCGCCAGGCCACATAGGAACCGCTCGGGGGGTTCTTGGAGAAATAGGTGTTGATGCCATCGAACAAGCGGTCAGCCACTGCCTGCTGGTGCCGCGCGGTTACCAGGCGCTGGGCATCACTGGCATTGGAGATGAACCCTGTCTCCACCAGGATGGAAGGCACGTCGGGAGACTTGAGCACTGCGAAACCTGCCTGCTCGACGCGTTTCTGGTGCAGCGTAGTAATATCGGCCAGGCTCCCCAGCACCGTATGGCCCAGTTGAAGGCTGGCGGCGATAGTGGCGTTCATGGACATGTCGATGATGACGTTCGCCAGCATCGGGTCCTTGTCCTTGAGGTTGAGCAAGCTGGCGGCACCCAGCAGGTCAGCGCCGTTCTCGCGCTCGGCCATCATCCGAGCCGTGGCGGAAGTGGCGCCGTTTTCCGACAGTGCGAATACCGAGGCGCCGGACGCGGTGAGCCGCGGCGCGGCGTCGGCGTGCACCGAGATGAACATGTCGGCGTTGCGCTGGTGGGCGAATTCCACGCGCTTGCGCAACGGCACATAGAAATCATCGTTGCGCACCAGGTGCACGGTATAGCCTTTTTCACGCTTCAAGCGCCGCGCCAGCAACTGCGCGATGGACAAGACAACATCTTTCTCGCGCTCGCCTTTGCCGCCGATCGCGCCAGGGTCCTTGCCACCGTGACCGGGGTCGACCACTACAACGATGTCGCGCTTGGGGTGAAAGCTGCTGGAACTGACCTTCTCTGGCTCCACGGGCTCTACCACCTCGGCCTTCGGCGCGCTGGCAATCGCGGCGGGTACGGCGCCATGGCCGGGTTGCATCAGGTCCAGCACCAGCCGATGCCCCTGACCAGCTTGTGGGCCCAGCAGGAAGGCCGTGGTCTGCATGGGCGCCTTGAGGTCGAACACGATGCGGGTATCGCCGTGGCCGAACGGGCCGGAGCGAATGGCTCGCACACTGGTACCTGCCAGGTTCAGGTGAGCAAGGTCACCGCTGAGTTGTGCACCGGCTACATCGACGATCAGCCGGTCGGGTGCCTGCAGGGTGAAGGTCTTGAATTGCACTGGACCACTCAAATCAAAAACGACCCGTAGCTTGTCACTGCTACGCCACAATCGTGCATCGCGCACCAGCGCCGCGGAGGCGCCAAATGGCAGGGCCAGCGTGGTGCTGGCCAGGATCAGGTTGAGCAGTTGGCGTCTGTGCATGGCGAATCCGGCTGGGTTCATCTAGGGAAGTGACAATGGTCGCATTGTTATAATGTAACATGCGGATTGTCGCCAAAGATGAAATAGCGCAGGCACAGGATCCGCATCGTGCGCGACTCTAAACCGGGCCTCTCGTCCAGATTGTGAAATTTTCTACATCTTGGAAAGTGGATGTTCCACGTGGAACTATACGCCCGCGCGAGCGCACCTGAATGTGGGACCCGCCGAAGCTCGGGACGCCAGCGCCGGGTGATATCCGGGCATTCGAGCTGCGTTATTGTCGAGCCTCAACCGGTCCCACAGGGTATCTTCCAGCAGCCCTAGCTACGTGGCCGAACGCCGCCGCAATCATTGCCCAGCCATACGGCACGGGTTTCCATGCTGCCCTTCTGCTGGGTACCTGTGGCGTTGAAAGTGCCGCTGACCTTGGTCAGAAACTCTCTCTGGCTGAGGAAGGTCGCTTGGCCAGTACCTTGCGCCTTAGGGCAGCTGAAGCGGAAATTCCACACATTGCCTTGGCGGGAAGTGATTTGCTGGGTGCACCCCGACTGAGGGTCTTGCAGGGGGATATCGTTGCTTTGCACCTGGGCCTGGGTCAGGCAGCTGCGAATGCCCTTGCCCCCCACGCTGATGCCTTGCTTGGCCATAGCCTGTTCGACCATGGCTTTCTGTTCTGGCGCCAGCATCTGCATTTGCCCCAACATGACATTGAGGTCTGGCAGTGCATTGCCGTCGACCTGCATGTTGCTGGTGGTCAGCTCCCACAAGCCCGGTTGAAGCATCTGCGCCTGCGCAAAGGGCGCCGACAGACAAAGGGCCAATGCCATAGCCGGCAAACGAATATTCATGGGTAGCTCCTGGGGGGTTGTTCCAGTCTTGGCTGGATGATGTTACTTGGACGCCGAATCGCTCGGTGCGTTGCACGCAGAATTATTTCGAGACAAGCCGCCCTTAACGTGGTCTGTTAGACACAACGCATTCGGGAGCAACGCCGCGCATGGATTATCACAGCCCCTGGTTTTTTGGCTACCTGTTTGGCCTGGTTCACCTGATCGGCATCATTGCTGCCGTCCATGCGGTGCTAACGGTTCGTACCGCCCAAGGCTCGATCGCCTGGGCGCTATCGCTGGTCTTCGTACCCTACCTGACCTTGCTTCCCTACCTGGTCTTCGGCCGCAGCACCTTCGATGCCTACATCGAGGCACGGCGCCAGGCCAACCGCGAGATGCACACTGCCATCGCCGACCTGGACTGGCGCCCCTGGGTGGAAGAAGCGCTCACCGCACGCAACTCCAGCTCCTATGACTCGCTCAGGGCCATGCCCAAACTGGGACGCATGCCTTGCCTGGCGAACAACCAGGTCAGCCTGCTGATTAATGGCAAAGCTACGTTCAACGCCATTTTCGATGCCATTCGCGAAGCCCGCGAAGTCATCCTCGTGCAATTCTTCATCATCCACGACGACCATATAGGGCGTGAGCTGCAGGCCCTGCTCCTGAAAAAGGCGGCCGAGGGCGTGAAGATCTACGTGCTGTACGACAGCGTAGGAAGCCACGCGCTACCCCACGAATACAGCGATACCTTGCGCAAGGGCGGGGTCAAGGCTCGCGCTTTCGCTACTCGCAGCGGATGGCTCAACCGCTTTCAGGTCAACTTCCGCAACCACCGCAAGATCGTGGTGGTCGACGGCCTGGTCGGGTTTGTCGGCGGTCATAACGTCGGCGACGAATACCTGGGGGGCAACCCGAAGTTGTCACCCTGGCGCGATACACACGTGCGCATCACCGGCCCGGTGGTGGCCTGCCTCCAGGAATCATTCGCCGAAGACTGGTTCTGGGCCTCACGCAAACTGCCGCCGCTGATCTTGCCGGAGACCTATGCAGACGGAGGCGTCCTCTGTCAGGTGCTGGCCAGCGGCCCGGCGGACGCACAAGAGACCTGCTCGCTGTTTTTCGTGGAAGCCATCCATGCGGCCACCGAACGAGTATGGATCACTACCCCCTATTACATCCCCGATGAAGCGGTGTTCGCCGCCTTGCGCCTGGCGGTTTTACGCGGGGTCGACGTACGTATCCTGCTGCCGTCACGGCCAGACCACAAAGTGGTGTACGCAGCGTCCAGCCTGTTTGCGTTCGAGGCAGTACGAGCGGGGGTGCGCATGTTCCGCTACGGTCCGGGCTTCCTGCATCAGAAGGTGGTGCTGGTGGACAGCGAGATCAGCGCCATCGGCAGCGCCAACATGGACAACCGCTCGTTCCGGCTGAACTTCGAAATCATGCTGCTGACGGTCGACGAGGCCTTCGCCAGCCAGGTCGAGGAAATGCTCGAGGCCGATTTCGCCCTGTCGCGGGAGATCACCGTGGAGGACAGCCGGCGCACCCACCGGCTGCAGAAATTGGGTATGCGCATCGCCAGGTTGATTTCACCCATCCTGTAAATGCGCACCCGGGCGGGGTTAGCGGTACAGATCCTCGCGGGTCCATGGCAACCCATGGCTGCCGTCGGAGTAGGTCTTCACCGACAGGATCTGATGGATGTTGATCCAGCCTTGGGCAAATGCGTATGAACAACCGGCCAGGTACAGGCGCCAGATACGCAGCGCCTGGTCGGGTACCATGGCGGCAGCTTTATCCAGGTTGGCCTCCAGCCGCTTGCTCCAGAAGTCCAATGTCTTGGCGTAGTGCAGGCGCAGGCTTTCTACATCGACCACTTCAAAGCCGGCCTCGCTGATGCGTGCCGACATCATCGCTACGTGCGGCAGCTCCCCGTGGGGGAACACATAGCGTTCGATGAACTCCCCTGCCCCGCGCCCCACCGGGCGACCATCGGTGTGTTTGGCGGTAATGCCGTGGTTCATCACTAGGCCACCCTCCCGCACGGCACCGAAGAGCTTCTCGCAATACACCTGCAGGTTGGCGTGGCCGACGTGCTCGAACATGCCGACACTGACCACCTTGTCAAAACGCCCGTCCTGAGGCAGGTCGCGGTAGTCGAGCAATTGCAGCTCCACCAGATGCTCCAGCCCTTCGGCCTTGACCCGCTCGCGGGCCAGCTTGAGCTGCTCCTTGCTCAGGGTAATACCAAACACCCTGGCACCGTATTCGCGGGCGGCATAGCGCGCCAACCCGCCCCACCCGCAGCCGACATCCAGCAGATAGTCACCGGCCTGCAGGCGAAGCTTGCGACACAGGTGCTCGAACTTGGCGTGCTGGGCTTGTTCCAGCGTCTCGGTGCCAGTCTGGAAGTAGGCGCAGGAATAGGCCATGTCCTGGTCCAGCCACAGCTGGTAGAACTCGTTGGACAGGTCGTAGTGGTAGGAGATGGCAGCGGCATCGGTGTCCTTGTCGTGCACCGTGCGAATAGGCTGGTCGCCGTCATCGTCTTGCACCAGCGCCTGGCTCAGCTCGTCACATACCCGAATGACCTCACCAATCGAACCTTCCATCTCCAGCTTGCCTTCAACGAAGGCAGTGCCCAGCAGGTCGAGACTCGGGTGAGTGAACTGGGTCACCAGTTGTGGATCTTTCACCACGATAGTGACACTGGGCGAAGGGCCCAGGTTGAACTCATGACCATCCCAGAGTCTCAGGCGCAGCGGTAACTGAAGATTCTGTAAGGCCGGTGGTAATTGCGCGAGCATGTGGTAACCCCCTGATTCAGACTTCTCTGAGATTAGGGTAGTCCAGAATTTGGCGGTGTCATGCGGTGCAATACTATGGTCTTAGACCATCGTGCGGATTTTTGTGGGATTTCTTACGTTACACATTGTTTCCACGCGAACGGTTTCAGCCCCTTCGGCCACCCCGGCAATTGCGTTGAACTTTTCAGCCGGCAGCATGATCGTTTTTAGGCGCAGTTTGAGCGTGAGCGCCCTACCCAGGGCTGCTGAACGATAAAGGAGCCATCATGACCGCTACTGCTCGCCTCCCCTACCCGACCACGCCTGGGCCGCTACACGCTACCCTGCTGGCTGGGACCGTCCCGCTGTTTCTGGGCGCACTGATCAGTGATATCGCCTACTTCCAGACGTATCAGAGTCAATGGAGCAATTTCGCGGCCTGGCTGGTGGCCGGCGCCGAGCTGTTCTGCGGCCTGGCGCTGCTCTTCGCGCTGGTCAACCTGGTGCGCGCACAACCGAAGCGCGGCAGGCCTGTCCTGTACTTCCTGCTATTGCTGGTGACATGGATACTTGGGCTGATCAATTCATTCGAGCACGCCAAGGATGCGTGGGCCGTCATGCCTGCAGGGCTGGTGCTATCGGTGATCGCTGCCCCGCTCGCCTGCATCGCCACGTGGCTGGGGCTCACCAACCTGCGCACCGGGGGTGCTCAATGAGACATTCAAGCGCACTGACCGCCTTGAGCATGGCGTTTCTGTTGAGCGCCTGCAATGGCGAAGGCGACAACACCCAGGCCCACGGCCCAGACCCGAAGTTGCCGACACCGGAACGGGGGCTGTTGCCCACCATGAAGATTGCCGAGCCGGCGGCATGGGGTGACCAGAAACCTTCGGTACCGGAGGGCTATACCATTACCGCTATCGCCACCGACCTGAAGATACCGCGCCAGACACTGATTCTACCCAACGGCGATATCCTGGTGGCCGAGGGCAAGGGCGGCACCGAAGCGGCACTCAAGCCCAAGGACGTGATTGCGAGCCTGGTGAAAGCACGCGGCACCACGCCCGTGAAAGGTGGCAACCGCCTGACCCTGCTGCGCGATGCTGATGGCGACGGTACCTACGAGGTGAAGACCGTTTTCGCCGACAATCTCAATGCACCGTACGGGTTGGCCTATGGCAATGGCCATGTCTACGTGGCCAACCAGGACCGCCTGGTTCGCTTCGACTACACCGACGGCCAGACCAAGGCCAGCGGCCCGCCTACCAAAATCACCGACCTGCCTGGGCAGGTGAACCACCACTGGACCAAATCACTGGCCATCAGCCCCGACGGGCGGTTCCTGTACGTGGGTATCGGTTCGAACAGCAACATCACCGAACGCGGCATGGAAGTGGAAATCGACCGCGCCAGGGTGTGGGAAGTGGATGCGCAAACCGGTGCCCATCGCGCCTACGCGACCGGGCTGCGCAACCCCACCGCGCTCCGGATTCAGCCGGGTACAGGCAAGCTATGGGCGGTGGCCAATGAACGGGACGAGCTGGGCCCCGACCTGGTACCCGATTACCTGACGTCCGTCAAAGACGGTGCCTTTTATGGTTGGCCCTACAGCTACTGGGGCCAGAACGTCGATCCGCGCGCACAGCCGCAGAACCCGGCCAAGGTCGCCGAGGCCATCAAGCCGGATTACAGCCTGGGCTCCCATGTGGCGGCGCTGGGCGTGGACTTCTCCCAGGCGTCCATGGGCGAGAAATTCGCGCAGGGTGCATTCGTGGGCGAGCACGGCAGCTGGAACCGGGAGAACCCGGTCGGCTACAAGGTGGTCTTCGTACCGTTCAGCAACGGCCAGCCTTCGGGTGACCCGGTGGACTTTGCCACCGGTTTTCGGGGCACTGATGGGAAAACCAGGGGCAGGCCCGTGGGTGTGACCGTGGACCCCAAAGGCGCGCTGATCATCGCCGATGACCTGTCGAATACGGTCTGGCGAGTGACACGCAGCAAGTGAAGGCCAAATCAGCGCTCACCAGCACTCGCCAGCTGATTGCCTGGTTACCGGTCAATACGCAATGTGTGGGGTGGAACGTCCTGGGGCGGCATGCCGAGACTGGACGTTCTCGGGAGACCCTCGAGAACAGACGCTTCTAATGACTGAATGGGATCAGGAGAGTCGAAAGATGACGAAAGAAGCCCGCACGTTTGCCCAACACCAGGCCAACACCAGGCCAACCTGGAAGATCAGCATCAATTCGGTAATCGGCCTCAAGGATGCGGTCACGAACCTGTACAAGGCTTTCGAAGGCGCCAAGGATTTCAAACCATTTTATTCTTTGCGGGCAGCTGGTGTAGTGGTCTTGAAGGCTTGGAAGCAGCCAAAGGCTTAGGAGATCGCAGAAGGCGGTAGATGGGTCCTACCGTCTTCCGCGACAGTTTTAATTCTCTAAAACCAGCAGCCAGCTCGGTATAGCCCCATTTACTCCACCGTCACCGACTTTGCCAGGTTACGCGGCTGATCCACATCCGTCCCCTTGAGCACCGCCACGTAGTACGACAGCAGTTGCAACGGAATGGTGTACAGGATCGGTGCCAACGCATCGACGATGTGCGGCATCGCCACCACATGGGTACCCGGGCCGTCGCGGAACTCGGCCTGGGCGTCGGCGAAGACGATCAGCTCGCCGCCACGGGCACGCACTTCCTGCAGGTTGGACTTGAGCTTTTCCAACAGCTCGTTGTTGGGCGCCACGGTGACGATCGGCATGTCCTTGTCCACCAGCGCCAGCGGGCCGTGCTTGAGCTCGCCGGCTGGGTAGGCTTCGGCGTGGATGTAGGAGATTTCCTTGAGCTTGAGTGCCCCTTCCATCGCCACCGGGAACTGTGCGCCACGGCCCAGGAACAGGGTGTGGTGCTTCTCGGCGAACAATTGGGCGACGTTCTCGACCGTGCTATCCATCGCCAGGGCCTCGCCCAGGCGAGTTGGCAGGCGGCGAAGTTCTTCCACCAGTTCGGCTTCGACGCCGGCTTCAAGGGTGCCTTTCACCTGGCCCAGGGACAAGGTCAGCAGCATCAGGGCCACCA
Organism: Pseudomonas sp. RIT-To-2; assembly: GCF_029623465.1. Classification (NCBI taxonomy): domain Bacteria; kingdom Pseudomonadati; phylum Pseudomonadota; class Gammaproteobacteria; order Pseudomonadales; family Pseudomonadaceae; genus Pseudomonas; species Pseudomonas sp. RIT-To-2. The sequence continues at coordinate 116,997 of NZ_JAPYKM010000005.1, read as the reverse complement.
GTTGCGTGGTGAACGCCTTGGTGGAGGCCACGCCGATTTCCGGGCCAGCCTGGGTCAGCAGGGTCAGGTCCGACTCACGTACCAGCGAGCTGATGCCGACGTTGCAGATGGCCAGGCTGCCGAGGAAACCCAGCTCCTTGGCATTACGCAGGGCTGCCAGGGTATCGGCGGTTTCGCCGGACTGGGAGATGGACACGAACAGCGTATCGGGCTGCACCACCACACGGCGGTAACGGAACTCGCTGGCCACTTCCACCTGGCATGGAATACCTGCCAGGCCTTCGAGCCAGTAACGGGCAACCATGCCGGCGTGGTAGCTGGTACCGCAGGCGACGATTTGCACGTTGCGTACCTTGGCAAACAACTCGGCCGCCTGTGGGCCGAACGCTTGTACCAGCACTTGCGCCTGGCCCAGGCGGCCTTCCAGGGTGCGTTGCACCACACGTGGCTGCTCGTGGATTTCCTTGAGCATGAAGTGGCGGAATTCGCCCTTGTCGGCGGCTTCGGCGCCTTCGTGGTACTGCACGTTCTCACGCTGTACCGGTTGACCTTCGCTGTTCCAGATGCGGACTTTTTCGCGGGTGATTTCCGCGATGTCGCCTTCTTCGAGGTACATGAAGCGGTCAGTGACCTGGCGCAGGGCCAACTGGTCGGAAGCCAGGAAGTTCTCGCCCAGGCCCAGGCCGATCACCAGCGGGCTGCCACTGCGCGCGGCTACCAGGCGGTCAGGTTGCGCCTGGTGGATAGCGGCCAGGCCATAGGCGCCGTGCAGTTCCTTGACGGTTGCCTTGAGCGCATCGACCAGGTCAGGCAGCGCCTTGAGATGGTGGTGCAGCAAATGCGCGATGACTTCGGTGTCCGTATCGGAACTGAAGGTGTAACCCATGCCTTTCAGACGGTCACGCAGCACTTCATGGTTTTCGATGATGCCGTTGTGTACCACGGCCACGGTGTCGCTGGAGAAGTGAGGGTGCGCGTTGCGCTCGGTTGGCGCACCGTGGGTCGCCCAACGGGTGTGAGCGATGCCCAACTGGCCCACCAGCGGGTCGCTCGCCAGGGCCGCCTCCAACTCGCTCACCTTGCCCACGCGGCGGCGGCGTTGCACGCCACCGGTGTTGGTGTACACGGCCACGCCGGCGCTGTCATAACCACGGTACTCCAGGCGCTTGAGGCCTTCGAGCAGGATGGCGGTGATGTTACGTTCGGCGATGGCGCCTACGATTCCACACATGGGTTGTTCTCCTAGCTGGCGGCGGCGCAGATGAGGGTGATACCGCGGGCCTGAATCTGGTCGCGTGCCGTCTGCGGCAAGCGATCATCGGTAATGAGGGTGTGGACACTGCTCCAGGGCAGTTCCAGGTTGGGAATCTTGCGGCCTACCTTGTCGGACTCGACCATCACGATCACTTCGCGGGCAACCTCGGCCATGACACGGCTCAAGCCCAGCAGCTCGTTGAAGGTGGTGGTGCCTCGCGCCAGGTCAATGCCATCGGCACCGATGAACAGCTGATCGAAGTCGTACGAACGCAGCACTTGTTCGGCGACCTGGCCCTGAAAGGACTCGGAATGCGGGTCCCAGGTGCCGCCGGTCATCAACAGTACGGGCTCATGCTCCAACTCACTGAGGGCGTTGGCCACATGCAGCGAATTGGTCATTACCACCAGCCCAGGCTGATGAGCCAGTTCGGGGATCATGGCGGCGGTGGTGCTACCGCTGTCGATGATGATGCGGGCGTGCTCGCGAATCTTACCCACGGCCGCGCGCGCAATGGCCTGCTTGTGGATAGAAACACTTTGCGCCTGCTCGGCGATCATTTCCTGAGGCACCGGGATCGCGCCGCCATAGCGACGCAACAGCAGCCCGTTGCTTTCCAAGGCAGCCAAATCCTTGCGAATGGTGACTTCGGAAGTTTCGAAGCGACGTGCCAGCGCGTCGACACTCACTTCGCCCTGTTCATTGAGCAGGGCAAGGATGTTGTGACGGCGCTGGGGAGTGTTGCGTTTCGACATGGTGGCTTTTAAGTTTCGATCCGAAAGATAACGGAAGCAATCAAAACCTATCGGCGGGTTTTCGTCAAGTGAACTGTGATTCAGGTGGCGGCAGGCGTTTTCATCAACTTATCCACAAGCTCGTAGCCGTAGCCTGACGGCAGCGGCTACGAAGTGGTTGGATACCTCAAGACTTCTTGATTTTCTCAGGGCGCTTCCAGCCGTCGATGTTGCGCTGGCGGGCACGACCCACAGCCAGTTGGCCTGCGGGCACTTCCTGAGTAATGGTCGAGCCCGCGGCCGTCGTGGCCCCGGCCTGGATATCCACAGGCGCCACCAACGAGTTGTTGGAGCCGATGAACACGTCCTCACCCATCACCGTGCGCCACTTGTTGGCGCCATCGTAGTTGCAGGTGATGGTGCCGGCGCCGATGTTGGTGCGTGCGCCAATGTCGGCGTCGCCCAGATAGGCCAGGTGGCCGGCCTTGGCGTCTTCGTGCATGTGGGTATTTTTCAGTTCCACGAAGTTACCCACATGGGCACGCGCTTCCATCACAGTACCCGGGCGCAAGCGCGCGAACGGACCCGCATCGCTGCCCTCGCCCATCACCGCGCCGTCCAGGTGGGTGTTGGCCTTCAGCACCACGCCTTTGCGCAAGGTACTGTCCTTGATGTAACAGTTCGGGCCGATGACCACGTCGTCCTCGATCACTACCTTGCCTTCCAGTATCACGTTGACGTCGATCAGCACGTCACGGCCGACCGTGACCTCACCGCGCACGTCGAAGCGTGCCGGGTCGCGCAGGGTGACACCCTGGGCCATCAGGCGGCGGCCTTCGCGAAGTTGATAGTGGCGCTCCAGCTCGGCCAGTTGCCGACGGTCGTTGGCACCCTGCACTTCCATGGCATCGTCGGGCTGCTCGGTAGCCACCACCAGGCCGTCACTGACCGCCATGGCGATCACATCCGTCAGGTAGTACTCGCCCTGGGCGTTGTGGTTGGACAGGCGCCCCAACCATTCGGCCAAGCGCTTGCCGGGTACGGCAAGAATGCCGGTGTTGCCTTCCTTGATGGCGCGTTGTGCCTCGCTGGCGTCCTTGTGCTCGACTATGGCGCTGACCAGGCCAGCACCATCTCGCACGATGCGGCCGTAGCCGGTGGGGTCGGCTAGGTTGACGGTCAGCAGGCCCAATTGCGCTGGGGTCACCAGGGCGAGCAGACGCTTGAGGGTGTCGACTTCGATCAGCGGCACATCGCCATAGAGGATCAGTACGGTTTCAGCAGTCAGTGCAGGCAGTGCCTGGGCGACGGCATGGCCGGTGCCGAGTTGCTGGTCCTGCAGGACGAAATTGAGGTCCGGCGCGGCAAGGCGTTCACGCACCAGGTCGGCACCGTGGCCGATCACCACGTGAATCCCTTCGGGGGCCAGCTGCCGGGCGCTGTGGATAACGTGGCCGAGCATGGAATTGCCCGCCACCGGGTGGAGTACCTTGGGGATGGCCGAGCGCATGCGCGTGCCCTGGCCTGCAGCAAGAATGACGATATCGAGGGACATTGACTGGCTACCAATCCGAAGCGGTCGGCAACTGCGACCGAAGAATGAAAAGCGGAAAAAGAAAAAGGGTAGCCGAGGCTACCCTTTTACTCAATCGCACAGAGGCTGCGGCTTATTTGCCGAACTTCTTGCGGATCTGCTGAACGGTGCGCAGCTGGGCTGCGGCCTCGGCCAGACGTGCGGCAGCAGCGCCGTAGTCGAAGTCGGCGCCTTGCTCGTTCAGGGCCTTCTCAGCAGCCTTGACGGCTTCCTGAGCGGAGGCTTCGTCCAGGTCGGCAGCACGCTGCACGGTGTCGGCAAGAACCTTGACCATGTTCGGCTGAACCTCGAGGAAACCACCGGAGATGTAGAACACCTCCTCTTCCCCACCCTGCTTGATCAAGCGGATCGGACCTGGCTTCAGATTGGTGAGCAACGGTGCGTGGCCCAGGGCAACGCCCAGGTCACCCAGTTCACCGTGTGCAATCACCATCTCGACCAGGCCGGAGAAGATTTCCCCTTCCGCGCTGACGATATCGCAATGGACTGTCATAGCCATCTGCTTGCCTCAACCTGATTAGCGCCCGTTGCCGGGCGCCGGGATTACAGTTTCTTGGCTTTCTCGATCGCTTCTTCGATGCCGCCGACCATGTAGAACGCTTGTTCTGGCAGGTGGTCGTAGTCACCGTTGAGGATGCCTTTGAAGCCAGCAATGGTGTCTTTCAGGGAAACGTATTTACCTGGGGCACCGGTGAAGACTTCAGCCACGAAGAACGGCTGCGACAGGAAGCGCTGAATCTTACGAGCACGGGTAACGAGTTGCTTGTCGGATTCCGACAGCTCGTCCATACCCAAGATCGCGATGATGTCTTTCAGCTCTTTGTAACGCTGCAGCACGTACTGAACACCACGAGCGGTATCGTAGTGATCCTGGCCAATGACCAGTGGGTCCAGTTGGCGCGAAGTCGAGTCCAGTGGGTCGACCGCTGGGTAGATACCCAGGGAGGCGATGTCACGGGACAGAACGACGGTAGCGTCCAAGTGGGCGAACGTGGTGGCTGGCGACGGGTCGGTCAGGTCGTCCGCAGGTACGTATACAGCTTGTACCGAGGTGATCGAACCGGCTTTGGTCGAAGTGATGCGCTCTTGCAGAGTACCCATCTCTTCAGCCAGCGTCGGCTGGTAACCCACGGCCGAAGGCATACGGCCCAGCAGTGCCGATACTTCGGTACCGGCCAGGGTGTAACGGTAGATGTTGTCGACGAACAGCAGAACGTCGTTACCTTCGTCACGGAACTTCTCGGCCATGGTCAGGCCGGTCAGCGCTACGCGCAGACGGTTGCCTGGTGGCTCGTTCATCTGACCGTAGACCAGGGCAACCTTGTCCAGAACGTTGGAGTCCTTCATCTCGTGATAGAAGTCGTTACCTTCACGAGTACGCTCACCCACACCGGCGAACACGGAGTAACCGCTGTGTTCCATCGCGATGTTACGGATCAGTTCCATCATGTTTACGGTCTTGCCTACACCGGCACCACCGAACAGACCGACTTTACCGCCTTTGGCGAACGGGCAGACCAGGTCGATAACCTTGATGCCGGTTTCAAGCAGGTCGTTGCCGCCCGCTTGTTCAGCGAACGAAGGAGCCGGCTGGTGGATACCACGGCGCTCTTCTTCACCGATCGGGCCGGCTTCGTCGATTGGGTTGCCCAGCACGTCCATGATACGGCCCAGGGTCGCTTTACCGACCGGTACCGAGATAGGAGCGCCGGTGTCGACCACGTCCAGGCCACGTTTCAGGCCTTCGGTGGAACCCATTGCAATGGTACGAACCACGCCATCGCCCAGCTGCTGCTGAACTTCCAGAGTGGTTGGCGCGCCTTGAACACTCAGCGCGTTGTAGATGCTCGGTACGCTGTCACGTGGGAATTCCACGTCGATGACGGCGCCGATGATTTGAACGATACGTCCGCTACTCATAGCAGGATCCTCTGAATATTTGAACCGTTAAACCGCGGCAGCGCCGCCGACGATTTCCGAGATCTCTTGGGTGATCGCAGCCTGACGCGCCTTGTTGTAGACCAGCTGCAATTCGCTGATCAGGTCGCCGGCGTTGTCGGTGGCGTTTTTCATCGCGATCATCCGCGCAGCCTGCTCGGCCGCGTTGTTCTCGACCACCGCCTGGTAGACCTGCGACTCCACGTACCGAACCATCAGGCCGTCCAGCAGCTCCTTGGCATCGGGTTCGTAGAGGTAGTCCCAGTGGTGCTTGAGTTCTTGATCCGGGGTTGCGACCAACGGAACCAATTGCTCGACCGTTGGCTTTTGCGTCATGGTATTCACGAACTTGTTGGACACCACGGACAGGCGATCAATACGGCCATCCAGGTAGGCATCCAGCATCACCTTGACGCTGCCGATCAGATCATTGATCGATGGCTCTTCGCCCAGGTGGCTGATCGCTGCAACGACGTTGCCGCCGAAGTTGCGGAAGAATGCCGCACCCTTGGCGCCGACCACGCACAGATCGATCTCGACGCCGCGCTCGCGGTTTACCGCCATGTCCTTGACCAGGGCCTTGAACAGGTTGGTATTCAAGCCGCCGCACAGACCACGGTCACTGCTCACCACGACGTAACCGACGCGCTTTACTTCGCGGTCGATCATGAACGGGTGGCGGTATTCCGGGTTGGCGTTGGCCAGATGTCCAATCACCTGGCGGATATGCTCCGCGTAGGGACGGCTGGCTGCCATGCGCATTTGAGCCTTGCGCATTTTGCTGACCGCCACTTTTTCCATGGCGCTGGTAATTTTTTGCGTGCTTTTGATGCTCGCAATCTTACTGCGAATCTCTTTTGCGCCTGCCATGTAACACCTATCAGGTTAGCAAGCGGGAGCCTCGCGGCTCCCGCTGCGGCTTACCAGGTTTGGGTGGCCTTGAACTTCTCGATACCGGCTTTGATGCCAGCGTCGATTTCGTCATTGAAGTCACCCTTCACGTTGATCTTCGCCATCAAATCGGCGTGATCGCGGTTGAAGTAAGCAATCAGGGCCTGCTCGAAGCTACCGATCTTGGCGATTTCGACGTCAGTCAGGAAACCACGCTCAGCGGCGTACAGCGACAGCGCCATGTCCGCGATGGACATAGGAGCGTATTGCTTCTGCTTCATCAGCTCGGTAACGCGCTGACCGTGCTCCAGTTGCTTGCGGGTGGCTTCGTCCAGGTCAGAAGCGAACTGGGCGAATGCAGCCAGTTCACGGTACTGAGCCAGAGCGGTACGGATGCCACCGGACAGCTTCTTGATGATCTTGGTCTGAGCGGCACCACCCACACGGGATACCGAAACACCGGCGTTCACTGCTGGGCGGATGCCCGAGTTGAACATGGCCGATTCCAGGAAGATCTGACCGTCGGTGATGGAAATCACGTTGGTCGGAACGAACGCGGAAACGTCGCCAGCCTGGGTTTCGATGATCGGCAGTGCGGTCAGGGAACCGGTCTTGCCAGTCACAGCACCGTTGGTGAACTTCTCGACGTACTCTTCGGAAACGCGCGATGCACGCTCCAGCAGACGGGAGTGGAGATAGAACACGTCACCTGGGTAGGCTTCACGGCCTGGTGGACGGCGCAGCAGCAGGGAGATCTGGCGGTAAGCCACTGCTTGCTTGGACAGATCGTCATAAACGATCAGCGCGTCTTCACCGCGGTCGCGGAAGAATTCACCCATGGTGCAACCGGAGTACGGTGCCAGGTATTGCAGGGCAGCCGATTCCGAGGCACTGGCGGCAACAACGATGGTGTTGGCCAGAGCGCCGTTCTCTTCCAGCTTGCGCACGATGTTGGCAATGGTCGATTGCTTCTGACCAATGGCAACGTACACGCAGAAGATGCCGCTGTTTTTCTGGTTGATGATCGCGTCGATCGCCATGGCGGTCTTGCCGATCTGGCGGTCACCGATGATCAGCTCGCGCTGGCCACGGCCGACAGGGATCATGGCGTCAACCGACTTGTAGCCAGTCTGTACAGGCTGGTCTACCGACTTACGCCAGATCACGCCTGGTGCAACTTTCTCGACCGCGTCGGTCTCGGTGTTGCCCAGTGGACCTTTGCCGTCAACAGGGTTGCCCAGTGCGTCGACGACGCGACCCAGCAGTTCCTTGCCAACCGGAACCTGCAGGACGCGGCCAGTGCACTTGGCGCTCATGCCTTCGGCCAGGGACTGGTAGGAACCGAGAATAACGGCACCTACGGAGTCCTGCTCCAGGTTGAGGGCCATGCCGAAGACGCCGCCCGGAAACTCGATCATCTCGCCGTACATGACGTCGGCCAGACCGTGAATCCGCACGATACCGTCAGATACGCTGACGACAGTGCCTTCGTTACGGGCTTGGGAGGTCACATCGAGCTTGTCGATGCGGCCCTTGATAATTTCACTTATTTCGGAAGGATTGAGTTGCTGCATTGCTCTGCTGCCCCTTCAAACTCAAGATTTCAATGCTTCGGCCAGCTGCGCGAGTTTGCCACGCACTGAACCATCGATTACCAGGTCGCCAGCGCGAATGACGACGCCCCCGATGAGGGAGGCATCTAGCGCGGCGTGCAGTCGCACTTCTCGGCCGAGCCGTGCACTGAGAACCTTGGCGAGTTTGTCTTGCTGTTCGTCGTTCAATGCAAATGCACTGGTTACTTCCACGTCTACGGATTTCTCTTGCTCGGCCTTGTACAGGTCGAACAGAGCCGCGATCTCCGGCAACAGCAGGAGACGGTCGTTTTCCGCGACAACATGAATGAAATTCTGTGCCTGGCTATCAAACTTTTCACCGCACACTTCAATAAAAGTGGCGGCCTTTTGTGCGCTCGTCAGTCGCGGGGCCTTGAGCAGGCGCTGCATGGTGTCGTCTTCCGACACCGCAGCAGCCAGGCCGAGCATGGCTGACCAATTGGCCAGTTGCTGGTGGGCCTGGGCATGCTCGAAGGCTGCCTTAGCGTAAGGTCGGGCCAACGTGGTCAGTTCTGCCATGATCGCCCTCGCTTAGATTTCTGCAGCCAGTTTGTTAACCAGCTCCGCGTGCGCGTTTTGATCGATTGTGGCGCCCAGGATCTTCTCGGCACCGCCTACGGCCAGAGCACCCACTTGGGCACGCAGCGCGTCTTTGACACCGTTCAGTTCCTGCTCGATCTCGGCCTGAGCCTGAGCCTTCACGCGATCAGCTTCGACACGGGCCTGTTCACGGGCCTCGTCGACGATCTGAGCGCCGCGTTTCTTGGCTTGCTCAATGATTTCGGCTGCCTGAGCTTTAGCATCGCGCAGTTGCTGACCCGCTTTGTCTTGGGCCAGCTCCAGGTCGCGAGCTGCTCGTTGTGCAGCGTCCAGTCCATCCGCGATCTTCTTCTGACGTTCTTGCAAAGCCGCGATGACCGGAGGCCACACGAACTTCATGCAAAACAGTACAAAAATGAAGAACGCAACGGACTGGCCAATCAGGGTTGCATTAATGTTCACGCCAACACCTCGCTCGTTCTTTGTTCACACCAATCAGCTCGAAGGTTCGAGAGATTAGCCAGCGAGTTGACCAACGAAGGGGTTCGCGAAGGTGAAGAACAGAGCGATACCAACACCGATCATGGTGACGGCGTCGAGCAGACCGGCAACGATGAACATTTTAACTTGCAGCATTGGGACCATTTCTGGCTGGCGAGCTGCGCCTTCCAGGAATTTGCCGCCCAGCAGGCCGAAGCCGATAGCAGTACCCAGTGCGCCCAGGCCGATCAGCAGAGCAACAGCGATAGCGGTTAGACCAACTACAGTTTCCATCTTTCCTCCCGACTTTTACGTCGTATTGGTTAGGTTTTCTTAGATTAAAGCGGTAAAACAAATCGTTTTTGCAGCAGCCCCGGCAGACTCCCCCCAAGGGCACCCTCCCACCAGGGTGGAAGGGTCATCAGACACGCCAGGCGGGTCTTAATGGTTCTCTTCGTGCGCCATCGACAGGTAGACGATGGTCAGCATCATGAAGATAAAGGCCTGCAGGGTGATGATCAGGATGTGGAACACAGCCCACGCCCATTGCAGGACAACACCCAGACCGCTCAGCCACAGCAGGCCACTGCCGAACATCACGGCGATCAGGATGAACACCAGTTCGCCAGCGTACATGTTGCCGAACAGTCGCAGAGCCAGAGAGATTGGCTTGGCGATCAGTGTCACGAATTCCAGCAGGAAGTTGACCGGGATCAGAATGATCTGAACCAGCATGTTCTTGCTGCTGAACGGGTGCAGGGTCAGTTCGCCGATGAAGCCACCCAGGCCCTTGATCTTGATGCTGTAGAAAATGATCAGTGCAAACACCGAGAGCGCCATGCCGAGCGTGGCGTTCGGGTCGGTGGTGGACACTGCGCGGAACGGGATCTCGTGGTCGCCGGTCACCAGGGCTGCCAGATGAGGAATCCAGTCGACCGGTATCAGGTCGATAGCGTTCATCAGGAACACCCAGGCGAAAATGGTCAGGGCCAGGGGAGCGATCACGGCGCTACGGCCGTGGAAGCTGTCCTTGACGCTGCCGTCGACGAACTCTACCAGCACTTCAACGAAGTTCTGCAGGGCGCCAGGCTGGCCCGAAGTCGCCTTTTTCGCCGCCATGCGGAAAATCAGGACGAAAATCAGGCCCAGGGCCACAGACCAGCCGAGAGTATCGACGTGGAAAGCCCAAAAGCCCATTTCCTTGGCTTGTGCTGCGGAGTGGGCAAAGCCCCAGCCGCCGTCTGGTAGTTGACCGAAGGTCAAGTTCTGCAAGTGGTGCTGGATATAGCCCGAAGCGGTTTCTGCTGCCATGGTTGCCTCAAACGCCCTAAGGTCTCGAAAGTCTTGTTTTCATCAGCAGGGGTGCGAACCAGCTGACCAGTTGGGTCAGCACGAAGACACCGAATACTGCCAACGGCGCCAATGGCTTCACTCCTGCAAACGTCAGCGCGAACAGCACTGCCGTCAAAATCAATTTGCCTGCCTCGCCAGCGTAGAACGACCGGACGATGGCTTGCGCGGCTCGGGCTCCGGAAAACCGGAAAGCCTTGTGAGCGAAATACAAATTCGGCAACCAGGCAATCAGTCCTCCAAGGAGGCCTGAATATCCACTGACTGCCCCGCGCCACTGCCACAACGCCAAGGCTGCCAACAGAAACACGACACATTGAGCCAGCAATACCGGAAATACCGCCAAGCGATGGAACGGCAGGCGGTTTGGCGTGCGGGTTTCCATCACAAATTGCTCCTCGTGAGTCGGCGCGCCAAAATCAATGACTTGGCATAATTTGTGCCGACAAAATGCGCGCAGAGTATAGGGGCGGTTAAGCCCCTATTCAACTGCCGGGTAGTGATTTCCGACTGCGCGCTACAAAAGGATTGTTTCAGCGGATGTGGGCGAGCACGCCCTGAAGCTCGTCCAGGGAGTTGTAACGGATCACCAACTGGCCCTTGCCCTTTTGCCCGTGACGAATCTGTACATCAGAGCCTAGACGCTCTGCCAGGCGCTGCTCGAGCCGGGTGATGTCCGGGTCTGGCTTGGCCGCTTCAACCGGTTCCGGCTTGCCGGCCAGCCACTGGCGAACCAGTGCTTCAGTCTGGCGCACGGTCAGGCCACGTGCGACAACATGTCGCGCCCCTTCCACCTGCTGTTCGTCCGGCAAACCGAGCAATGCACGGGCGTGACCCATTTCCAGGTCGCCATGGGCAAGCATGGTCTTGATCACTTCCGGCAGCGAGATAAGGCGCAGCAGGTTGGCCACGGTCACACGCGACTTGCCAACGGCATCGGCCACCTGTTGCTGGGTCAGCTGGAACTCGTGCTGCAGACGCTGCAGAGCGATGGCTTCCTCGACCGGGTTCAGGTCTTCGCGCTGGATGTTCTCGATCAGCGCCATGGCGATGGCGGCTTCGTCGGGCACATCACGAACCATGGCCGGAATGGTTTCCATCCCGGCCTGCTGGCTGGCACGCCAGCGGCGCTCACCGGCGATGATCTCGAACCGGTTGTTGCCGATTGGCCGTACCACGATCGGTTGCATCACGCCCTGGCTCTTAATCGAGTGGGCAAGTTCCTCCAGCGCTTGCGGGTCCATGTCCCGGCGAGGCTGGTATTTGCCGCGCTGGATGACGTCCAGGGGCAGGTGCTGCAATTCTCGCTGGTCGACTTTGACAGCCTGTTCTTCCAGCGCACTGACGGTTGGCCCGCTTAGCAGGGCATCCAGTCCACGTCCGAGACCTCGTTTCTTCACGGCCATGTGGATTCCTTAAGCTTTTTCAGCGCGAGTTTGGCGGCGCTGGCGACGAACCATCTCGCCCGCCAGGGCCAGGTAGGCCAGTGCGCCACGCGATTGTTTGTCGTAGGCCAGGGCCGGCATGCCAAAGCTTGGGGCTTCTGCCAGGCGGACGTTGCGCGGAATGACAGTGTCGTACAGCTGGTCACCGAAGTGTTCCTTGAGCTGCGCGGACACATCGTTGATCAGGCTCAGGCGCGGGTCGTACATGGTCCGCAGCAGGCCTTCGATCTTCAATTCCGGGTTCAGCAGTTCGGCAATGCGCTTGATGTTATCCACAAGGTCGCTGAGACCTTCCAGGGCGAAGTACTCGCACTGCATGGGGATGATCACCCCATCGGACGCCACCAGGGCGTTGAGGGTCAGCATCGACAGCGACGGCGGGCAGTCGATCAGGATGTAGTCGTAGCTCTCTCGGATGGGCGCCAGCGCGGTGCGCAGACGGCTCTCCTTCATCTGCATTTCCAGCAGTACCACTTCGGCCGCGGTGAGGTCACGGTTGGCCGGCAGCAGCTGGTAGCCGCCGTGTTCGGAGAAGTGCATGGCCTGGGACAGGTCGCACTCGCCAATCAACAGGTCATAGACCGAGTTTTCCAGGCCGTGCTTATCCACACCGCTACCCATGGTGGCGTTGCCCTGTGGATCGAGGTCGATCAGCAGCACGCGGCGCTTGGTCGCGACCAGCGATGCTGCGAGGTTGATGCAGGTGGTGGTTTTGCCCACACCACCTTTCTGGTTCGCGATCGCGAATACCTTAGCCATTATTGCGTGTGTTCCCAATCATGCCGTGCGGCGCAGTATCAGCAGATGACGTTGGCCTTGGCAACCCGGTACGGTCAAGGCCTGTGCGCTTTCGAGGTGAAAATCTGCCGGTAATGCTACCAGTTCATCAGCCGGATGCAGCCCTTTCATTGCCAACCAGCGTGTATTCGTGTCACCGAGGTGGCGCGTCCAGTTGCTGAAGTCCTCCAGGCTGCTGAACGCACGGGAGATGATCCCGTTGAACGGCACCTCTGGCTGGAAGGCCTCGACCCGGCTGTGGATAACTTGCAGGTTGTCCAGCTTCAGTTCCAGTTTGACCTGGGTGATGAAGCGGGTCTTCTTGCCGTTGCTGTCCAGGCAGGTGATTTTCTTTTCCGGAAACAGGATGGCCAGCGGCACGCCAGGCATGCCGCCGCCGCTGCCCACGTCCAGCCAGCGCTCGCCTTCACCGATGTGGGCGATCACGCTGAGGCTGTCCAGCAGGTGGCGCGACACCATCTCGTCGGGGTTGCGCACGGCGGTCAGGTTGTAGGCCTTGTTCCACTTTATCAACAGGGCCAGGTAGGCCAGCAGTTGATCGTGCTGGGCCTGGGTCAGTTCGACCCCCAGTTCCCGAGCCCCTTGGGCCAATTCCTGGGAGTGGTGCGGGGTGACCATAGAACTCAAGCGCTTTGCTCCAACTCACGGCCTGCGCCGCGTTTTTTCAAATGAATCATCAACAGCGAGATGGCCGCCGGCGTGACACCCGGGATGCGCGAAGCCTGGCCCAGGGTCTCGGGACGGGTGGCCCCCAGTTTGCCTTGAATCTCCTTGGAAAGCCCGGAGATGGCCGCATAGTCGATATCCACAGGCAGCCGGGTGTTTTCGCTGGCCCGCAGGCGAGCGATTTCGTCCTGCTGACGGTCGATGTAGCCGGCGTACTTGGCCTTGATCTCGACCTGTTCGGCCACCTGTGGGTCGAGGGCACCTTCGCCGGTCACCTCGATCAGGCCGTTGTAGTCGATTTCCGGCCGGGTCAGCAGGCTCATCAGGTTGTATTCGTGGCCCAGTGGCGTGCCGAATTTCTCGGCGATGGCATCGCCGCGCTCGGTACCCGGGCGTACCCAGGTGCTTTTCAGCCGCTGTTCTTCCAGCTCGATGGCTTCGCGCTTGGTGCAGAACGCTGCCCAGCGGGCGTCATCGACCAGGCCAAGCTCACGGCCTTTCTCGGTCAGGCGCAGGTCGGCGTTGTCTTCGCGCAGGATCAACCGGTATTCGGCGCGCGAAGTGAACATGCGGTAAGGCTCCTGGGTACCCAGGGTAATCAGGTCGTCGACCAGCACACCGATGTAGGCCTCGTCACGGCGCGGGCACCAGGCATCACGGCCTTGTGCACGCAGCGCGGCATTGGTACCTGCCAGCAGGCCCTGGGCACCGGCTTCTTCGTAACCGGTGGTGCCGTTGATCTGGCCAGCGAAAAACAGGCCACCGATGACCTTGGTTTCCAGGCTGTACTTCAGGTCACGCGGGTCGAAGTAATCGTATTCGATGGCGTAGCCGGGGCGAACGATATGGGCATTCTCCATGCCGCGGATCGACCGCACGATCTGCAACTGCACGTCGAACGGCAGCGAGGTGGAAATGCCATTGGGGTACAGCTCATGGGTGGTCAGGCCTTCCGGCTCGATGAACACCTGGTGGCTTTCCTTGTCGGCGAAGCGGTGGATCTTGTCTTCGATCGACGGGCAATAGCGCGGGCCAACACCTTCGATCACACCCGAATACATGGGTGAACGGTCCAGGTTGGCGGCAATGATCTCGTGGGTACGGGCGTTGGTGTGGGTAATCCAGCAACTGACCTGGCGTGGGTGCAGTTCCTTGTTCCCCATGAACGACATCACCGGTATGGGCGTGTCACCCGGTTGCTCGGTCATTACCGAGAAATCCACCGAACGGCCGTCGATGCGCGGTGGCGTACCGGTTTTCAGGCGGCCCACGCGCAGCGGGAATTCACGCAGTCGACGTGCCAGCGCCGTGGAGGGCGGATCCCCTGCACGGCCGCCCGAGTAATTTTCCAGACCGATGTGGATAAGTCCGGCAAGGAAGGTACCAGCGGTCAACACCACCGAGTCGGCGAAGAAACGCAAACCCATTTGCGTGACCACGCCGCGAACCTGGTCCTGCTCGACGATGAGGTCGTCGCACGACTGCTGGAATATCCACAGGTTGGGCTGGTTTTCCAGGATCTCGCGTACCGCGGCCTTGTAGAGAATGCGGTCGGCCTGTGCACGCGTGGCGCGAACGGCTGGACCCTTGCGGTTGTTCAACACGCGGAACTGGATGCCGCCTTTATCGGTAGCCAAAGCCATGGCGCCGCCCAGTGCGTCGATCTCCTTGACCAGGTGGCTTTTACCGATGCCACCGATAGCCGGGTTGCAGCTCATCTGCCCGAGGGTTTCCACGTTATGGGTCAGCAGCAGGGTTTTTGCGCCCATGCGTGCTGACGCAAGCGCAGCCTCGGTTCCGGCATGGCCGCCGCCGATGACGATCACTTCAAAACGGGAAGGGAAATCCACCACGCACCTCGTGCCTGTTCATTGATGGGTAATTGGGATAGCTCACCAGTATAGGGACTTACCCCCCCCTAAAGGAACCTTTTGCACAAAATTTAACCAGCTGTGGATGAACGGCAGAAATAAAAATAGAGAAAGAAATTTATAAAAGCTTTGTTTTTATGTTTATTCTTATGCACATGCCTATCTGTGGATAAAGCTCTACAGGCCTTTATCTGCGTACTGTACAGAGAAATTGAACCCTGTGATCATGTGGCCCGG
This sequence comes from Pseudomonas sp. RIT-To-2, assembly GCF_029623465.1. NCBI lineage: Bacteria > Pseudomonadati > Pseudomonadota > Gammaproteobacteria > Pseudomonadales > Pseudomonadaceae > Pseudomonas > Pseudomonas sp. RIT-To-2. The sequence goes on along the minus strand of NZ_JAPYKM010000005.1, from coordinate 101,585 downwards.
AGCCCCTTGGATAACCGGATTTAACCTGTGGATGAAAGTGGTGGTTATCCACAAGGGGTTTTATCTACATCTTTCGAGCCCGCTTATCACCAGACCTGAGGCATGGTTTTCCACAGGGCTTATTTCACGCCTGTTGGTAAGTTTTCGTGCGAGCGGGCATGAAAAAGCCGCCCGAAGGCGGCCTTGAAATGATCCACAGGTGGATAAGCAGGGTTATCGGCTGACCAGCACCGGGTCATCGCGGTAGCGGTCGGGGAACAGCTTGGCCAGGTTGGCGATCTTGGGCTGATCGTTGATCACGATGTAGAGGCTGTGAGGGTTCTGCACCAGGTAGTCCTGATGGTATCCCTCCGCAGGGTAGAAGCCGTTCAGGTTCTCCACAGTGGTCGCCAATGGTCTGGAAAAGACGTGTGCCGCGTCCAGCTGCGTGATGTAGGCCTGCGCGACCTGTTGCTGCTCAGTATTGCCGGCAAACACGGTTGAACGGTACTGGGTGCCCGTGTCAGGCCCCTGGCGGTTGAGTTCAGTGGGGTCGTGGGCCACGGAGAAGTAGACCTGCAGTAGTTGCCCGTAGGTGATCTGCGTGGGGTCGTACGTCACTTGGACCGACTCGGCGTGGCCGGTATCGCCGTTGCCGACTTCCTCGTAATGCGCGGTTCGCGCCAGCCCGCCGGCGTAACCCGAAACCGCCCGAGTCACGCCTTTCACGTGCTCGAACACCCCCTGCACGCCCCAGAAGCAGCCACCGGCGAACACGGCCGTCTCGCTGTGGGCAACTTTTGTACTCTCGTCGAGCTTGGGTGCCGGTACAACCGCCGCAGGTTCTGAAGCCCCTGCACAGGCCGCTGTGGACAATATGCCGATAGCCAGCAGTGAACGGAATAGCGAATTCATGGGCACTCTCCTGCAGAACTTATTCACAACTCAAGCCTTGCCTGAATCCGCGACATTCATCCACTACCGCGCGGACTCGCTGGAGGTGTATGGGCTCATTGATCCTTTTTCATGGTGTCCTGGGGCATGGTGTCCTTCTTCATGGTCCCCTTCTGCATGCTCTCGCCTTTCATCGCCCCCTTGGACGTAGTGGTGTCCTTTTTCATCGTCGTGTCCTTCTTCATCGTGTCCTTGGACATGGAACCGCCGGACATGCTGCCGTTGCCCATGGAGTCATTGCTCATGGTATCGGCGGCATAGGCAGCGGCCGTGCCCAAAGCCAGACACAGGGACAGAACGATTGTGGATACTTTTTTCATGGTGTTACTCCTTCACGCGTGGGTTAGCCTGCACGACGGGACGCCGTGCGGTGGATAAACACTAGGTTTGTCAGCTGCCACCAAACCAGTTGTAGCCTTGGTCCTCCCAGTAGCCACCGGGGTAGGTGTTGGTGACGAAAATCGCCTGGATATGCTTGGGGTTTTTGTAACCAAGCTTGGTGGGCATGCGCAGCTTCATTGGAAAGCCGTACTGGCGTGGCAGCGTCTGGCCGTCGTAGGTCATTGCAAGCAACGTCTGCGGGTGCAGGGCGGTGGCCATGTCGATGCTGGTGTAATAGTCATCGGCGCATTTGAAGCCAACGAAGCGGGCACCGGTGTCAGCACCCACGCGCTTGAGGAAGTCGCTGAAGCGTACCCCACCCCAGCGGCCGATCGCACTCCAGCCTTCCACGCAGATATGGCGGGTGATCTGGTCGGTCTGGGCCATGGCCTGCAGTTCCTCCAGGCGCCAGCTGCGCTTGTCCGCCACCAGCCCGGTGACTTCAAGCCGGTAAGTGGCCTGCTCTACACTGGGAGCATCGTCCTCGCCATAAAAGGCGTTGAAGGGGAATGGCCGGGTGATCATCGACTCGTCGTACACCGGTGCCAGCGCTTTTGGGTCGAACAGCCAGCCCTGTACCCGGTCGTTGAAGCGCGAAATGCTCGCCAGGGCCGTTTCCACCTGCTTGTCATTGCTGACGCCACACCCGCTGAGCATGGCCACCCCGCCCAAAGTAAGGCTGCGCAGCAGGAATTGGCGACGGCTGCTGTCATGAATGCGTGGGGCCAGCAGTTTGCGTGCCTCATCAAGAATGTACTTATCCACAGTCATGATGCCCTGCCCCCTTTGCCGGTAATCATCAGCAACAAGGTGCGCGGCACCAGCGCCACCATCACCAAGTGCACTGCCACGAAGGCCATCAACAAGGCCATGGCAATGAAGTGCACACGCCGCGCTGACTCGTAGCCGCCCAGCAATTCACGCAACAGGCCGAACTGCACGGATTTCCACAGCACCAACCCGGACATGACCAACAGGGTGATATCCACAATGGCGAACAGGTACGCCAGCCGTTGCACCTGGTTGTAATGGCTGAGGTCGTCGTGCGTGAGCTTGCCGCGCAGGGCTGTGGATAAATCCCGGAGTACGCCGCGGGGCGAGAGCGGGAAGAAGCGCCGGAGCAGGCGGCCGCTGGCTATATTGAGCATCAGGTAGAACACACCGTTGGCGAACAGCAACCACATTCCGGCGAAATGCCACTGCAACGCGCCGCCCAGCCAGCCGCCGAAGGTCACAGCTTGTGGAAAAGAAAAACCGAACAGGGGCGAGGCGTTATAGATACGCCAGCCGCTGGTGACCATGATCAGTACGGCCAGGGCATTGAGCCAATGGGTCAGGCGCAGCCAACCTGGGTGGCTGGCGCTATCGCTCATGGTTGCTGTGCTGGCCATCGCGGGCTCCGGGTATCAGCGTTCATGGGGCTATTGTTCGGCCCTGCCGATCTCGAAGTCCTCACGCAGACTTAAATTAAATGTGATAACTGCCAGCGGGCTTTTTCGCGACAATGGCGTTCAAGACGCCTGGGGATAACTTCATATGGAACGGCCAAAACGCGTGCTCATTGTTGAAGATGACGCCCACATCGCTGACCTGCTGCGCCTGCATCTTCGCGATGAAGGCTATGTGGTGGAGCACGCCGACGACGGTCATCTGGGCGTGCGCATGCTGGAAGAGGGCCAGTGGGACGCGCTGGTTCTGGACCTGATGCTGCCTGGCATCGACGGCCTGGAGATCTGCAAGCGTGCAAGGGCCATGGCCCGCTACACCCCGATCATCATCACCAGCGCGCGCTCAAGCGAGATGCACCGCATCCTGGGCCTGGAGCTGGGCGCCGATGACTACCTGGCCAAGCCCTTCTCCATGCTGGAGCTGGTGGCCCGGGTACGGGCGCTGCTGCGCCGCACCGATGCCATGGCTCGCAATGCACGGCTGGAGTCAGGCCTGTTGATAACTCATGGGCTCACCATCGACCCGGTGGCGCGTACTTCCAGCCTGGACGGCAAGCCGGTAGAGCTGACGCCACGGGAGTTCGACCTGCTGTATTTCTTCGCCCGTCACCCCGATCAGGTTTTTTCGCGTATGGACTTGCTCAACGAAGTATGGGGTTATCAACACGATGGCTACGAGCACACCGTGAATACCCATATCAACCGCCTGCGAACCAAGATCGAAGAGGATCCGGCAGCGCCACGGCGAATTCTCACGGTGTGGGGGCGCGGTTATAAGTTTGCCACCCTGCCAGCGACCCCACAGGCGGCCTCATGAAATTCCTTACCCTCAGCCAGCGCCTGTCGCTGGTATTCGCCGCCTTGCTGCTGGCGTGCAGCGGCGTGGCGATCTGGCTGCAGATCAGCGCCAGCACCCGCCACGAGCAGGAAGTGGTGCAGCGCCTGTCCAGCGGCCTGGCCGCCCACATCGCCGGCACGGCCCAGTTGATGGATACCAGCGGCTGGCGCCCGGAAGCGGTCCACGAGCTGTTCGACAAGCTGATGGCGGTCAACCCCTCCGTGGAGCTGTACCTGTTAACCAGGGACGGCAGGATCGTGGGTAACGGCGCCCCCGACAACAATCTGAAGCGGCAGACCGTGGACCTTGCCCCTGTGCATAAGTTTCTGGGCGGTGCACCGCTGCCGGTACTGGGGCAAGACCCACGCAACCTGGATGTGGATAAAGTGTTCAGCGCCGCGCCAGTGCAGGTGGGGGGCCACGATGGCGGCTACGTCTACGTGGTATTGCAGGGGGAAGCCCATGATGCCCTGGCCGCCGCGCTGTCCCGCGACTCAACCCTGCGGGTGGCCCTGTGGATAATGTTGTTCATGGTGGTGCTGAGCCTGATCATGGGCTTGATCGCTTTCCGCCTGATCACTCGGCCGTTGCGCGCCTTGACGCAAACCGTGCGCGAATTCGACGCCAATGGCGACAAAGCGGTGGTATTGCCACTGGGTGCTGTGGATAAAGGTGATGAGATTGGCGTGTTAAGCACTGCGTTCGCCCAGATGCGCCAGCGTATCGCCGAGCAATGGCAGGAATTGACGCGCCAGGACCAGCAGCGCCGTGACCTGGTGGCCAATATTTCCCACGACCTGCGAACCCCCCTGACTTCGCTGCATGGGTATCTGGAAACATTGCGAATCAAAGATGAGAGCCTGAGCCAGGAAGAACGCCGCCATTATCTGGACGTGGCGCTGGGGCAAAGTAGAAAGGTAGGGCGGCTGGCGCAGGAGTTGTTCGAACTGGCGCGGCTGGAATCAGGCCTGGTTCATCCACAGGCTGAAGCGTTCGCATTGCCCGACCTGGTTCAGGATGTGCTGCAGAAGTTCGAACTGGCCGCCGAGGCACGTCAGCAGAAACTGGAAGTGGACATGCCCGCCGCCGTGCCGACGGTCACTGCGGACCTGGGCATGATCGAACGGGTACTGACCAACCTGCTGGACAATGCCATACGCCACAACCCGCCGGGCACACGGATCATCGTGCGCCTGCAAGGCCAGGGAGCGAAGGTTCAGGTGGAAGTCATCGATACTGGCAAGGGCATTGCGCCTCAGCTGCATGCAGGGCTGTTCACTCGTGCTTCAGCCTTGCGCCGATCATCACCAGAAAGCGGCGGGTTGGGGTTGATCATTGTGCAGCGGATGTTGCAGTTGCATGGCAGTGATATACACATCAGCGCAGGGCAGCCTTCGGGCACTATCCTGCGTTTCAGGTTATCCACAGCGGCCTGACGGTTACTTCCCGATACAAAAGCTCGAAAAGATTCGTCCCAGCAGATCATCGGAGCTGAACGCGCCGGTGATTTCACCCAGTGCATGCTGGGCCTGGCGCAAATCTTCCGCCAACAACTCGCCGGCACCTGCCAGTGTCAGTTGATCACGGCCATGTTCCAGTGCCGTGCTGGCGTGGCGCAATGCATCCAGGTGACGACGGCGGGCGCTGAAGCTGCTTTCGGCTGTCTGTTCATAGCCCATGCACGCCTTCAGGTGGTCGCGCAGCAGGCCCAGGCCCTGCCCCTCGTCCTTGGCGCTGAGGCTAATGGTCACATGGCCGTCTGCACTTTGCTGCATATCCACAGGCTCGCCAGTGAGGTCTGCCTTGTTGCGAATCAGCGTGACCTTGGCCATGGCCGGGCGGGTTTCGAGGAATTCCGGCCACAGGGCGAACGGATCACTGGCCTCCGGCGCGGTCGCGTCTACCACCAGCAATACTCGGTCAGCTTCACCGATAGCCTTCAGGGCACGCTCCACACCGATTTTTTCCACCTGGTCATCGGTGTCGCGCAGGCCTGCGGTGTCCACTACGTGCAGGGGCATGCCATCAATGTGGATATGTTCGCGCAAAATATCCCGGGTGGTGCCGGCGATATCGGTGACGATGGCGGCCTCGCGACCAGCCAGCAGGTTCAGCAGGCTGGATTTTCCGGCATTCGGCCGCCCAGCGATGACCACCGTCATGCCGTCGCGCAGCAAGGCGCCCTGCCCGGCTTCGCGCATGACTGTGGACAAGTTGTCCCGCACGTCATCGAGCATGCTCAGCACGTGCCCATCGGCGAGAAAGTCGATTTCTTCCTCGGGGAAGTCGATGGCCGCCTCCACGTAAATGCGCAGCGCGATAAGTTTTTCCGTGAGGTTATCCACACGGCGGGAAAAAGCCCCCTGCAGTGAACGTACGGCGTTGCGCGCCGCCTGGGCGGAACTGGCTTCGATCAGGTCGGCGATAGCCTCGGCCTGGGCCAGGTCGAGCTTGTCGTTGAGGAATGCGCGCTCGCTGAATTCACCCGGCCGGGCCAGGCGGCAACCCAGTTCCAGGCAGCGTTGCAGCAGCATGTCCAGCACCACAGGGCCACCGTGGCCCTGAAGTTCCAGCACGTCCTCACCGGTGAACGAGTTCGGCCCGGGGAAGTAAAGTGCCAGGCCCTCGTCGATGACATCCCCATCAGCGCTGCGCATAGGCCCGTAGTGCGCATGGCGCGGGGTTAGCTGGCGGCCGGCGATGGCCTGGGCTGCCGCGCTCGCCAGTGGCCCGGAAATGCGCACGATGCCTACACCGCCACGGCCCTGGGCAGTAGCAATGGCGGCGATGGTTTCGCGGGGAACGTTCATGGTGCAGGCCTCACATAAAATCGACAGATAGCAAAACGCCCCACGAATGGGGCGTTTATCCACAGGTTAGATGATCAACCTGTCAGGCGGCAGCTTTCTTGCTTTTCGCCTCGATACCACGGGTGATGTACCACTGTTGCAGAATCGACAGGGTGTTGTTGGTCACCCAGTACATCACCAGACCTGCAGGGAACCACAGGAAGAAGAAGGTGAAGACGATCGGCATCAGCTTCATCACTTTGGCCTGCATCGGATCCGGCGGCGTCGGGTTCAGACGCTGCTGGATGAACATGGTCGCGCCCATGATGATCGGCAGGATGAAGAACGGGTCCTTGATCGACAGGTCGGTGATCCACAGCAGCCAAGGCGCCTGGCGCATCTCGACGCTTTCCAGCAGTACCCAGTACAGAGACAGGAAGACCGGCATCTGCACCACGATCGGCAGGCAGCCACCCAACGGGTTGATCTTCTCTTTCTTGTACAGCTCCATCATGGCCTGGGACAGTTTCTGACGGTCATCGCCAAACTGTTCCTTCAGCTGGGCCAGGCGAGGAGCCACGGCACGCATGCGCGCCATCGACCTGTAGCTGGCGGCCGAGAGAGGGAAGAACAGCAGCTTGATCATCAGGGTCAGGACGATGATCGAGAAGCCCCAGTTACCCAGCAGCAGGTGGATATGTTTCAGCAGCCAGAAGATCGGCTGGGCGATGAACCACAGAATGCCGTAGTCGACAGTCAGTTCCAGGCCAGGGGCCAGGGTCTTGAGCTTGTCCTGGATCTTCGGGCCTGCGTACAGCACAGCGCTGGTCTCGACCTTGGCGCCAGGTGCGGCGGTCAGCGTCGGGCCAGTGAAACCGATGATGTAGTTGCCAGCACTGTCCTTGCGGGTCGACATGGCGTTGTTGTCCGAACTGCTCGGAATCCACGCCGTGACGAAATAGTGCTGCAGCCAGGCTACCCAACCACCCTGAACGGTTTCTTTCAGGTTGCCCTTGTCGATATCTTTCATCGATATCTTCTTGTAGGGCTCGGCCGGAGTACCCAGGGCGGCGCCCAGGTAAGTCGCGGTACCGGTGGCGGTGCTCGACGACGGGTCGGCGCTGTTGTCACGCTTGAGTTGCGCGAACAGGTTGCCCGACCACGGCGTGGTGCCCTGGTTGTCGATCAGGTAGCTGACCTTCAGGTCGTACTCCCCGCGGTCCAGGGTGAAACGCTTGATGTAGTTGACGCCATTGGACGAAAACTTCAGGTCCACCACCAGTTGGTTCTGGCCTTCAGCCAGCTGGTAGCTTTTCTGTTCGCTGCTGTACAGCGGGCGGCCCGTGGAGCGCGAGTCCGGGCCGTCGGTGCCGACCAGGCCGCTTTGTGCCAGGTAGGTACGTTCGCCGCCGTTGTCGAACAGCTGGAACGGCACGTCAGGATGGTCCTGGCGGCGCGGGTATTCCGGCAGAGTCAGTTGGGCAACGTCGCCCCCGTTCGGATCGATAGCCAGATCCAGGACATCGGTCTTGATTCGGATCAGGTTCTTGCTGCCGGCGTCCGGGGCCAGGGTAGGCGCGGGAGCATTGGCAGAGGGTGCGCTGGGTACGTCGGCACTTGCTTGAGCATTGTTACCCAACGGGGCTTCGGGCAAGTCCGATGCGCCAGTGCTGGTAGCAACATTCTGAGTCGGCAAGGCAGCCTGGCCATAGTCCTGGTTCCATTTCAGGACCATGGAGTAGGACACGACTGCCAGTGCGGCGATCAGGATCGTGCGTTTAATATCCATGATTACTCGGCTATCGAAGAATTACGGGGAGATGGGGCAGGCGGAACCGGGTCTAAACCACCGGCGTGCCATGGGTGGCATCGACCCAGGCGTCGGAGGGTCAGCCAGCCGCCGCGAAGAAGTCCATGGAGTTCGATGGCTTCCAACGCGTAGCAGGAACAGCTGGGGTAAAAACGACAGTGGTTGCCCATCAGCGGGCTGATGGCATAGCGGTAAAACTGGATCGGAACGATGGCCAGTTTACGCATCTTGACTGTCTACCCCTACAGTTTCGGTCTTCACCACTGGAGCGGCGCGACTACGAGCAAGTCGCTTCCAGAGTTTGCCAAAATGCTGATGCAATTCCGGGTTTTCTACGTCACCCAAACCTTTACGCGCGACAATGACGATATCCCAGCCGACCAGGATGTCCTGGTGCAGACGGAACGAGTCGCGCATCAAGCGTTTGAGTCGGTTGCGCTGAACGGAGAGCTTGACGCTCTTTTTGCCGATCACTAACCCCAGACGAGGGCGATCGAGCTCGTTTTCGCGCGCAAGGAGCAGCAGGTTTTTCCCTGGAACCTTGCCGGTCGGGGAGTCAAAGACCGCTTTGAAGTGTCGGGCTGTCAGAAGACGCTTTTCCCGACTGTAGTCCTGACTCACCCCCAGTGCCGAGTGATCAAACTGCCAGACGCGCACGGCCTTTGGCACGGCGACGCGACAGTACGGCACGGCCGTTCTTGGTGGCCATGCGAGCACGGAAGCCGTGGGTGCGGGCGCGTTTGATGGTGCTGGGTTGGAAAGTACGTTTCATGGCGTGTTACCTGGTTCGTCCACAACGGGCCGGAATGGACCCCGTTTTAAGAGACCGGCGATTCTATTGAAAGCAAGGCCTCAGGTCAATTTCCAACCAGCTTTTCCTTTCCATGGGCATGACCGTCGGTCTGACAGGCCAACCTCGCGGAAAATATAGAAATAGAGAAGGGACTTATTTAAAGCTTTTCTGAAGAATTTATAGATCTTAGGGCGGCACCCTTCTGTGGATAACCGGTTATAGGCCTTATTTTACGGGGTTTTCAGAGATCCGTAACCCTGTCGAGAAACGGTGCTGCGGCTGTGTGGCGACCTCGGAAAAGCTGTGCATGAAAAGGCGAGTTATGCACAGGCGAGTTATGCACAGATTTCAACCCCCAGTTGTGCAGAACCCTCAGAGGCGGTTATCCACAGAGTTTATTCACAGGGCCTTTTATCCCTTTCAGAGGCATAACGTGCTGATTTGCCTTTATCTGCACAGCACCTACATGTGGATAAGTAGGCGCGTCGCCGGTACAATGGTCGCTGTTTTTGCCTCTCCGGCTTTCAACTCAGGGGATATCCGTGTCAGTGGAACTTTGGCAGCAGTGCGTGGAGCTTCTGCGCGATGAACTGCCTGCCCAGCAATTCAACACCTGGATCCGTCCGCTACAGGTCGAAGCCGAAGGCGACGAGTTGCGTGTATATGCGCCCAATCGCTTCGTACTGGACTGGGTCAATGAAAAGTACCTGGGGCGTCTGCTTGAACTCCTGGGTGAGCACGGCAGCGGAATCGCGCCTGCTCTTTCCTTATTGATAGGCAGCCGCCGCAGTTCGGCACCGCGTGCCGCGCCAAACGCCCCGCTGGCAGCTGCCGTGGCCGCGTCCCAGGCAGCCCAGCAGCAGGCCGCCGCGCCCACTGCCGCGCCAGCGAAGGAACCGGCTGCCCAGGCCGCCGCGCCTGCCGTGGCCGCCGAGGTCAGCGAAGAGCCTTCGCGTGACAGCTTCGACCCCATGGCCGGTGCCGCGTCCCAGCAGGCGCCGGCGCGTGCCGAACAGCGCAACGTGCAGGTGGAAGGTGCGCTCAAGCACACCAGCTACCTGAACCGGACGTTTACCTTCGAAAACTTCGTCGAAGGTAAATCTAACCAGCTGGCACGCGCGGCCGCCTGGCAGGTAGCAGACAACCCCAAGCATGGCTACAACCCGTTGTTCCTTTATGGCGGCGTGGGCCTGGGTAAAACTCACTTGATGCACGCTGTGGGTAACCACCTGCTCAAGAAGAACCCCAATGCGAAGGTTGTGTACCTGCACTCCGAGCGTTTCGTCGCCGACATGGTCAAGGCCCTGCAACTGAACGCCATCAACGAGTTCAAGCGTTTCTACCGGTCCGTGGACGCGCTGCTCATCGATGACATTCAGTTCTTTGCCCGCAAGGAGCGCTCTCAGGAAGAGTTTTTCCACACCTTCAACGCCTTGCTTGAAGGCGGCCAGCAGGTGATTCTCACCAGTGACCGCTACCCCAAGGAAATCGAAGGCCTGGAAGAGCGCCTCAAGTCGCGCTTTGGCTGGGGGCTGACGGTTGCCGTCGAGCCGCCGGAACTGGAAACCCGCGTTGCCATTCTGATGAAGAAGGCCGACCAGGCGAAGGTGGACCTGCCGCACGATGCAGCGTTCTTCATCGCCCAGCGAATCCGCTCCAACGTCCGCGAACTGGAAGGCGCGCTCAAGCGTGTGATCGCCCACTCGCACTTCATGGGCCGCGACATCACCATCGAGCTGATTCGCGAATCCTTGAAAGACTTGCTGGCGCTGCAGGATAAACTGGTCAGTGTGGATAACATCCAGCGTACGGTGGCCGAGTACTACAAGATCAAGATTTCCGATCTGCTGTCCAAGCGTCGCTCGCGTTCTGTCGCGCGCCCACGCCAGGTAGCCATGGCCCTGTCCAAGGAACTGACCAACCACAGCCTGCCGGAAATCGGCGATGTGTTCGGCGGCCGCGACCACACCACCGTGTTGCACGCCTGCCGCAAGATCAACGAACTCAAGGAATCCGACGCGGATATCCGCGAGGACTACAAGAACCTGCTGCGGACGCTGACCACGTGATAAATGTCAGCGCAGCTTCTTATTAAGGCAAGGGACTAGACCATGCATTTCACCATTCAACGCGAAGCCCTGTTGAAACCCCTGCAACTGGTCGCCGGCGTCGTCGAGCGCCGCCAGACCTTGCCGGTATTGTCCAACGTATTGCTGGTTGTCGAAGGCCAGCAACTGTCGCTTACCGGTACCGACCTGGAAGTGGAGCTGGTTGGCCGCGTGCAGTTGGAAGAGCCCGCCGAACAGGGCGAGATCACCGTGCCTGCGCGCAAGCTGATGGATATCTGCAAGAGCCTGCCCAACGATGCGCTCATCGACATCAAGGTCGACGAGCAGAAGTTGGTGGTCAAGGCCGGCCGCAGCCGCTTCACCCTGTCGACGCTGCCTGCCAATGACTTCCCGACCGTGGAAGAAGGCCCTGGCTCGCTGACCTGCAGCCTGGAACAAAGCCGGCTGCGCCGCCTGATCGAGCGCACCAGCTTCGCCATGGCCCAGCAGGATGTGCGTTACTACCTCAACGGCATGCTGCTGGAAGTATCCAATGGCCTGATGCGCGCCGTCGCCACCGACGGACACCGCCTGGCCATGTGCTCCATGAAGGCCGCCATCGAACACAGCGACCGTCACCAGGTGATCGTTCCGCGCAAGGGTATCCTTGAGCTGGCGCGGCTGCTGACCGAGCCTGACGGTACCGTGAGCATCGTCCTGGGCCAGCATCACATTCGCGCGACCACGGGTGAATTCACTTTCACTTCCAAGCTGGTGGACGGCAAGTTCCCGGACTACGAGCGTGTTCTGCCCAAAGGTGGCGACAAGGTTGTGCTGGGTGACCGTCAGGCCCTGCGTGAAGCATTCAGCCGTACCGCGATTCTCTCCAACGAGAAGTACCGTGGCATCCGTTTGCAACTGGCTGCTGGCCAGCTGAAGATCCAGGCCAACAACCCTGAGCAGGAGGAGGCGGAAGAAGAAGTGGGCGTGGACTACAACGGTGGTTCGCTGGAAATCGGCTTCAACGTCAGCTACCTGCTGGACGTGCTGGGTGTGATGACGACTGAGCAGGTTCGCCTGATCCTGTCTGATTCCAACAGCAGCGCCCTGGTGCAGGAATCCGACAACGACGACTCCGCTTATGTCGTCATGCCGATGCGCCTGTAACTTGCCCAGCAGACTCTAGATGTCCCTCAGTCGTGTCTCTGTCACCGCGGTGCGTAACTTGCACCCGGTGACCTTCTCCCCCTCCCCGCGAATCAACATCCTTTACGGCGCCAACGGCAGCGGAAAGACCAGCGTGCTGGAAGCTATCCACTTGCTCGGGCTGGCGCGGTCATTTCGCAGCACCCGCCTGTTGCCGGTCATCCAGTATGAGCAAGGTGCCTGCACCGTGTTCGGCCAGGTTGAGCTGAATGAAGGTGGCCATGCCGCGTTGGGTGTTTCACGTGAGCGCCAGGGCGATTTCACTATCCGCATTGATGGCCAGAATGCGCGCAGCGCGGCTCAACTGGCAGAAATCCTGCCGCTGCAACTGATCAACCCGGACAGCTTCCGCCTGCTGGAAGGCGCGCCCAAGATTCGTCGGCAGTTTCTGGACTGGGGCGTGTTCCACGTGGAACCGCGCTTCATGGGTACCTGGCAAAGACTGCAGAAGGCCCTGAAGCAGCGAAACTCGTGGCTTCGGCATGGTACACTGGACGCTGCTTCGCAAGCTGCATGGGACCGGGAGTTATGCCTGGCCAGTGCTGAAATTGATGAATACCGTCGGGCCTATATCAAGGCATTGAAACCGGTGTTTGAGCAGACCCTCAGTGAGCTCGTCGCGCTGGAAGGTTTGACCCTCAGTTACTATCGCGGCTGGGACAAGGAGCGAGACCTCTCAGAGGTACTTGGCACTTCCCTGCTTCGTGACCAACAAATGGGCCACACCCAGGCTGGACCGCAACGCGCTGATCTGCGGTTGCGACTGGGTGCCCACAACGCTGCGGATATTCTTTCCCGCGGCCAGCAAAAGTTGGTGGTGTGCGCCCTGCGTATTGCCCAGGGCCACCTCGTCAGCCAAGCACGGCGCGGTCAATGTATTTATCTTGTGGACGATTTGCCGTCAGAACTCGACGAGCAACACCGCCGCGCACTTTGTCGCTTGCTAGAAGAATTACGCTGCCAGGTGTTCATCACCTGTGTAGACCACGAATTATTGAGCGAAGGCTGGCAGACGGAAACGCCAGTCGCTTTGTTCCACGTGGAACAAGGGCGTATCACCCAGACCCACGACCATCGGGAGTGAAGGCATGAGCGAAAATCAAACGTACGATTCCTCCAGCATTAAAGTGCTGAAAGGGCTGGATGCCGTACGCAAACGTCCCGGTATGTACATTGGCGACACCGATGATGGTAGCGGTCTGCACCACATGGTGTTCGAGGTCGTCGACAACTCGATCGACGAAGCCTTGGCCGGCCACTGCGACGACATCACCGTCATTATCCACCCTGACGAATCCATCACCGTACGCGACAACGGTCGCGGTATCCCGGTTGATGTGCACAAAGAAGAAGGCGTTTCCGCGGCAGAGGTCATCATGACCGTGCTGCACGCTGGCGGTAAGTTCGACGATAACTCGTACAAGGTATCCGGCGGCCTGCACGGTGTAGGTGTATCCGTAGTGAACGCCCTTTCCGAGACGCTGATCCTGACTGTTCGCCGTAGCGGCAAAATCTGGGAACAGACTTACGTGCACGGCGTGCCGCAGGCTCCGATGAAGATCGTTGGCGAGAGCGAAACCACCGGTACCCAGATTCACTTCAAGCCCTCGGCCGAAACCTTCAAGAACATCCACTTCAGTTGGGACATCCTGGCCAAGCGTATTCGCGAGCTGTCGTTCCTGAACTCGGGTGTGGGCATCTACCTGAAGGATGAGCGTTCGGGCAAGGACGAGAGCTTCAAATACGAAGGCGGCCTGCGTGCGTTCGTCGAGTACCTGAACACTAACAAGACGCCGGTCAACCAGGTGTTCCATTTCAACGTTCAGCGCGATGATGGCGTGGGCGTCGAGATCGCCCTGCAGTGGAACGACAGCTTCAACGAGAACCTGTTGTGCTTCACCAACAACATTCCGCAGCGTGACGGTGGTACTCACCTGGTGGGTTTCCGCTCGGCCCTGACTCGCAACCTGAACAACTACATTGAACAGGAAGGTCTGGCCAAGAAGAACAAGGTAGCCACCACTGGCGATGACGCCCGTGAAGGCCTCACCGCGATCATCTCGGTAAAAGTGCCTGACCCCAAGTTCAGCTCGCAGACCAAGGACAAGCTGGTTTCGTCCGAAGTGAAGACTGCGGTCGAACAGGAAATGGGCAAATACTTCTCGGACTTCCTGCTGGAAAACCCGAACGAAGCCAAGGCGGTGGTCGGCAAGATGATCGACGCTGCCCGTGCCCGTGAAGCCGCACGCAAGGCCCGTGAGATGACCCGCCGCAAAGGCGCGCTGGACATCGCGGGCCTGCCAGGCAAACTGGCGGACTGCCAGGAGAAGGACCCTGCCCTCTCCGAACTGTACCTGGTGGAGGGTGACTCCGCAGGTGGTTCGGCCAAGCAAGGCCGCAACCGTCGTACCCAGGCGATCCTGCCGCTCAAGGGCAAGATCCTCAACGTCGAGAAAGCGCGCTTCGACAAGATGATCTCGTCCCAGGAAGTGGGCACGCTGATCACTGCGCTGGGCTGCGGTATCGGGCGCGAAGAGTACAACATCGACAAGCTGCGTTATCACAACATCATCATCATGACCGATGCTGACGTTGACGGTTCGCACATTCGTACCTTGTTGCTGACCTTCTTCTTCCGTCAATTGCCGGAGCTGATCGAGCGCGGTTACATCTACATCGCTCAGCCACCTCTGTACAAAGTGAAGAAGGGCAAGCAGGAGCAGTACATCAAGGACGACGAGGCCATGGAAGAATACATGACCCAGTCGGCCCTCGAAGATGCCAGCCTTCACCTGAACGACTCGGCCCCAGGCATTTCCGGCGAAGCGCTGGAGCGCCTGGTCAATGACTTCCGCATGGTGATGAAGACCCTCAAGCGCCTGTCGCGCCTGTACCCGCAAGAGCTCACCGAGCACTTCGTGTACCTGCCGGCAGTGTCGCTGGAGCAGCTGTCGGACCACGCTGGCATGCAAGCCTGGCTGGCCAAGTTCGACGCGCGCCTGCGCAACACCGAGAAGTCTGGCCTGGTCTACAAAGCCAGCCTGCGTGAAGACCGTGAACGCAACGTGTGGCTGCCGGAAGTGGAAATCACCTCCCACGGGCTTGCGAGCTACATCACCTTCAACCGCGACTTCTTCGGCAGCAACGATTACCGCACCGTCACCGCCTTGGGCGCGCAGTTGGCGACCCTGCTGGATGAAGGTGCCTACGTTCAGCGTGGCGAACGCAAGAAGCCGGTGGTCGAGTTCAAGGAAGCGCTCGAGTGGCTGATGACCGAGAGCACCAAGCGCCACACCATCCAGCGCTACAAAGGTCTGGGTGAGATGAACCCGGACCAACTGTGGGAAACCACCATGGACCCAACCGTGCGCCGCATGCTCAAGGTAACCATCGAAGACGCGATCGCAGCTGATCAGATCTTCAACACCTTGATGGGTGATGCGGTAGAGCCGCGCCGCGAGTTCATCGAGAACAACGCGTTGGCGGTATCGAACCTGGACTTCTGATTCAGGTGAACAATAAAAAGCCCCGGCCATGGCCGGGGCTTTTTATTGGGTGCTCGCTGACATCGCACCCTCCCCGTCAGGACGACAGGGCCGACTCAGTCCAGCATGAGGATGTCTGTTGCAGGAATGCCGGGTACGTTGGCCAGCAGGAAATCCCGTACCCGCTCCAACAGGTAATGCTCAGGGTTGCGCTGCGACCAGATCAGGTAATAGCTGTCCCCCGTGCGCACCGCCGTGCGAATCGGCAGCACGAGTGATCCATCCTTCAACTGCGTACCCACCAGCGCCAGGTCGCCAATGGAGACACCATGGCCTCCCGCGGCGGCGGTCATGCCCAGCTCCAGCGTGTCGAAGCGTTTGCCTTCGTTCCAGTCCACCGCATCACCCTCCCCTTGCCGTTCCAGCCACCGCCGCCAGTCGCGACAGTCCCGTGATGGGTGGATGAGTTCGGCTAGCGCCAGGTGTTCGATGCTCCAAGGTCCCTTGCCGTAGACCGACGGGGCGCAAACAGGTACCAGCCACTCATCGAACAGCTTGATGAAATTCCAATCCTTGGGGAAGTCGCCGTTGCTCAGCAACACCGCGCAGTCGAAGGGTTCATTGCGAAAGTCTACGGTGTCCAGGTCCATCCAGGCGCTCGTCAGCTGCACCCGGTCAGTGGCATTGGCAGCCTGGAAGCTTTCCAGTGCTTGCATCAGCCATCGCATGGTTACCGTGGATGGTGCTTTTACGCGCAAGGTACCCTTGGGCCGGCGGGCGGTGGCGCAGGCGTTTTCTATGGCGTTGAAGCTGCGTTCGAGCTCATGGGCCAGTAGCCGGCCGGTGTCGGTCAGGGCCAGCTTGGGGCCCTTGCGTTCGAACAGCGGGGCGCCCAAATGGTCTTCCAGCGTCTTCACGTGACGGCTTACTGCACTTTGAGTAATGCACAGGTTTTGCGCAGCCACAGTGAACGATCCATAGCGCGCCGCAACTTCAAAGGCTCGTAGGGCATACAGCGGAGGAAGCCGCGAGGTCATGACACTTTCCTTAACCATGATTTTTGCTCATGCAACCCGAACACTTTATCCGTTTTTCAACGTTATGCCCGTACCCATACTCTGATCTGCTCCAAGGTATGCCCCACCCACTTCAGGAGAAAGGAGGTGACCTGGACTGCCAATGGATCAAGAGAACGAAGACATGCCAAACACCAACATTGATGAGCTGCTGGCCGCAAGCATAAACAGTGGGGGATTGAGTCAGGAACAGATCGCGCAAATCCTGCACTTCAGAATCTTCGGCAACAGGTCCGGTTTCCTGCACTTGCAAGGCCTGCCAATCGGCCACATCCCTGCTACCCCTACCAGCCGCGAAGCGCTTGCCAAACCAGACGATGCCAGCGAAAAGTGTCTCCTGCAAGCAACCGCGTTGCTGGGCCAGGCCATTGGATATCCACAGGAGTCCAATGGCGCCATCATCAACAATTTCTTTCCCCACCAGGCCCAGTCCAAGGCAGCAAGCTCGGACAGCTACGACACCGAACTGGACCTGCACACCGAGAACGCCTTTCACGCGGTATTACCCGATTACTTGCTGCTTCTGTGCCTGCGCCAAGACCCCCTGGGTGAGGCAATTACCTACGTGACGTCCATCGACGCGATGCTCGAACACTTGTCCAACGATGACGTGGCTTACTTCTTTAACCAAAAGTACAACTTCCTCTCGGACTATAGCGCCACCTCCAAGAATTGCCGGTTGGATATCAACAAGCATCAGTCAGTACTGTACGGCGACCCCGATTCGCCCTATTTCCGTTTCGACCCTCAGTTCATGGTCGCGCCCGCGCCCCAAGCCCAGGCCATGCTGAACCATCTCAACAACATTGCGTGGGCGGTCAAACAACCAGTGAAGTTATCCACTGGCGACCTGCTGGTCATCGACAACCGCAAGACGGCCCACGCGCGCAGCCCCTTCACCGCCCTGCTCGACGGCAGCGACCGCTGGATTCAGCGTACCTTCGCCATCACCGGGCAGCACTACTACACCGAAATGCTGGGCAAGAACCAGCGTGTCTATGACCTGGTAGCTGAACTATGAGCACAACCTATCTCTCCTTTGCCCTGGCCGTATTGTTATTGATCGCTTCGCCAGGGCCTATCGTCGCCATGGTAGTTGCCGACGCGCGCCGAGCCTGGCCGGCGTGGACCATCGCTGGCGGCGTGGTCTCGGCTCAGGTGTTGCTGGTCTGCGCTCTGGTGGCTATCTACACCACGTTGCACATCAACGCCGCAGTGCTCAACTGGGGCCAGATCCTGGGGGGGGTCTATTTGGCATGGCTGGGGGGGAATGCACTGGTGAACGCTTCGTCCGAGTCGGCGCAGTCGGGGAGTGGTCGTTACGGTTTCTGGAAAACCATGGGGGTTGGACTATCAAACCCCAAGGACATTTTGTTCTTCCTGGCCTTCCTGCCCGGCTTCATCTCGCCCCACGAGCCATTTACTGTGCAGGCCATGGTGCTGATCCTGATCTGGGCGGCCATCGACATTTCCATCCTCATTGCCTACAGCCTGTTATCACGCCGCCTGGACCGGTACCGCCGGGTTCGCCGCCTGCTCGATGCCGCCCCTGGCATCGTTCTGCTGGCGCTGGGCCTGCTGTCATTTTCGTTGGGCGTCTTCCGCGTATTCCAGTGAGCATCATGGCCGAAGCAGTCGTGCCTGCTCATCCGTGCACAACTGCAACAGATAGTCCCATACCACCCGCAACCGGACTGACTTGTGCAGTTCGCGGCGTGTGCTCATCCAGTAGCTGCGCTGGATGGTTTCCCCGGGGAGTAGCCTGACCAGCTCGGGGTCGTCGGCGGCCATGTAATTGGGGAGCACGGCGATCCCCAGCCCGGCCTTGGCCGCTTGCTGCTGGGCGATCACGCTGGTGCTGCGAAACACCACGTTGGGGGCTCTGCAAAAGCTGTTCAGGAACAGCAGTTCCTGGCTGAACAACAGGTCGTCCACATAACCGATCCACGCATGAGCGGCCAGGTCATCGCGGCCGTTTAGCGCCGGTGAGCGTTTCAGGTACGCGGGGCTTGCATAAAGCGCCAGGCGGTAGTCGGTAAGCTTGCGGGTTATCAACAGGTCGGCAGCAGGCCGGTCCAGGTGAATACTGATCTCGGCCTCGCGGTTGAGGATACTGACGAAGCGCGGCACCGCTACCAACTCCACTTCCAGCCCCGGGTAGCGAGCGAACAAGCCGCCCAACCGTGAGGTCAGGAACATGATGCCGATTCCTTCGGTGACCCCGAGGCGAATCTTGCCCAGCGGCATCATGGGTTGGGTCATTTCCTCTTGCGCCAACAGCGCCACGTTCTCCATGGCCTCGGCGTGCTTGAGCAGCGCCTGGCCTGCCGGGGTCAGTTCGTAACCCTGTGCGTGCTGCACGAACAGCGCGTTGCCCAGACTGTGCTCGATGGACTCGATATGACGCGCCACCGTGCTGTGGGTGGTGTTGAGCCGCTTCGCGGCGGTGAGCAGGCGCCCGCTGCGATGCAGTTCGAGGAAAAAGCGCAGGTCATTCCAGTCGAACATCGGGTGTCCTTGTGAACAGGTCAAACGCCTATTGTTCAAAAACGCACAGCCGGTGGGCGAAAACGGGTGTTTTCATCTCGAAGCTAATCAATACCATGAGGTAAGACAAGAAGAAAAAACGGCGCGAGGTTCCCCATGCCATCAGCTCCACGCACATTCGACTACGTGATAGTCGGTGCCGGCCCCGCAGGTTGCCTGCTGGCCAATCGACTTTCTGCCAACCCCGATGTCTCGGTCCTGCTGGTTGAAGCCGGTGGCCAGGACAACTACCCCTGGATTCACATTCCTGTGGGCTACCTGTTCTGCATTGGTAACCCTCGCACCGACTGGTGTTTCAAGACTGAAGCGCAACCAGGCCTCAAAGGTCGCGCACTGAGTTACCCGCGGGGCAAGGTGCTGGGTGGCTGTTCTTCCATCAATGGCATGATCTACATGCGCGGGCAGGCGGCCGATTACGACGGCTGGGCGGCTCAAGGCAATTCAGGCTGGGGCTGGAAAGACGTGTTGCCGCTGTTCCGCCAGAGTGAGAACCACTATGCCGGCGATTCTGCAGCCCATGGCGGCAAAGGCGAGTGGCGTGTCGAGCTGCAGCGCTACCGTTGGCCGATCCTGGATGCGTTTCGCAGTGCCGCGTCCCAATGTGGTGTCGAGAGCGTGGATGACTTCAATACTGGGGATAACCAGGGCTGTGGATACTTTCAGGTCAATCAGCGCTCCGGTATCCGCTGGAATTCGGCCAAGGCGTTTCTGCGCCCAGTTCTGAAGCGTCCGAATCTTACTGTGTTGAGCGGCGTGCAAGTGGACCGCCTGGTTGTGGATAACGCCAGAGCCACGGCTGTTCACGCCCGTCATGAAGGTCGCGATGAGTTATTCACAGCCCGCCAGGAAATTGTGCTGTGCGCCGGCGCCATTGGCTCGCCCGGTATTCTGCAGCGGTCGGGCATTGGCCCTCGACCGCTGTTGGAGCGCCTGGGGATAACGGTTCTGCATGAATTGCCGGGTGTGGGCGGTAACTTGCAGGACCATTTGCAGTTGCGGCTTATCTACAAGGTCAACAATACCCGTACCCTCAACCAGGTCGCCAACAGCTTATGGGGAAAAATGGGCATGGGCCTGCGCTACCTGTACGACCGCAGCGGGCCTCTGGCCATGGCGCCGAGCCAGTTGGGGGCGTTCATCAAGTCTGATCCGCAGCAGCCCAGTGCCAACCTCGAATACCACGTGCAGCCCTTGTCGTTGGAGCGTTTCGGTGAACCCCTGCATGGCTTCCCGGCGTTCACCGCGTCTGTCTGCAACCTGCGCCCCAAAAGTCGTGGGCGTGTGGATATCCGCTCATCCAACCCTGACGACGCCCCGATCATCGACCCCAATTACCTCAGCGACCCGGAAGACTTGCGGGTAGCCGCCCAGGCCATTCGGCTGACCCGACGAATTGTCGAGGCCCCTGCCCTGCGTGTGTTCAGCCCCGAGGAATACCTGCCCGGTGCCGCGCTGGTGAGTGAAGCGCAGTTGCACGAAGCGGCAAGTGCCATCGGTACGACTATATTTCACCCAGTGGGTACCTGTCGGATGGGCAGTGGCCCCCAGGACGTGGTCGACGCCACCCTGCGTGTGCATGGCATCGAAGGCTTGCGCGTAGTGGATGCCTCGATCATGCCCGAGATCGTGTCGGGCAATACCTGCACGCCGACGTTGATGATCGCTGAAAAGGCTGCGCAGATGATCCTGCAAGGCACCCCCCGGCTGGAGGAAAAGAATCGGCAACAGGCGCTGCCCGTCACTTGACGGGCCGTGAACGGCGATGGTCGCGGCAGTCAGCGGCCATCGGCAGTGGACAACAACAATAATCACTGTGCCCCTAGGGCCTGAAGGACATAGACACATGGCGGACTACATCCAGCAACAGGGTGCCGGCATTACGCCGACCACCGCGAGCGAAGACCGGAAAATCATTTTTGCCTCATCCCTGGGGACGGTTTTCGAGTGGTACGACTTTTTCCTCTATGGCGCCCTGGCGGCGGTGATCAGCAAGCAATTTTTTGCCGGGGTCAATGAAACCACCGCGTTCATCTTCGCCCTGATGGCTTTTGCCGCTGGCTTCCTGGTGCGGCCCTTCGGTGCCTTGGTGTTCGGCCGTCTGGGTGACATGATCGGCCGCAAGTACACCTTCCTCATGACCATTGTGCTGATGGGCCTGTCCACGTTCGCGGTGGGCCTGCTGCCGACTTACGGCACCATTGGCATCGCGGCCCCCGTTACGCTGGTGTGCCTGCGTATGCTCCAGGGGCTGGCGCTGGGCGGTGAATACGGTGGCGCCGCCACTTACGTGGCCGAACACGCACCGGCTGACAAACGCGGCCTGCACACTGGCTGGATTCAGTCCACGGCCACCCTGGGGCTGCTGTTGTCATTGCTGGTGGTGCTGGTATGTCGTTACCTCACCGGCGACGCCTTCGAGACCTGGGGCTGGCGCCTGCCGTTCCTGCTGTCGATTGTGCTGTTGATCGTCTCGACCTGGATTCGCATGAGCCTGCATGAGTCGCCTACCTTCGCCCGCATGAAGGCTGAGGGCAAGACCAGCAAGTCGCCGATCAAGGAGTCTTTCGGATCGTGGCAGAACCTGAAGATCGTGTTGATCGCCTTGTTCAGCATCAACGCTGGCCAGGCCGTGACGTTCTACTGCGCCCAGTTCTACGTACTGTTCTTCATGACCCAGATGCTCAAGATGGACCCTGCGCAGGCCAACAGCCTGCTGATCGTCAGCGTGATTATCGGGGCGCCTTTCTTTGTTATCTGTGGCTGGCTATCGGACCGTATCGGCCGCAAGCCAATTCTCATGGTTGGGTTACTGCTCGCCACCCTGTTCTACTTCCCGCTGTTCAAGGGCCTGAGCCATTACGCCAACCCGCAGATCGACCAGGCCAGCCGTCAGGCGCCGATCACCGTGTTGGCTGACCCGGCCGGTTGCACCTTCCAGTTCGACCCGGTGGGCAAGGCACGGTTCGACAGCCCCTGCGACAAGGTCAAGACCTTCCTGGTGAAAGCGGGTGTGCCCTATACCTCCGCTGGCGCCGACCCCGCCAACGCTGTAGTGGTGACGATTGGCGACAAGCGTATAGCGGGTTACGACGAGGGGGCCTTGCGCGCGGCTATCACCACGGCAGGCTACCCGGCGAAAGCCGACCCGAGCCTGGTGAACCAACCCATGGTCGTGCTGTTGATCGTGGCGATGATCCTGATCGCCACCATGACCTACGGGCCGCTGGCCGCGGTGATGGTAGAGTTGTTCCCTACGCGGATTCGCTATACCTCGCTGTCACTGCCTTACCACATCGGTAATGGCTGGTTTGGTGGGTTTCTGCCGACGGTATCGTTCGCCCTAGTGGTGTACACCGGCGATATTTTCTATGGCCTGTGGTACCCGGTGCTCGTGACTGGGGTGAGTTTGGTGGTTGGCCTGCTGTGCCTCAAGGAAACCCGCGGCGTCGACCTTGATCACGTATAGGGCCCACGCGTCGTGCCTGACACACCGCAGCGTCCCCTTCCCGACCTGGCGCCCGGTCCTGCAGGTCGTTTCTGCGTAGCCAGGGTTTCTTTGCGCGTATAAAAAAACCGGCAATCAGAGCCGGTTTTTTTATACGTCGAAAAACTTATGCACGTTTACCATGAAGCCATAGCGTGTAGAAATAAGCTTCTAAATTAACTAGTTACGAGCGTTTTTGGAAAATTCCAGAAATACTGTACACAAGTTATCCACAGATCAGCCAACTACCGGCGTCTCTTCAACTTCAGGTTTTTCCGGCAACGAACCCAGCGCACGCTGGGTCTGCTCGTTCCACGCCGCCACCCGGTCGTTCAGTTCGGCGATGGCTCGCGGCCCGGTGCCATTGGCGTACATCGGTTCGCCAATCACCACCTCGATGGTACCCGCACGTTTGCCCCAGCCTTCCTTCGGCCAGAACTTGCCAGCGTTGTGGGCGACGGGCAGCACGGGTAGCTCGGCGTTGACCGCCAGGGCCGCGCCGCTGCGCGAGAACTTGCCGATCTTGCCAAACGGCACGCGGGTGCCTTCCGGGAAAATCAGCACCCAGACGTTGTCCTTGAGCAGCTCGTCGCCTTTGCTGGCCACGACCTTCAGGGCTGCCTTGGGGTTTTCACGGTCAATGGCGATAGGCCGCAGCATGGCCATCGCCCAGCCGAAGAATGGCACGTACAGCAGTTCGCGCTTGAGCACCTGGCTCAAGGGCTGGAAATAGGCAGAGAGGAAAAAGGTTTCCCATGTGCTCTGGTGGTTGGAAACGATCACGCAACGGCGTTCCGGCACGTTTTCGGCGCCAGTCACCTTTACCTGGATGTTGAGAATGCTGCGGGTCAGCAGAATCGCAAAACGGCACCAGTACACGTTGATGAAACGGTAACGGGCCGGGAAAGACAGGAAAGGAGCAACGAAGAAGCTCAGGGTGCACCACAGCAGTGAGCTGGTGCCCAGCAACAAGTAGAAGACGAAAATTCTGATCGCCTGCAGTGTCGACATAGCGGCTTGTACCATTGCGGGCGAACCCGCCTGTTGAAAGCGCGCGCCTGAATCGACCCAACCGCGCCGGCCACCAGTGACGGCACGGCATGGCTCAAGGATTCAGAGGCGCCCTAGGTGTGGATAAGTGCTCTGGCTACAGCAGCCAGATCATCGAAAATCAACGTCCCCTCGGGCAAAGCCTTCGCCAGAGTCTTCGGGCCTTTCCCGGTTTTCACCAGAACTGGCTGAGAGTCGACGGCCAGCGCAGCCTCCAGGTCACCCATACTATCGCCAACGAACCACAACCCGGCCAAGTCGGCCTGGTAGTGAGCCGCGATGGCCTTGAGCATGCCGGGACGTGGCTTGCGACAGTCGCAGCCAGCATCCGGGCCATGGGGACAATAGACGATCAGCCCGACTTCGCCACCCTGCTCGGCCACCAGCGTGCGCAAGCGCGCATGCATGGCGTCCAGGGTAGCCAGGTCATAGTAACCGCGAGCGATGCCCGACTGGTTGGTTGCCACGGCAACCGTCCAGCCGGCCTTGCTCAACTGCGCGATGGCATCGATGGACCCGGGGATCGGAATCCATTCCTGCACCGACTTGATGTAAGCGTCGGAGTCTTCATTGATGACCCCGTCGCGGTCCAGTATCACCAGCTTCAAGGCTTACCCCAGCAACGAGATGTCGGCGACGCCCAGGAACAACCCACGCAGGCGCGACAGCAAGGCGTAGCGGTTGGCACGGACCTTGGGGTCTTCGGCGTTGACCATCACGGCCTCGAAAAACGCATCCACCGGTTCGCGCAGGGCGGCCAGGCGGGCGAGCGATTCGCGGTACTGACGGTTGGCCGCCATCGGGTGCACAGCCTGGTCGGCCTGCTGGATGGCCGAGTACAGCGAGAACTCGTTGGCGTTGTCGAAGTACTTGGGTTCCACGGTAGTGGCAACCGAGCCTTCAGCCTTGCTCAGCAGGTTCGATACACGCTTGTTCACCGCGGCCAGGGCGGCGGCTTCCGGGAGCTTGCGGAAAGCCTGAACAGCCTGCACGCGCTGGTCGAAATCCAGTGCCGAACCCGGCTTCAGGGCACGTACCGACAGGTAGGTGGCGACGTCGGTGCCTTCGTCTTCGTAGCGCGCGCGCAGGCGGTCGAAGATGAACTCCAGCACTTGCTCGGCGAGACCGGCGGCCTTGACGTTGGCTCCGAATGCGGACACGGCGAACGCCACGGCCGTGGTCAGGTCCAGGTCCAGCTGCTTGTCGATCAGGATGCGCAGGATACCCAGTGCCGCGCGACGCAGTGCGTAGGGGTCCTTGCTACCGGTGGGCAGCATGCCGATGCCGAAGATACCCACCAGGGTGTCCAGCTTGTCGGCGATCGCCACGGCCGCACCGGTCAGGGTGGTTGGCAGCTCGGCGCCGGCGCCGCGAGGCATGTACTGTTCGTTCAGCGCCAGGGCGACATCGTCCGGCTCACCGTCGTTGAGCGCGTAGTAGTAACCGGCGACACCTTGCATCTCCGGGAACTCGCCGACCATCTCGGTGGCCAGGTCGCATTTGGACAGCAGGCCGGCACGGGCGGCACGCTGGGCGTCGCCGCCGATCAGCGGGGCGATGTAGGCCGCCAGCCTGGAAACACGCACGGCCTTGTCGTAGACGCTGCCCAGCTGAGCCTGGAATACCACGTTCTTGAGGCGCTCGTTGAAGCTTTCCAGCGGCTGCTTCTTGTCCTGCTTGAAGAAGAACTCGGCGTCGGTCAGGCGCGGACGCACGACTTTCTCGTTGCCCAGCACGATCTGGCTCGGGTCCTTGCTCTCGACGTTGGCCACGGTGATGAAGCGCGGCAACAGCTTGCCGTCCACATCCAGCAGGCAGAAGTACTTCTGGTTGTCCTGCATGGTGGTGATCAGGGCTTCCTGCGGCACTTCCAGGAAGCGCTCTTCGAAAGAGCACACCAGCGGCACTGGCCACTCCACCAGCGCGGCAACCTCTTCCAGCAAGGCCGGCGGCACGATGGCGGTGCCTTCCTGCTGCATGGCCAGCTCGGCGGTGCGCTTGCTGATGATGTCGCGACGCTCGTTGCCGTCGGCCAGCACGTAAGCCTTGCGCAGGTCTTCGGCGTAGTTGGCCGGCGAAGTGATGCGCACGTCTTCAGGGTGGTGGAAGCGGTGGCCACGCGAATCGCGGCCGGCCTTCTGGGCCAGGATGGTGCAATCCACCACCTGGTCACCCAGCAGCATCACCAGCCACTGGGTCGGGCGGACGAATTCTTCCTTGCGCGCACCCCAGCGCATGCGCTTGGGAATCGGCAGGTCGTTGAGCGAGTCTTCGACGATGGTCGGCAGCAGGCTGGCGGTCGGCTTGCCGATGATGCGCTGGCTGAAGCGCAGCTTCGGGCCGCTCTGGTCGATTTCGGCCAGGTCCACGCCGCACTTCTTGGCAAAGCCCAGGGCTGCCTGGGTAGGGTTGCCTTCAGCGTCGAAGGCCGCCTGGCGTGGCGGGCCATCGAGGTTGATGCTGCGATCGGGCTGCTGGGTGTCCAGGCCGCTGATCAGCACGGCCAGGCGGCGCGGGGCCGCGTAGTAGCGCTTGGCGGTGTAGTTCAGGCCGGCGGCTTGCAGGCCCTTCTCGATACCGCTCAGGAAGGCTTCGCCCAGGCTGTTCAGGGCCTTGGGTGGCAGCTCTTCGGTGCCCAGTTCAACCAGGAAATCTTGAGCACTCATTGTGCAGCCTCCAGCTTAGCCAACACTTCATCACGCAGATCAGGGGACGCCATGGGGAAGCCCAGCTTGGCGCGAGCTTGCAGGTAGCTCTGGGCCACGGCACGGGCCAAGGTACGCACGCGCAGAATGTATTGCTGGCGGGCGGTTACCGAGATGGCGCGGCGCGCGTCGAGCAGGTTGAAGGTGTGCGATGCCTTGAGGACCATTTCATAGGTCGGCAGCGGCAGCTCCAGCTCGATCAGGCGGTTGGCTTCGCTTTCGTAGAAGTCGAACAGTTCGAACAGCTTCTCGACGTTGGCGTGCTCGAAGTTGTAGGTCGACTGTTCCACTTCGTTCTGGTGGAACACATCGCCATAGGTGACCTTGCCGAACGGGCCGTCGGTCCAGACCAGGTCGTAGACCGAGTCCACGCCCTGCAGGTACATGGCCAGGCGCTCCAGGCCATAGGTGATTTCACCGGTGACCGGGTAGCACTCGATGCCGCCCACTTGCTGGAAGTAGGTGAATTGGGTGACTTCCATGCCGTTCAGCCAGATTTCCCAGCCCAGGCCCCAGGCGCCCAGGGTCGGCGATTCCCAGTTGTCTTCGACGAAGCGGATATCGTGGACCAGCGGGTCCAGGCCGATATGCTTAAGCGAGCCCAGGTACAGCTCCTGGAAGTTTTCCGGGTTAGGCTTCAGCACCACCTGGAACTGGTAGTAGTGCTGCAGGCGGTTGGGGTTCTCTCCGTAGCGGCCGTCACCAGGGCGGCGGCTTGGCTGCACGTAGGCGGCGTTCCAGGTTTCCGGGCCGACGGCGCGCAGGAACGTGGCGGTATGGAAAGTGCCGGCGCCTACTTCCATATCGTAGGGCTGAAGCACCACACAACCTTGCTCGGCCCAGTATTGCTGGAGCGCGAGGATCAAGTCTTGGAAGGTACGCACGGCTGGCGTAGGCTGGCTCACGAAATTCACCTGTTTCTAGGGCTGCGAATATAAAGAGCGGGAGTATACCCCGATTCGCCCTGACCTCTACCCTTGGAGCCTTATGCCACGCTGCTTTTGGTGCACGGACGAGCCGATCTACCAGGCTTATCACGACGAGGAATGGGGGGTTGAGCTACGTGACCCCGCTCGTCTTTTCGAATTGCTGTTGCTGGAAGGCTGCCAGGCCGGGTTGTCGTGGATCACCGTGCTGAAGAAGCGTGAACACTACCGCAAGGTGATGCTCGGCTTTGACCCAGAGCGGTTGGCGCGCATGACCGATGAGGAAGTGGAAGAGCGCATGCTCGACCCGGGCATTATCCGTAACCGCCTGAAGATCAAGGCCGCGCGGCAGAACGCCCAGGCATGGCTCAAGCTTGAAGACCCGGCCGCCTTCCTCTGGTCGTTCGTCGGCGGTACGCCGAAAATCAACCATTTTCCCGACCGCAGCCATATCCCCACCCAGACGCCAGAGGCCGAAGCCATGAGCAAGGCGCTGAAGAAGGCCGGCTTCACGTTCGTTGGCCCTACCATCTGTTACGCCTTCATGCAGGCCTCGGGCATGGTCATGGACCATACCCGGGATTGTGATCGCTACGCCGCTTTGGCCCGCTGACGGTTACAATGGCGGCTTGCTGAAAAAGGAGTGGTCTGTGGATAAGTTCAAAGGCGCCCTGATGGTCGGGGCCCTGCGGTTGTTTGCCTTGCTGCCATGGCGTGCGGTTGAAGCAGTGGGCGCGGCCATCGGCTGGTTGACCTGGAAACTGCCGAACCGCTCGCGCGAGGTAGTGCGCGTCAACCTGGCCAAATGTTTTCCCGAGCTGGACCCGGTGGCGCACGAGCGCCTGGTGGGCCAGAGCATGATGGACATCGGCAAGAGCCTGACCGAAAGCGCCTGCGCGTGGATCTGGCCCGCCGAGAAATCACTCAAGCTGGTGCGTGAAGTGCAGGGCCTGGAAGTGCTGGAACAGGCGCTGGCATCGGGCAAGGGCGTGGTGGGTATCACCAGCCACCTGGGTAACTGGGAGGTGCTGAACCACTTCTATTGCATGCAGTGCAAACCGATCATTTTCTACCGCCCGCCCAAGCTCAAGGCGGTGGATGAGCTGTTGCAGAAGCAGCGCGTGCAACTGGGCAACCGCGTGGCGGCGTCCACCAAGGAAGGCATCCTCAGTGTCATCAAGGAAGTGCGCAAGGGCGGCCAGGTAGGTATTCCGGCCGATCCGGAGCCGGCCGAGTCGGCAGGTCTGTTCGTGCCGTTCCTCGGTACCCAGGCACTGACCAGCAAGTTCGTGCCCAACATGCTGGCCGGTGGCAAGGCGGTGGGCGTGTTCCTGCATGCCCTGCGGCTGCCGGACGGTTCGGGGTTCAAGGTGATTCTGGAAGCGGCGCCCGAGGCCATGTACAGCACCGATACCGAGACCTCGGTGGCGGCGATGAGCGAAGTCATCGCCAAATATGTACGGGCTTACCCCAGCCAATACATGTGGAGCATGAAGCGCTTCAAGAAGCGCCCAGCTGGCGAGGATCGCTGGTACTAAGGGCCCCCCCTGTGGGACCGGGCGAAGCTCGGGAAGAAAGCACCGCGGTCTAACAAACAGACCGCGGTGGTCCTTTCCCGAGCTTCGCCCGGTCCCACAGGGGGAGGGTGTTAAGCGGTGCGATCCAGCTTTTTCAGGAACACGGTCATTTCCTTCTCGGCCTGTTTGTCGCCATGGGCCTGCGCCGCCGTTATCCCCTGCTGCCACGCCGCCCTGGCGCCCGCCGCATCACCCTGCCCCTGCAACGCTTTTCCCAACAGCTTCCACGCCGCCGAATACTTGGGGTCTTGTTCCACGCAACGGGCCAGGTGCTGCGCCGCCTTGGCAGGCTCGCCCAGATCCAGGTAACCCTTGCCCAGCCCAAAGCGCAGCAGTGCGTTATCCACACCCTTGGCCAGCATCTTTTCCAATGAATCGAGCACGCGGCATTCCTTCTAGAAAAACGTCAGGCCTACGTGGAACAGCTTCTCCACGTCACGAATGTACTTTTTATCCACAACAAACAGGATCACGTGGTCCCCCGCCTCGATGACGGTTGTACCCCGGGCGATGATCACTTCCTCGTCGCGGATGATGGCGCCAATGGTAGTACCGGAGGGCAAGGCAATGTTTTCCACAGCCCTGCCCACTACCTTGCTGGAGCGAGCGTCGCCGTGGGCCACGGCTTCGATCGCTTCGGCGGCGCCCCGGCGCAGGGAGTGCACACTGACGATGTCACCACGACGCACGTGGGCCAGCAGCGTGCCGATGGTGGCCAACTGTGGGCTGATGGCGATATCGATCTCACCGCCCTGAACCAGGTCCACGTAGGCCGGGTTGTTGATGATGGTCATCACCTTGCGTGCGCCCAGGCGCTTGGCCAGCAGCGACGACATGATATTGGCCTCGTCATCGTTGGTCAGGGCCAGGAAGATGTCGGCCTGGGCGATGTTCTCTTCCACCATCAGGTCGCGGTCCGAGGCGCTACCTTGCAGGATCACCGTGCTGTTGAGGGTGTCGGACAGGTGCCGGCAGCGCGCCGGGCTCATCTCGATGATCTTCACCTGATAGCGGCTTTCGATGGCCTCGGCCAGGCGCTCGCCAATCTGCCCACCCCCGGCGATCACCACGCGCTTGTTGCGCTCGTCCACGCCCCGCAGTTCGCCCATTACCGCGCGAATGTCCTGCTTGGCGGCGATGAAGAACACCTCGTCATCGGCCTCCACCACGGTGTCACCGCGCGGGAGAATAGCGCGGTCACGGCGGAAGATAGCCGCCACGCGGGTCTCGACGTTAGGCATGTGCTCGCGAATCTGGCGCAGTTGCTGGCCCACCAGGGGGCCGCCGTAGAAGGCTTTCACTGCCACCAATTGCGCTTTGCCGCCGGCGAAGTCGATCACTTGCAAGGCGCCGGGTATTTCGATCAGGCGCTTGATGTAATGGGTCACCACCTGCTCGGGGCTGATCAGCACATCCACCGGAATGGCTTCATTGGCGAACAGCGCGTCGCGGGTCAGGTAGGCGGCCGAGCGCACCCGGGCGATCTTGGTGGGCGTGTGGTACAGGGTGTGCGCCACCTGGCAGGCGACCATGTTGGTCTCGTCGCTGTTGGTCACTGCCACCAGCATGTCGGCATCTTCGGCGCCGGCCTTGAGCAGCACCGTGGGGAACGAGGCGTGGCCCTGCACGGTGCGGATGTCCAGGCGGTCACCCAGGCTGCGCAGGCGCTCGCCATCGGTGTCTACCACGGTGATGTCGTTGGCCTCGCCGGCCAGATGTTCGGCCAGGGTGCCGCCGACCTGGCCGGCACCCAGGATGATGATCTTCATCCGTTACTCCTGTCAGCTCGGGCGGTGCGCCGCGATCTTGATCAGCTTGGCATAGTAGAAGCCATCGTGGCCGCCTTCCTGCGCCAGCAGCTGGCGGCCGTGGGGCTGCTTGATGCCGGCCGCGGTGGCCAGGTCCAGCTCGCGAGCGCCGGGGGTGCGGGCCAGGAAAGCCTCGATCACCTCGGTGTTTTCGGTGGGCAGGGTCGAGCACGTGGCATAGAGCAGCACGCCCCCCACTTCCAGGGTGGGCCACAGTGCGTCCAGCAGCTCGCCCTGGAGGCTGGCCAGGGCCTGAATGTCATCGGGCTGTCGGGTCAGCTTGATGTCGGGGTGGCGCCGGATCACGCCGGTGGCCGAGCATGGTGCGTCCAGGAGGATGCGCTGGAAGCCTTGGCCGTCCCACCATTCGCCGGTGTTGCGGGCGTCACAGGCGATGAGCTGGGCGTCGAGCTTGAGGCGGTCCAGATTTTCGCGAACCCGTACCAGGCGTTTGGCCTCAAGGTCGATGGCCACCACGCCCTTGAGCGCAGGCTCGGCTTCCAGCAGGTGGCAGGTCTTGCCGCCTGGGGCGCAACAGGCATCAAGCACGCGTTGGCCGGGGGCCAGGTCGAGCAGGTCGGCGGCCAGTTGCGCGGCTTCGTCCTGCACGCTGACCCAGCCATCGGCGAAGCCAGGCAGGTCACGCACGTCACAGGCCTGTTCCAGCACGATACCGTCCTGGCTGAAGGT
Organism: Pseudomonas sp. RIT-To-2; assembly: GCF_029623465.1. Taxonomy (NCBI): domain Bacteria; kingdom Pseudomonadati; phylum Pseudomonadota; class Gammaproteobacteria; order Pseudomonadales; family Pseudomonadaceae; genus Pseudomonas; species Pseudomonas sp. RIT-To-2. The sequence goes on along the minus strand of NZ_JAPYKM010000005.1, from coordinate 69,991 downwards.
GCAGGCACTGGCAGCTACGCCGGCCTGGGCCAGCAATTGCAGGTAGGCGTCGGGACGGTGATGGCGGCGGTTGACCCGCAGAATCATCGGCGGGTGGGCGTTGTTGGCCGCGCAGATGGCTTCCCATTGCTCTGGCCAGAAGGCTTTCAACGACTTCTGCAGCCAGCGCGGGTGGGCGGTGCGCACCACGGGGTCGCGCTCCATCTCTGCCAGCAGCTCGGCGCTGTCGCGTTGGGCGCGGCGCAACACGGCGTTGAGCAAGCCCTTTGCCCAGGGTTTCTTCAGCTTGTCGGCACAGCCCACGGTTTCGCCAATGGCCGCGTGGGCGGGTACACGGGTGTAGAGCAACTGGTATAGGCCGACCAACAGCAGCGCCTCGACATCGGCGTCAGCGGCCTTGAATGGTTTCTGCAGCAGTTTTTCCGCCAGTGCCGACAGGCGCGGCTGCCAGCGGGCAGTGCCAAACGCCAGGTCCTGGGTGAAGCCGCGGTCGCGGGCTTCTACCTTGTCCAGTTGCAGGGGCAGCGAACTGTTGAGCGAGGCCTTGCCGGTCAGAACAGCAGCCAGGGCACGGGCAGCGGCGAGACGCGGGTTCATTGGCCCAGCACCGTGCCGACGGCGAATTTCTCGCGGCGGCTATTGAACAGGTCGCTGAAGTTCAGCGGCTTGCCGCCCGGCAGTTGCAGGCGGGTCAGGCACAGGGCGTGTTCGCCGCACGCCACGACCAGGCCCTCCTTGCTGGCGGCCAGGATGGTGCCGGGCGCGCCCTGCCCGTCGGCCACCTGGGCTGCCAGCACCTTCACGGCTTCGCCGTTCAAGGTGCTATGGCAGATGGGCCAGGGGTAGAAAGCACGCACCAGGCGCTCCAGCTCGTTGGCCGGGCGGGCCCAGTCGATGCGCGCCTCATCCTTGTTGAGCTTGTGGGCGTAGTTGGCCAGGGTGTCATCCTGTACCTCGCCCGGCAGCGTGCCGGCGGCCAGGCCGGCAATGGCCTCGACGACCGCGGGTGGGCCCATCTCGGCCAGGCGGTCATGCAGGCTGCCGCCAGTATCGCGGGTGCTGATCGGGGTGCTGACCTTGAGCAGCATCGGCCCGGTGTCCAGGCCGGCCTCCATGCGCATGACAGTGACGCCGCTCTCGGCATCACCGGCTTGCACGGCGCGCTGGATCGGCGCTGCACCGCGCCAGCGCGGCAGCAGTGAGGCATGGCTGTTGATGCAACCCAGGCGCGGGATATCCAGCACTGCCTGGGGCAGGATCAGGCCGTAGGCCACCACCACCATCAGGTCAGGTTTGAGCGCGGCCAGTTCAGCCTGGGCATCTTCGTTGCGCAAGGTGGGCGGTTGCAGCACGGTAATGCCATGCTCCAGCGCCAGCTGCTTGACCGGGCTGGGCATCAGCTTCTGGCCACGGCCGGCCGGGCGGTCTGGCTGGGTGTAGGCGGCCACCACTTCATAGGGGCTGGCCAGCAGGGCCTTGAGGTGTTCGGCGGCGAATTCGGGCGTGCCCGCGAAGACAATGCGCATGCTCATGGTTTACTCGCTGGAAAAGAAAAAGGCTTGCCGTGGCAAGCCTTTGGGAGGGTGGGTCAAGCTTGCTGGCGGTGGGCTTTTTCCAGCTTCTTCTTGATCCGGTCGCGTTTGAGGTTGGACAGGTAGTCAACGAAGAGCTTGCCATTGAGGTGGTCGCATTCGTGCTGGATGCACACGGCGAGCAGGCCTTCGGCGATCAGCTCGTAGGGCTTGCCGTCACGGTCCAGGGCCTTGACCTTGACGCGCTGTGGGCGGTCGACGTTCTCGTAGAAACCGGGTACCGACAGGCAGCCTTCCTGGTACTGGCCCATTTCGTCGGTCAGCGATTCGAACTCGGGGTTGATGAACACCCGTGGCTCGCTGCGATCTTCGCTCAGGTCCATGACCACGATGCGCTTGTGCACGTTGACCTGCGTGGCGGCCAAGCCGATGCCAGGCGCCTCGTACATGGTTTCAAACATGTCATCGATCAACTGGCGAACTTCGTCATCCACCACGGCCACAGGCTTGGCGATGGTGCGCAGACGCGAGTCTGGAAATTCGAGGATGTTTAAAATAGCCATATGCGTATTTGCTGCACTGTGAGGTAAAGTCAAAGGTAGCAGCCGCTGCAAGGTGTCGGGGGCGGGCTGCCTGTCAAACGTTCTCCCAGGGAGAAAGGCCATTTCGGCTGCGTTTCACGTGAACGCACATAATAAAGGGATTCACGGCATGAGGAAATCACTACTCGCCCTGCTGCTCATGGCGTGCGCCGGCCTGGCCAACGCCGATGTGCAGCTCAAGGATGGTTATCCACAGCGCTACACTGTGGTTCAGGGCGACACACTTTGGGACATTTCCGCCAAGTTTCTGCGTCAACCCTGGCAATGGCCACAGATCTGGCACGCCAACCCCCAGATCGCCAACCCGGACCTGATCTACCCCGGCGACTCCCTGGTACTGAGTTACGTCAATGGCCAGCCGCAGCTGATGCTGGAGCGTGGCGGATCCCGTGGCACCATCAAATTGTCACCGCGTATTCGCAGTACACCGGTGGCCGAGGCCATTCCCAGCATTCCGCTGCAATCGATCAACAGCTTCCTGCTGAGCAACCGAATCCTGGACACCACCCAGGCGTTCCAGAGCGCCCCGTATATTGTCGCCGGCCAGGGAGAGCGGGTAGTCAGTGGCATGGGCGACCGCATCTATGCCCGCGGCGCGTTCGACCCGGCACACGCCGCCTATGGCATCTTCCGGCAAGGCAAGGTCTATACCGACCCGGTCACCAAGGAAGTACTGGGGGTAAACGCCGACAACATGGGCGGCGGTGAAGTGGTGGCTACCGAGGGTGATATCGCTACCCTCAACCTGCAGCGTTCCAGCGAGGAGGTGCGTCTGGGCGACCGCCTGTTCGTCAGTGAGGAACGGCCGGTCAATTCCACCTTTTTCCCCAGCGCGCCGAGCAACCCGGTCAGCGGCACCATCATTGATGTGCCACGAGGTGTTACACAGATCGGCAAGTACGACGTGGTCACCCTGGACCGTGGCAGCCGCGACGGGCTCAAGGAGGGCAATGTTCTCGAGATCTACAAGACCGGGGAAACCGTCCGCGATCGGATAACCGGCGAGCAGGTAAAGATCCCCGACGAACGGGCGGGATTGTTGATGGTGTTCCGCACCTACACAAAGCTGAGCTATGGTTTAGTGCTCAACGCCAACCGCTCCCTGGCGGTCATGGACAAGGTGAAAAATCCTTGAAACACGGGGAAGTTGTCAAACAGTTACCAACAGAGTTATCCACAGCTTTTTCCCAGTGATGACCAGGGGCCTGAATCAAGGATGATCAGATGCCGCTCTTTACCTGCAACACCCCCGACACGGGTGAACTGGAGGCGCGCCTGCGCCTCCATCGGCTACCCGACACCGGCCCGAAACGCTTCCACGAATTGATCGCTGCCTTCGGCAGTGCGGCCCAATCCCTGCTCGCGCCTGTCAGTGCCTGGCGCCGGCTCGGGCTGTCGGCGGCTGCCTGCGCAGCCCGTGATAGTGCCGATCTGAAAACCGGCGCACAGGCTGCAATGGCCTGGCTAGAGCATCCCGGCCAGCATTTGCTGATGTGGGACGACCCCGCCTACCCCGCGCTGCTGGCGCAAATCAGCGACGCGCCACCGCTGCTGTTCATCGCCGGCGACCCCAGCATCCTGGAAAAACCACAGCTGGCCATCGTTGGCAGTCGCCGTGCTTCGCGGCCTGGCCTGGACACCGCCGCAGCGTTTTCCCGCAGCCTGGCCGCCGCGGGTTTTGTCATCACCAGCGGGCTGGCCGCCGGGGTAGATGGGGTGGCTCATCAGGCTGCCCTGGACGTTGGTGGGCTCACGATAGGGGTACTCGGCACAGGCATCCAGAAACTTTATCCACAGAAGCACAAAGCCCTCGCCGCACAAATGGCTGACTCGGGGAGTGCCGTGGTTTCGGAGTTCCCGCTGGACGCCGCGCCGGTGCCCGCCAACTTCCCACGCCGCAACCGCATCATCAGCGGTTTGTCGCTGGGGGTGTTGGTGGTGGAGGCCAGCGTCGCCAGCGGGTCGTTGATTACCGCCCGCCTGGCCAACGAGCAGGGGCGCGAGGTTTATGCCATTCCCGGCTCCATCCACCACCCCGGTGCGAAAGGCTGCCACCAGTTGATCCGCGATGGCGCGCAATTGGTGGAGACGGTGGAGCACATCCTCGAACCGTTGCGCGGCTGGCAGCGCGTTTCAATGCCAGCCCCGGCTATCGACCACCCGTTGTTGAAGCTCCTGCATGCCGCGCCCCAGAGCAGCGAAGCGCTGGTGCGCAGCAGCAATTGGGCGTTGCCCCGGGTTCTGGAGGCGCTGACCGAACTGGAACTGGAGGGGCGTGTGGTCAACGAGGCCGGGCGTTGGTTTGCGCGAGTTAGCTAAGTACACTGCTCACAGCCTTTAAGCGGAGTAACAGCAATGGTGAGCAGTTGGCGTGTGCAACAAGTCGCGCGCGATGTCAGGGCGGGCGCGGTGATTGCCTATCCAACCGAAGCGGTCTGGGGGCTGGGGTGCGACCCGTGGGACGAGGAAGCGGTTTACCGGCTGCTGGCGATCAAGTCCCGGCCTGTGGATAAGGGCTTGATTCTGGTGGCTGACAACATCCGCCAGTTCGATTTCCTGTTCGAGGACTTTCCCGAAGCCTGGATGGACCGCATGGCCAGCACCTGGCCGGGGCCCAATACCTGGTTGGTGCCGCACCAGGATCTGTTGCCGGAATGGATCACCGGCAAGCACGCCAGTGTGGCACTGCGGGTCAGCGACCACCCGCTGGTGCGTGAGCTGTGTGCGTTGGTAGGCCCGATCGTTTCTACTTCGGCCAACCCCACCGGACGCCCGCCCGCCATGTCGCGCCTGCGTATCGAGCAGTATTTCCGCGGGCAGGTGGACGTCGTGCTCAATGGTGCGCTGGGTGGGCGCAAGAACCCCAGCGTGATCCGTGACCTGGTGACGGGGGAAGTCATTCGTCCCTGAATGACAGTGGGGGTTTCACCCCGGCAGCGGAGCTGGCCGCGGCTGGAACGCTGCGGGGTATCAGGTATATCGCTTGCGCCGCCGACGCGGCCAGGTCCGCTGCTACGAGGGAGGCTTGGATCAAGGCAACAGGATGGTCGAACCCATGGTCCGGCGGCCCGACAGCTCGGTTTGCGCCTTGGCCGCTTCGGCCAGTGGGTAACGCTGGCTGATCTCCACATCCAGCTTGCCGCTGGTGATCATGCCGAACAACTCGTCAGCCATGGCCTGCAAGGCGTCGGCCGTGGCGTAGGTCGCCAGGGTCGGACGGGTGACGTACAGGGAACCCTTGGACGCCAGAATGCCCAGGTTCACGCCACTGACCGCGCCCGAGGCGTTGCCGAAGCTGACCACCAGCCCGCGGGGCTCCACGCAGTCCAGCGAGGTTTCCCAGGTGTCCTTGCCCACGCCGTCATACACCACCTGGCATTTCTTGCCCCCGGTAAGTTCCTGCACGCGCTTGACCACGTTTTCGTGGCTGTAGTCGATGGTTTCCCAGGCCCCCAGGGCCTTGGCCCGCGCGGCTTTCTCCGGAGAGCTGACGGTACCGATCAGCTTTGCGCCCAAGGCTTTCGCCCATTGGCATGCCAGGGAGCCCACCCCACCTGCAGCGGCATGGAACAGAATGGTTTCGTCGCGCTTGAGCTCGTAGGTCTGGCGGAACAGGTACTGCACGGTCAGGCCCTTGAGCATCACCGCGGCCGCCTGTTCAAAGCTGATGGCCTCAGGCAGTTTGACCAGCACCGTGGCAGGCAAGGTGTGTACTTCGCTGTAGGCGCCCAGCGGGCCGCCCGCGTAGGCCACGCGGTCACCGACCTTGACCGTGGTCACATCGCTGCCCACAGCCTCCACTACACCGGCGCCCTCGGTACCCAGCCCCGATGGGAAGGACGGCGCCGGGTACAGGCCGCTGCGGAAGTAGGTATCGATGTAGTTCAGGCCGATGGCCTTGTTGCGCACCCGGACTTCCTTGGGGCCCGGCTCGGCGGGTTGGAAATCGACGAATTCGAGGACTTCCGGACCACCGTTAGTGCTGAACTGAATACGTTTGGCCATCTGCAATCTCCTGAACCAGGCATGGAAAGCCTCTATCGGACGCTTTTGTCCGGGCGCCGTCAACCGCTCAAAGTGTGTCACCGATGCTATGCTACGCGCCGAATTTGCTCTCGGGCCGCGGTTTCCCCCAGCGCTGCCCGGCCTCTGCCCGTTCCAAGGTGAAGCCATGACTACCCGCACCGAAGCCGTAAAAGCCTACCTGCTCGATCTGCAAGAGCGCATTTGCAGCGCCCTTGAAACCGAAGACGGCGGTGCCCGCTTTGTCGAGGACGCCTGGAACCGCGCCGCCGGTGGCGGTGGCCGCACGCGGGTGATCGAAAACGGCACGGTGATCGAGAAGGGCGGGGTCAACTTTTCTCACGTGTTTGGCAGCGGCCTGCCGCCATCCGCCAGCGCCCATCGCCCGGAACTGGCGGGCCGTGGGTTCGAGGCCCTGGGTGTGTCACTGGTGATCCACCCGCACAACCCGCATGTGCCTACCTCGCATGCCAACGTGCGCTTCTTCATTGCCGAGAAAGAAGGCGAAGAGGCCGTTTGGTGGTTTGGCGGTGGCTTTGACCTGACCCCCTACTATGCCAACGAAGACGACTGCATTCACTGGCACCGGGTGGCCGAGCGTGCCTGTGCGCCGTTCGGCGCAGATGTCTACCCGCGCTACAAGGCCTGGTGCGATCGTTATTTCCATATCAAGCACCGCAACGAGCCGCGTGGTATTGGCGGCCTGTTCTTCGATGACCTGAACGAGTGGGACTTCGACACCAGTTTCGCCTTCATGCGGGCCATCGGCGACGCTTATCTCGAGGCCTACCTGCCCATCGTCCAGCGTCGCAAGGCCGCCGCGTACACCAACCAGCAGCGTGAATTCCAGGAATTTCGCCGTGGCCGCTATGTAGAGTTCAACCTGGTGTACGACCGGGGCACCCTGTTCGGACTGCAGTCGGGTGGCCGTACCGAGTCGATCCTGATGTCGCTGCCACCGCAAGTGCGCTGGGGCTACGACTGGAAGGCCGTGCCTGGCAGTGAAGAGGCACGCCTGACCGATTACTTTCTCACCGACCGCGACTGGCTGGCCGAGGCCTGACAGCCGCTGTGGATAACCCTTTAGTGCGAGACACAGATTAGGAGCTGGCAGAAATGGATCGTTACGTCGTCTTCGGTAACCCGGTGGGCCACAGCAAGTCGCCCGCCATTCACCGCCTGTTTGCCGAACAGACCGGCCAGGCCCTGGACTATAGCGCCCGCCTCGCCCCCCTGGACGGCTTCACCGAGGACGCCCGGGACTTCTTCCAGGAAGGCCTGGGGGCAAACGTGACCTTGCCGTTCAAGGAAGATGCCTACCGCCTGTGCAACGTGCTCACCCCCCGCGCCGAGCGTGCCGGTGCCGTGAACATGCTCACGCGCCAGGCCGATGGCAGCATCCGTGGCGACAACACCGACGGCGTGGGCCTGGTGCGCGACCTGATGAATAACGCCGGCGTCACGCTCGAAGGCAAGCGCATTCTGTTGCTGGGCGCCGGTGGGGCGGTGCGGGGCGTGGTGGAACCGATCCTGGACCAGCACCCGGTCTCTCTGGTCATCGCCAACCGTACCGTGGACAAGGCCGAACTGCTGGCGCAGATCTTCTCTGGCCTGGGGCCAGTGGCTGCCAGCGGTTTCGACTGGCTGGAAGAGCCTGTGGATATCATCATCAACGCCACCTCGGCGAGCCTGGCCGGTGACGTGCCGCCCATCAGCAGCAGCCTCATCCAGCCTGGCGTCACGGTGTGCTATGACATGATGTACAGCAAAGAGCCGACGCCATTCTGCCGCTGGGCCACCGAGCATGGCGCTGCCCTGGCGCTGGATGGCTTCGGCATGCTGGTGGAACAGGCCGCCGAGGCATTCACCTACTGGCGCGGGGTGACCCCGGACTCCAAGGCCGTCCTGAAGACATTGCGCCAGGAACTGGCGGCCAGTTAATGCTCGAACTGGATCGGGCAGTGCGCTGCCCCTTCCAGCTTGTACAACTCCTCGATGACCTGCGCGCGCGCATGGCGCAAGGTCAGGCTGCGGGACTGGGCGCGCAGGCGCCGGGCTTCCTGGTGCAGCATCTCCACCCCTGAGTAATCGATGAAGTTGATCTGTTGGGCGTCGATGACTACCCGCAGGCCTTCGGCCCTCTGCAGCCGTACCTGCAGGTAATGGCTGGCGCCGAAGAAGATCGAACCACCCACGCGCAATACCTCCTCGTCACCGTCGCGCCATTGCTGCACCCGCGGCTGCGAGGTGCGCTTGAGGTAGAAGAACAGCGATGCCAGTACCCCGGCATAGATGGCGGTCTGCAGTTCCAGCAGCAGGGTGGCCAGGCAGGTCAGGGCCATGACCATGAACTCCGAACGGCTCACCCGAAACAGCGCGCGAATACCGCGATGGTCTATCAGGCCCCAGCTGATGAGCAGGATGCTGCCGGCCATGGCCGGGATCGGGATCTGCGCAATCAACTGCGCGCCGGTCACGGCAAACAAAGCCACCCACAGTGCCGAGAACACACCGGCCAGGGGCGAGCAGGCGCCGGCCTCATAGCTCAGGCCTGAGCGCGTGAACGAGCCCGCCGATAGCGAGCCAGAGAAGAACGCCCCCACGATGTTCGACAGCCCCTGGGCGCGGACTTCCTGGTTGGCGTCGAGCAACTGCTGTGAACGTGTGGCGATCGAGCGGGCGATCGACAGGCTGGTCACCAACCCGAGCATGCCTACCGCCACGGCGCTGGGCAGCAGGCGCAGGATAAGCGCAGGGTCGGTGGGAAGTGTGCTGAAGGGGGGCAGTTGGCCGACAAAGGCGCTGACCCGTTGTACATGGCCGAACATCGTAGGCCATAGCCAGGCCAGAAGGCTGCCGCTGACCAGTGCGATCAACAGGGTTGGCCAGCGCGGTACCAGTGCCTTCAACGCTAGCCCCAGCGCCAGCGTGAACAACCCCAGCATCAAAGAGGGCCGATCCAGTTCGTTCAAGTGCTCGAACAGGTTGGCCAGGCTGGCGAAGGCCGTGGCCTGGCTGCTCAAGGTGATACCCAGCAAGCTCGGGAACTGTCCAATGGCAATGACGATGGCGGCACCGAAAGTGAAGCCCAGCACCACTGAGTGGGACACGAAATTCACCAGCGCGCCGAAGCGCAGCATGCCCAGCAGCCACTGAAAGATGCCCGCCAGAAAGGTCAGCAGCAGGATCAGGGTGACGTAGTCTTCGCTGGCGGGCACGGCCAATGGACTGACGCTGGCGTAAAGCACAATGGAAATGGCCGCCGTTGGCCCGCAGATCAGGTGCCAGGACGAGCCCCACAGGCAGGCGACCAGCACCGGGATGATTGCCGCATACAGGCCGTACTCGGCCGGCAGGCCGGCAATCAGGGCGTAAGCGATGGACTGCGGCAGGGCCAGGATGGCGCCGCTCAGCCCCACCACCACATCTCGGCTGACGCTGGCGCGGGTCTGGCGTGGGAGCCAGGTAAGGAAGGGCAGCAGTCTAGCCAGTCTGGACCAGCGCATTGGTCTCTCTATTCTTCAGATCGTTTTGTGGGAGCTGGCTGGCAAGCCAGCTCCCACAAGGGACTCGGTCTCGCGTTACAGGTGTGCGTTCACGACCGGCAATGCATCCTGGCCATCCAGGGTCTTCACCCCTTCCAGCCACTTGTCGAGCACCGCCGGGTTGGCCTTGATCCACTTTTTCGCCGCGGCAGGGTAACTGGCTTTGGTGTTGACCACGTCGGCCATGATGCTGTTCTCCATGTCCTGGGTAAAGACAAGGTTGCCCAGTAGCTTGGCGACATTCGGGCAGGCCTGTGCATAACCCTTGCGGGTCAGGGTGTAGACGCTGCCGCGGGAGCCGAAATAGGCCTCGCCCCCACTCAGGTAATGCAGCTTGATCTCAACGTTCATCGGGTGGGGGGTCCAGCCGAGGAAAACCACGAACTGTTTTTTATCCACAGCCTTTCGAACCTGCGAGAGCATCGCCTGCTCGCTGGATTCCACCAGCTTCCATTTACCCAGGTCGAATTCGTTCTTCTTGATGATCTGTTGAATCGACAGGTTGGCCGGGGCGCCGGAGCCGATACCGTATATCTTGCTGTCGAATTTTTCAGCATATGTGTTCAGGTCGGAAAAGGTGTGCACCCCGGCCTCCCAGACATAGTCGGGTACCGCCAGGGTGAATTCGGTGCCCTCAAGGTTTTTTGCGTACTGGGTCACGTCTCCCGTGGCGATGAATTTATCGTAGAAGCCCTGCTGCGCTGGCATCCAGTTGCCCAGGAAGACATCCACTTTGGCGTCCTTCAGGCCACCGTAGGCAATAGGGACCGCGAGGGTATCGACCTTGGCCGTGTAACCCATGCCGCCCAGCAGCAAGCCAGCGATGGCATTGGTGGAGGCGATGTCGCTCCACCCGGGATCGGCCATCTGCACCGTGGCGCAGCTTTGCTCGTCGGCCGCCGCGTGCAGGCTGGCCAATGCCAAAAGGCCGGAGGCAACCAGTGTGGATAACTTCATCGAACATCCCCTTGTGGATTATTGATCTGGGCAGGGTTGTGGATAACGCGCCTTGCGCTCCAGATCGTCCAGGTCGATATGGTTGCGCATGTACTGCTGACTGGCGTCTACCAGCGGCTGGTGATCCCAGCTCTTCAGCGTGCCGATGCTCAGCGCCTCGGCCACCAGGCGGCGGCGACGCTGGCTGGCGAGCACCTGGTGGTGTATCGCCTGGATATCCCATTTGCCCCGGGCTTCGGCCAGCAACGCGGCAAATAGCGCGTGGTGCTCGGTTGACTGGCTGAGGTCTTCACGCTCATGCGGGTCATGCCGCACGTCGAAGAGTAGGCAAGGGTCGTCCTCACTGTAGATAAATTTGAAGTCGCCGCGGCGAATCATCATCAGTGGGCCGACGGTGCCCTCGGCCATGTACTCGCCAAACACTTCATCATGGCCGCCCTGCCCTTGCAGATGGCTGACCAGTGAACGGCCGTCGAGTGGCAGCCGTGGGTCGACCCTGCCCCCGGCCAGTTCCACGAAAGTAGGCAGCAAGTCGGCCGTGGAAACTGCTGCGTCGATGCGCCCTGGCTTGAATTGCCCTGGGGCGCAGACCAGCAGCGGTACCCGTGCCGACATCTCGAACCAGTGCATCTTGTACCAGAGCCCGCGCTCGCCCAGCATGTCGCCGTGGTCCCCGGAAAAAACAATGATGGTGTCGTCGGCCAGTCCTGTTTCTGCCAGCGTTTCCAGCAGTTTCCCGACGTTGCTATCGATGTAGCTGCACGCGCCGAAATACGCCCGGCGCGCGTCGCGGACCTTATCCACAGGCAGGGTTTTCTCCCACAGGTCATAGACTTTCAGCAGCCGTCGGGAATGTGGGTCCAGTTTTTCCTGGGCCGGTACATCGGCTGGCAGCGGTATGTCCTCCTCACGGTACATGTCCCAGAAATGCCTGGGGATGGTGTAAGGGTCATGGGGGTGCGTCATCGACACGGTCAGGCAGAACGGCTGGTCGCCTGGCTCGCGCACATGGTCGAACAGGTACTGCCGGGCCTTGAAGACCACCTCTTCATCGAAATCCAGCTGGTTGGTGCGCACACAGGGTCCGGCCTGCAATACCGAGGACATGTTGTGGTACCAGGTGGGGCGCACGTCCGGCTCATCCCAGTTCACCGCCCAGCCGTAATCCGCTGGGTAGATGTCGCTGGTCAGGCGCTCTTCGTAGCCATGCAATTGGTCCGGCCCGCAGAAATGCATCTTGCCCGATAGTGCTGTGCGGTAGCCCAGGCGGCGCAGGTAGTGGGCATAGGTGGGCACATCGGCCGGAAAGTCCGCGGCGTTGTCGTAGGCGCCGATCTTGCTGGGCAGTTGGCCGCTCACCAGGGTAAAGCGCGATGGCGCGCACAGGGGGCTGTTGCAGTAGGCGGCGTCAAACACCACGCCTTGCTGCGCCAGCCGGCTCAAATGGGGTAGGTGGATAACGGATCGGTCGTTGTACAGGGGTAGCAGTGGCGCGGCCATCTGGTCGGCCATGATGAAGAGAATGTTCTTGCGCTTCATGGGTGGGCGGCATTCCATAGTGTTTAATTATGCGAAAGTGCTCACCATCGAGCATGGGACCGCTTTGAAATGCGGTAAAGCCCACGTCAGGCAATGCCTAGGATAAGCCCTGCTTATGTTTGATAGCCTCGCCGAGCTCTCGCTCGATCTGCTGCGCGCCTTCGAATGTGCCGGGCGCCACCGCAGCTTCACCGTGGCCGCGGTAGAGCTGGGCACTACCCAACCGGCCGTCAGCCAGCAGATCAAGCGCCTTGAGGAACGACTGAACACCCGCCTGTTTGACCGCATCTACCGGGGCATCGAATTCACTGATGCCGGCAGAACGCTGTTCGATGCAGTGCACAAAGGCTTGCAGGAATTCGACAGCGGTCTGGCCGCGATCACTGCCCAGCCCCAGCACGAAGTGCTGCAGGTGGCCACCGACTTCGCTTTCGCCGCTTACTGGCTGATGCCGCGCCTTCACCGCTTCCACCAGGCCAACCCGCACGTCGACGTCAGCCTGGTGACCAGCGAACGCAGCCACGCTATGTTGCGGTCTGATATCGATGTGGCGGTGCTGTTTGGCGATGGCCGCTTCAGGCAGGGGGAAAGCCACTGGCTGTTTGCAGAAGAAGCCTTTGCGGTGTGCAGCCCTCGCCTGCTGCAAGGCCGCGCCCTGCCCTTGCCCGCCACGGCATTGCTTGACCTGCCTTTGCTGCACCTGCGCGGGGAAAGCACCAGTGAGTGGTTTGACTGGGCAGGCCTGTTTCGCACACTGGGCATTCACAGTGCACCCGCACCGGGGCAGCTGCGGTTCGATAACTACACCTTGCTGATCCAGGCGGCGATTGCCGGGCAAGGGGTGGCGATTGGCTGGCGCCACCTGGTAGACGCATTGATCGACCAGGGGCTGTTATGCCGGCCCATCGTGGAAACGGCCAGCTCGGCGTTGGGGTACTACGTGGTGTTGCCACAGCGCAAGCGGCGGGGAGAACTGATCGGGCGGTTTGTGGAGTGGTTGCGCGGGGAGCAATCGGGCCCACAGGAAGTGCGGTGAGACATGATACTGTGATGTCGCCAGACTGCCCGGAGACAACGTTTTGCAATCCATCAACGGCTACCACGCCCACGTCTACTTCGATGCCTCGACCATCGCTCAAGCCCGCGCTCTGTGCGAAGAAGCCGCGCGCCTGTTTCCCGCAGTGGTGATGGGCCGGGTTCATGAAAAGCCGGTAGGACCGCACCCCGACTGGAGCTGCCAGTTGGCGTTCGGCCCGGAACTGGTGAGCGAAGTGCTGCCCTGGCTGGCGATGAACCGCAAGGGGCTTGTGGTGTTCATGCACCCGCTGAGCGGGGATGAATTGGCGGACCATCGGGACCATGCGATCTGGATGGGGGCGGTACGCCCTTTGAAGCTTTCGGTGTTTGGCGCCGACTAAGCTGTGGGATCGGGCGAAGCTCGGGAAAGTCGCCACGGTTGCGAAGGGGGTCCGCAGTGGCTGCTTCCCGAGCTACGCCCGGTCCCGCAAGGGTGTTGCGGACTTATCAGTTCAACACACCGTCGAGAATCTCGTACACCACGCCGGTGCCCACCGAGATCAGCACCACGTCGGTGCCCAGGCGGCGCCATTCGTAGCCCGGGTAGCGTGGCAGTTGCGACAGTGCGCGGCTGTCCAGGCGCTTGCCGTAGCCGTGGGGCAATGGGCGGCCTTTCTCTACGTGCACGTTCGACGGCAGGGGGCTGCCGCGGCCGAAGCTGTCACGGTGCTGCTGGATGGTCTGGCGCACAGGGCCGAAGTCCTGTGGTGGCCGGTTACCACCGCCGGCGTGCTGCTGTTGTGGCGCGCCATGTTCGTCGCCGCGCGGCCCACCTTGCTGCTGATGTTGCTCACCGCCCTGGCGTTGGTCATCCGGGCCGGGTGCTGCTTGCAGCAGAGGGGTGACGCCGACCAGCAGCACGCCCATACCTGCGATCAGGGATTTTGGCAGTTTCATACGCGTTCCTCGCGGTGGTGTGTCGAAAAGGTCAATCAGTAAGCCAGCACGCCCTGCAGAACCTGGTAAACCACACCGGTTCCGTCCTGAACCAGGACGATATCCGGGCCGTAGGCGATCCACTGGTAGCCTGGGTAGTAAGGCAGTTGTTCCAGTTCACGCGGCCCCAGCGGGCGGCCGTAACCTGGCGGCAGTGGGCGGCCCTGGACTACGAACACGCCTGGCGGCAGGCGTTCGGCATGGCCGAAATAACCGCGGTGTTCAAAGGCATGCTGACGGATCGGGCCAAAGTCGCGCGGCGGCGGGCCGCCGTGGTCGAAGCGGCGGTCATCATGGTGGTCGTCATGGCGGTCATCACGATGGTCGTAGCGGCCATGGTCATCCGGGCCACCTGGGCCCCATTGGTCTGCATGCGCCAAGGATGTCATGCCCACAAGCATGAGGCCCAGGCCGGCAATCAATGGTTTGGAGAGTTTCATCGAGCGAATCCTCACTGCTCAGGCAACAAAAAAGGGAACCGGATCTTATCGATCAGGTTCCCTCTGGTCTTGTGAAATTAGTCAAAGAAATCAGCCACTAATTCCTTTGTAACAAGATATTTACCTTCAGCTTACACGAGCCTTACGTACGCCCTGGGCCAAGGCCGAGCACAGCTCCAGAACATCACCTACTGCCTGGTCTGGCGAAGCGGCCTTGGCGATCTTGTCCACCAGCGCCGACCCTACCACCACGCCGTCGGCCAGGCGGGCGATCGCCGCTGCCTGTTCAGGGGTGCGAATGCCGAAACCGACGCTGATCGGCAGGTCTGTGTGGCGGCGCAGGCGCTCGATGGCGCTGCTGACCGCTTCGGTGGTCGCGGAACCGGCACCGGTCACGCCGGCCACGGACACGTAGTAGACAAAACCGGAGCTGCGCTCCAGTACGCGGGGCAGGCGCGCATCGTCGGTGGTCGGCGTGGTCAGGCGGATAAAGTCGATACCCGACGCCTGGGCCGGTGTGGCCAGTTCGGCGTCATGCTCTGGCGGCAGGTCGACGATGATCAGGCCGTCCACGCCCGCTTCCCTGGCTTCGCCCACGAAGGCTTCGACGCCAAAGCGGTGGATGGGGTTGTAGTAGCCCATCAGCACAATCGGGGTGGTGTCGTTGTCGACGCGGAACTCGCGCACCATCTGCAGGGTTTTCTTCAGGGTCTGGCCAGCGTCCAGGGCGCGCAAGGTCGCCAATTGGATCGCCACGCCGTCTGCCATCGGGTCGGTGAAGGGCATGCCCAGCTCGATCACGTCGGCGCCTGCGGCAGGCAGGCCCTTGAGGATGGCCAGCGAAGCGTCGTAGCCAGGGTCGCCGGCGGTGACGAAGGTCACCAGGGCGGCACGGCCTTCGGCTTTTAGATCGGCGAAGCGTTGTTCAAGACGGCTCATGCCAGTTTCTCCTGGTCGGCGGCGGCCATATGGCTCATCACGGTTTGCATGTCTTTGTCGCCACGCCCGGACAGGCAGACGACCATGAGGTGATCCTTGGGCAGGGTCGGCGCGCGCTTGATGGCCTCGGCCAAGGCGTGGGCAGTCTCCAGGGCCGGGATGATGCCTTCCAGGCGGCAGGTGGTGTGGAACGCGGCCAGGGCTTCGTCATCGGTGATGCTGACGTAGTTGACGCGTTTGATCTCGTGCAACCAGGCGTGCTCGGGGCCGATGCCGGGGTAGTCCAGGCCAGCGGAAATGGAGTGGGCGTCGGTGATCTGGCCGTCGGCGTCCTGCAGCAGGTAGGTACGGTTGCCGTGCAGCACACCCGGTACGCCGCCGTTGAGGCTGGCAGCATGCTTGTCGGTGTCCACGCCGTGGCCAGCCGCTTCCACGCCGAAGATTTCCACGCTGGCGTCGTCCAGGAACGGGTGGAACAGGCCCATGGCGTTGGAGCCACCGCCCACGCAGGCCACGAGGCTGTCGGGCAGGCGCCCTTCCTTGGCATGCAGCTGCTCGCGGGTTTCCTTGCCGATGATCGACTGGAAGTCGCGGACCATGGCGGGGTACGGGTGTGGGCCGGCCACGGTGCCGATCAGGTAGAAAGTGTCCTCGACATTGGTAACCCAGTCGCGCAGCGCTTCGTTCATGGCGTCTTTCAGGGTGCCGGTGCCCGCGGTAACCGGGACGATCTCGGCGCCCAGCAGGCGCATGCGGAACACGTTGGCCTGCTGGCGCTCGATGTCGGTGGCGCCCATGTAGATCACGCACGGCAGGCCGAAGCGCGCGGCCACGGTGGCGGTGGCCACGCCGTGCATGCCGGCGCCGGTCTCGGCGATCAGGCGTTTCTTGCCCATGCGCTTGGCCAGCAACACTTGGCCAATGCAGTTGTTCACTTTGTGCGCGCCGGTATGGTTCAGCTCTTCACGTTTGAAGTAGATCTTGGCGCCGCCACAGTGTTCAGTCAGGCGTTCGGCGAAATACAGCGGGTTCGGGCGGCCGATGTAGTCGCGCTGGAAGTAGGCCAGTTGCTCGAGGAATTCGGGGTCGGCCTTGGCAGCCTCGTATTCGCGGGCCAGGTCCAGCACCAGCGGCATCAGGGTTTCAGCCACGTAGCGGCCGCCGAAGGCGCCAAACAGGCCGTTGGCGTCGGGGCCGCTGCGGAAGTTGGTCTGGGTCATGGGTCGCTCCAGTGAACAGGAATGGGCTTGCTATGAATCTACTGTAACCACGGCACGCGTTGAAAAAAACCGATAAGATTGCTGCAACCTGTCAGGAAAACTCACACGTACCATGAGCCGTGACCTGCCCCCGCTGAACGCCCTGCGCGCGTTCGAAGCTACCGCCCGGTTGAATAGTGTCAGCCGTGCGGCCGAACAATTGCACGTGACCCACGGGGCCATCAGCCGTCAGTTGAAGGTGCTGGAAGAGCACTTGGGGGTCAGCCTGTTCGTCAAGGAAGGGCGCGGCCTCAAACTCACAGATGCAGGCCAGCGCCTGCGTGACGCCAGCGGTGACGCCTTCGAGCGCCTGCGCAGCGCTTGTGCCGAGATCAGCCAGGGCGCCGGCGATGCACCGTTCGTGCTGGGCTGCTCAGGCAGCCTGCTGGCGCGCTGGTTCATTCCCCGATTGGGACGGCTGAACGCCGACCTGCCAGACTTGCGCCTGCACTTGTCCGCCGCTGAGGGCGACCTGGACCCGCGGCGCCCTGGCCTTGACGCTTGGCTGGTGTTCGCCGAACCGCCGTGGCCGGCCGATATGCAGGTGCATGAACTGGCGATCGAGCGCATCGGCCCGGTGCTGAGCCCGCGCTACGCACGCTTCGATAGTCTGGAGGGTGTGGCGGCACAAGGGCTGGTGGGGCAACCGCTGCTGCACACCACCTCGCGGCCACAAGCGTGGCCCAACTGGGCGCGGCACAACGGCATAGATCCCGGCCAATTGAGCTACGGCCAGGGTTTCGAGCATCTTTATTATTTGCTGGAAGCGGCCGTGGCAGGCCTGGGCATTGCGATCGCGCCGGAACCGCTGGTGGTCGACGACGTGCGGGCCGGTCGCCTGGCGGCGCCGTGGGGTTTCAGTGAAACCGCGGCGCGCCTGGCGCTCTGGGTGCCCCGGCGCGCCACGGATGGGCGCGCCCGGCAACTGGCGCACTGGCTCACGACTGAGCTGGCGCGCCAGGCAGATTAGTTGCCGCGCTTGACCAGCAGGTAGCCTGCCAGCAGGCCCAGCACGCCCACGGCGACGCCGGCGGTGGTCCAGGGGTGTTCTTGCGCGTAATCGCGGGTGGCGACGCCGGTCTCGCGGGTTTTCACCTTCACGTCTTCGTAAACGTCGCTGAGCAGGTGGCGCGAGTGTTTCAGGGCGTTTTCAGCGTTGGCGCGCAGGCTTTTCAGGGTTTTGCGCGACTCGTCGGATGCGTCGTCCTTCAAGCTCTCCAGCGATTTGAGCAGACTTTCGATTTCCGCTTCCATGCTTTGCAACGAGGCCTTGCGAAGTGAAGTAGCCATTGGTGTCTCTCCTGCGTGGTGAGTGTGCGTGTAAGTTTCCGACTGCAACGCTTTCGGAAAGTGCAGTGCGTGTGAACTTTTGCTGCCCTAATCGGCACAGAGCTAAAAGGCCACCTACGCTCAAGACCACTATCGAAAGGAGATTCACCATGACTGATCATCGCACCTACAAGCTCATTGAACTGGTTGGTTCTTCGGCGACCAGCATCGAAGAAGCGATCAACAACGCCCTGGCCGAGGCCGGCAAGACCGTCAAGCACCTGGAGTGGTTCGAAGTGCTGGAAACCCGCGGGCACATCGAGAACAACAAGGCGGCGCATTTCCAGGTGACCCTGAAGGTTGGCTTCCGAATCGAAAATAGCTGACAGCGTTTACGGAACGGTCTGACTGGCCGAATTGCCAGTATTCCGCTACAAACAGTGCTGGGGGACGCCCGGTAATGTTACCGGGCGCTTTGCTTCAAATCTGACCAGGGAACGTGACCGATGAAGAGAGTTTTGTTGGCAGCAGGTTTGTTGTGCATGGCAGGTTCGGCGCTGGCGGCGGGAAAGTCGTGCGACGAGCTGAAATCGGAGATTGCCGCGAAAATCGACGCCAAGGGCGCCCACGGCTATTCGCTGGAGGTGGTCGACAAGGGCGCCTCGGCGGATGGCAAGGTTGTCGGCACCTGCGAGGCGGGCAGGAAGGAAATCGTCTACAAGCGCGGCTAAGCGCTGTGTAGTACTGGTTTGTGGGAGCTGGCACGCCAGCTCCCGCAGTTTCAGCCCTTGGCGAGCTGTGCCAGCAGTTCGTAGGAATGCAGCCGGTCGGCGTGTTCGTACAGGTCGCAGGTAAAGATCAACTCATCTGCCTGGGTCTGCTCCAGCAATACATCCAGTTTGGCGCGAATCTTCTGTGGGCTACCGATCATGGCCAGGCCCAGGAAATCGGCGACCGCGGCTTTTTCGTGGGGCAGCCAGCGGCCTTCCATGGTGTCGACTGGCGGTTGCTGCACCAGGCTCTGGCCACGCATCAGGTTGAGAATGCGCTGGTACACAGAGGTGGCCAGGTAATCGGCCTGCTCGTCCGTATCCGCAGCCACCAGTGGCACGCCCAGCATCACGTAAGGCTTGTCGAGTACGTCCGATGGCTTGAAGTGGTTGCGGTATACCCGAATGGCTTCATGCATGTAGCGCGGCGCGAAATGCGAGGCGAAGGCGTAGGGCAAGCCGTACATGCCGGCCAGCTGGGCGCTGAACAGGCTGGAGCCCAGCAGCCAGATCGGCACATGAGTGCCCGTGCCCGGTACGGCGATCACTTTTTGATCAGGGGTGCGCGGGCCCAGGTAGCTCATCAGCTCCAGGACGTCATCGGGGAAGTCGTCGGCGCTGCCCGAACGTTCACGGCGCAGGGCGCGGGCGGTCATCTGGTCTGAGCCCGGCGCGCGGCCCAGGCCCAGGTCGATGCGGCCGGGGTACAGGCTTTCCAGGGTGCCGAACTGTTCGGCGATCACCAGCGGCGCATGGTTGGGCAGCATTACGCCGCCGGAGCCCACACGAATCGTGGACGTGCCACCGGCCAGGTAGCCCAGCAGTACTGAAGTGGCGGAACTGGCGATGCCGTCCATGTTGTGGTGCTCGGCCACCCAAAAGCGGTTGTAGCCGAATTTTTCCAGGTGCTGGGCCAGGTCCAGCGAGTTGCGCAGCGAATGGGCGGGGCCCTTGTCGGCGCGCACGGGCACCAGGTCCAGGGCGGAAATCTTGATATCGGAGAGTCGTTTCATGGGGGGTAGTGTCCTCGGCAGTCGACTGGAAGGCTGGTGCATGCACGCAAGTCCATGGGGTCCGCACCACCCTGCCCTTTAACCAACAATATGGTCATATTGAGAAACTTCAATGCGTGATTGTCAATCCGTGTGAACTTGCAGGCTTGCCAACCCCTCCTAACCTCTGTGACTGCGCGAACCTTCGCGTGCAACCCGAGGAGGCATCATGAAGAAGACAGCATCAGCCGTTTGGCAAGGCGGCCTGAAAGACGGCAAAGGCCAGATTTCTACTGAAAGCGGCGCCCTCAAGAGCAACCCCTACGGCTTCAACACACGGTTCGAAGGCCAGCCAGGAACCAACCCGGAAGAGCTGATAGGCGCGGCTCATGCGGGTTGTTTCTCCATGGCCCTGTCGATGATTCTGGGCGGTGCCAACCTCACCGCTGACCGTATCGACACCATTGCCGAGGTCACCCTGGACAAGGTGGGTGACGGCTTTGAAATCACTGCCGTGCACCTGATCCTGAAAGCCAAGGTGCCGGGCGCCAGCGAAGAGCAGTTCAAGGAATTGGCCAACAAGGCCAAGGAAGGCTGCCCAGTCTCCAAGGTGCTCAAGGGCGCCAAGATCAGCCTGGACGCCACGCTGGTCAGCTAGGAGCAGCGCTGGAACAGCAAAGGGCATTCGTGGTCGAATGCCTGGGTGCCGTTTGTCTGGTCACCCCGCGGGCATTGCCCAGGGTGACCATCCCCCCCTCCTGTGCACCCCAAGGAAGCTATCATGATCAAGCGACTGATATTGACCCTCGCCTGCTGTGCTGCGGCTACCAGCGCTCTGGCTGCGCCCAAGCCCTGCGAAGAACTGAAGGCCGAAATCGAAGCCAAGATCCAGGCCCAGGGCGTCACTTCCTACACCCTCGAAATTGTCAGCAACGACGAAGTCCACGACAAGAACATGGTCGTCGGCTCGTGCGAAGGCGGCAGCAAGAAAATCATCTACCAGAAGAACGACCGTTAAAACAAACAGTTGATGTCGCGGTCCTCGGCCACCACCTTGCGGTTCTGGTCGTACAGCCGTGCGCTAGGGGTAATGCCCAGCGTGCGGGTTTCCAGCAGGTATCGCTGGCCCGGCTGAAAGCCGTCGTAGCGGACGCTGAGGTAGCAAGTGCGTTCGTCCGGCTCGGCCATCATCAGCCGACCCGCGTAAATCTCGAAGTCATACCGCACCATCAGTTCATGGCTGCCCGGGGTCACCTGGAAATAGCGGCCATCGTTCAGCCGTACGCCGTCAAGGCGCTCCGCCATGACTACCTTGCCGCCGAGCATGGTCATGTCAACCCACGCTTGCTGAGGATTTTTCGCCGGCAACGGGGTGGTGCTGCAGCCGGCCAGGGTGGTGAGTACAGCGACAGCAAGGGCGCGGTGCATTGAGGGGCTCCAACGGGGCATAGGCTTCTAGGCTCTGTACGAAATGCATCCCAACGCTGCGTTGAAAACAGGCTCGGCCTTCGCTGGAATACATTTCATACAGACCCTAGCATACCCCTAACCAGCCACTTACGTAGCCTGGCAGCCCGCCGGTTGAGCCTTGCCTACAACGTAGCGCTGCTGATCGTAGAGCTTTGCCCAAGGCTGGAAACCCAGGCTGCCGGCTTCCAGTTGGTAACGCTGGCCGGCGTTGAAATCCTTGAAGGTCAATTTCATTCTGCAGTCGCGCCACAGGGGCTGGGCCACCGGGCCAATGTTGGTGGGTGCCACCGGAAACTGAAAAGTTACCCACAATTCATGGGCGCCGGGCTGCACTTCGAAGTAACGTGGGTCCGCCCAGTCGTGGTTGTCGACCTTCACCGCATGCAGCGAGTTATCCTTGCCCGCCTTGAGGTCGACCCACGCCTGGTGCGGGTCGGGATCGGGCAAGGTGGAACAACCGGCCACGGTCGCCAGACCGCAGACAAGTAACATGGCACGCATGGCAAAACTCCTGATGGCAAGGATGGCCGGCTGGTCCCACAGAAGGATGCCCCCGACAGATGATTGATGTTCTTCTTCTACTGCGCTCACGCTTTGGGTCACTCGACCGCAAAATCGGGGCCTTGGTTCCCGTGTTGGCCGGTTTGCTGCTCAACGGTTGTTCGACCTACTACGGGCAGTTGCTGGATGGCCAGGTGCAATTGCTGCGGGCTCGCGAACCCGTCAGCCAAGTGGTGGCCGACCCGGCCAGGGACGCCAGGCTGCGTGAACAGCTACGCCAGTCCCAGGCCGCCCGAGACTTTGCCAGCAGCCACCTGCACCTTCCGGATAACCGCAGCTACCGGCTGTACGCTGATGTGAAACGCTCATCAGTGGTATGGAATGTGTTTGCCACGCCGGAGTTTTCCCTCGACCCGCAAACCCACTGCTTCCCCATCGCGGGGTGCGTGGCGTATCGCGGGTATTACAGCCTGAGTGGCGCGCGGGGTGAAGCAGCGCTGCAGAAGCAGGCCGGCATGGACGTCTACATCGGCGGCGTGGATGCCTATTCGACCCTGGGCTGGTTCGATGACCCGATCATCAACACCATGATGGACCGGGGTGATGAGCGCCTGGCGACGCTGATCTTCCATGAGCTGGCGCACCAGCGTTTCTATGTGCAGAACGACACCGAGTTCAACGAGTCCTACGCCACCTTCGTCGAACAGGAAGGGACCCGGCAATGGCGCGCCTACCAGGGCTTGCCACCGGCAGATCAAGATATGGCCAAGCAGGTCCATCAGTTCACCCAGCTGGTGCTGGATACCCGGGAGCAACTCAAGGCCATCTACGCCCAGCCACTTGCGCCTGCGGCCATGCGCCAGGCCAAGCAGCAGGCATTCGAGCGGATGCGCGCGCAGTATCGGCAACTGCGAGACAGCCAGTGGGATGGAGACAAGCGCTATGACGCCTGGGTGAACGCACCGATGAACAACGCCAAGCTGTTGCCATTCGGGCTGTATGACCAGTGGGTACCGTCGTTCGCCGCGCTGTTCAGCCAGGTGCACGGCGATTGGCCAAGCTTCTTCAAGGCGGTGGAACGGCTGGGCAAGTTGCCCGCCGATCAGCGCAAAGCCGCGCTGGTGAAGCTGGCGTCGCGCTGATCCCTGGCAGCGGCTTCAGCGCATAAAGGCGCGGTGCAATTCGGCCAAGGTATCGAAGTGGTACGTCGGTGCTTCGGCCTCCAGCTCTTCACGGCTGCCGAAGCCATACCCTACCGCTACCACATCCAGGCCATTGGCCTTGGCGCCGATCAGGTCATGCTTGCGGTCGCCGATCATCAGGGTCTGCGCCGGGTCCAGGCCTTCTTCCTTGAGCAGGTGGGCCAGCAACTCGACCTTGTTGGTGCGGGTACCGTCCAGTTCACTGCCATAGATCACCTTGAAGTGCTTGGCGAAGTCGAAATGCCGGGCAATCTCGCGGGCGAATTCCCACGGTTTCGAGGTGGCCACGTACAGGTGCCGCCCTTGGGCCACCAGGGTTTCCAACAGCTCGATGACGCCTTCGAACACTTCGTTTTCGTACAGGCCGGTGACCTTGAAGCGCTCACGGTAGAAATTCACCGCTTGCCAGGCCTTTGCTTCATCAAAACCGTAGAACTGCATGAACGCCTGCAGCAGGGGCGGGCCAATGAAATGCTCCAGCTTGCGCAGATCGGGTTCGATGATGCCCAGCTTTTCCAGCGCGTACTGGATGGAACGAGTGATGCCTTCCCGTGGGTCGGTGAGCGTGCCGTCCAGGTCGAAGAGGATGTTCTGATAATGCATGGGGGCTTCCGAATTCAGTCGGTGGAGAGCGGGTTGGGGCTGGCGAAACCGGCGTCCAGATGCTGGTCTTTCAGTTTCACGTAGTTGGCGGCGGTGTAGGTGAAAAAACTGCGCTCCTTGTCTGTCAGCGGCCGGGCCTGCTTGACCGGGCTGCCAACGTAGAGAAAGCCGCTTTCCAGGCGCTTGCCCGGTGGCACCAGGCTCCCGGCGCCAATGATGACCTCGTCTTCCACTACTGCGCCGTCCATCACCGTGCTACCCATGCCGATGAGGATACGGCTGCCCACGGTGCAGCCATGCAGCATCACTTTATGGCCGATGGTCACGTCATCGCCGATGATCAGCGGGAAGCCTTCGGGGTTGAAGGGGCCGGCGTGGGTGATGTGCAGTACGCTGGCGTCCTGCACGCTGGTGCGCGCGCCGATGCGGATGCGGTGCATGTCGCCGCGGATCACGGTCATGGGCCAGACCGAGCTGTCCTGGCCTATTTCGACATCGCCGATGACAACTGCCGAACGGTCGACAAAAGCCCGCTCGCCCACGACGGGCGTGTGCTGCTGGAACGTACGAATGGCCACGATAGGCTCCTTCTCTGGCGTTGATAGCTGCGGTGAGCGCCGATTGTAATTAAGATGGGCTGGTGTTTCTTCAGCCAAGGTGTGTAACCGTGAGCGCGACCAACCCGCTACTGCAGTCTTATGACCTGCCACCGTTCTCGGCGATCCGTGCCGAGCACGTACAGCCGGCGATAGAACAGATCCTGGCCGACAACCGTGCGGCGATCGCCAAGATTCTCGAAACCCAGGCGCAGAAGCCTACCTGGGCCGGCCTGGTCCTGGCCATGGATGAACTCAATGACCGCCTGGGCGCGGCCTGGAGCCCGGTCAGCCATCTCAATGCCGTGTGCAACAGCCCGGAACTGCGCCAGGCGTATGAAGCCTGCCTGCCAGCCTTGAGCGCCTACTCCACGGAGATGGGCCAGAACCGCGAGCTGTTCCAGGCCTATGAAGCCCTGGCCAACAGCCCGGAAGCCGCCACCTTCGACGTGGCGCAGAAAACCATTCTGGAACACTCGCTGCGCGACTTCCGCCTGTCGGGTATCGACCTGCCGCCCGAGCAGCAGCAGCGTTACGCCGAAGTGCAAAGCAAACTTTCCGAGTTGGGCAGCAAGTTTTCCAACCAGTTGCTGGACGCTACCCAGGCGTGGACCAAGCACGTCAGCGACGAAGCCGCCCTGGCTGGCCTGACCGACTCGGCCAAGGCGCAGATGGCGGCCGCGGCCAAGGCAAAAGGCCTGGACGGTTGGCTGATTACCCTGGAATTCCCCAGCTACTACGCGGTGATGACCTACGCCCAGGACCGTGCCCTGCGTGAGGAGCTTTACGCCGCCTACTGCACCCGTGCTTCCGATCAGGGCCCGAACGCCGGCCAGAACGACAACGGCCCGGTGATGGAGCAGATTCTCGACCTGCGCCAGGAACTGGCACGGCTATTGGGCTACAGCAGCTTTGCCGAACTGAGCCTGGCCACCAAGATGGCCGAGTCCAGCGACCAGGTGCTGGGTTTCCTGCGCGACCTGGCCAAACGCAGCAAGCCGTTCGCCGCCCAGGACCTGACCCAGCTCAAGGCCTACGCCGCCGAGCAGGGCTGCCCGGACCTGCAGAACTGGGACAGCGGCTTCTATGGCGAGAAATTGCGTGAGCAGCGTTACAGCGTGTCTCAGGAAGCCCTGCGCGCTTATTTCCCCATCGACAAGGTGCTGTCTGGCCTGTTCGCCATTGTCCACCGCCTGTATGGCATCGAAATCGCCGAACAGACCGGTTTCGACACCTGGCACCCGGACGTGCGCCTGTTCGAAATCAAGGAAAACGGCCAGCACGTTGGTCGCTTCTTCTTCGACCTGTACGCCCGCGCCAACAAGCGTGGCGGTGCCTGGATGGACGGCGCCCGTGATCACCGTCGCACCGCTGGCGGCGCCGTGCAGAGCCCGGTGGCGAACCTGGTGTGCAACTTCACCCCGGCCGACGCCGGCAAGCCAGCCCTGCTGACCCATGACGAAGTCACCACCCTGTTCCACGAGTTCGGCCATGGCTTGCACCACCTGCTGACCCGTGTCGAGCACGCTGGCGTGTCAGGCATCAACGGCGTGGCCTGGGACGCGGTCGAGCTGCCGAGCCAGTTCATGGAGAACTGGTGCTGGGAGCCTGAAGGCCTGGCGCTGATTTCCGGCCACTACGAGACTGGCGCTGCCTTGCCTCAGGACCTGCTGGAAAAAATGCTGGCCGCCAAGAACTTCCAATCCGGCCTGATGATGGTGCGTCAGCTGGAGTTCTCCCTGTTCGACTTCGAACTGCACGCCACCCACGGCGATGGCCGTAGCGTGCTGCAGGTGCTCGAAGGCGTGCGTGACGAGGTCACGGTGATGCGCCCACCCGCGTACAACCGCTTCCCCAATAGCTTCGCGCACATCTTCGCCGGCGGCTATGCGGCGGGTTACTACAGCTACAAGTGGGCCGAAGTGCTGTCGGCGGACGCGTTCTCGCGTTTCGAAGAAGAAGGCGTGCTCAACGCCGAGACCGGTCGTGCCTTCCGCGAAGCCATCCTGGCGCGCGGTGGTTCCCAGGCGCCCATGGTGCTGTTCGTCGACTTCCGCGGCCGCGAGCCGTCGATTGATGCACTCTTGCGCCATAGCGGCCTGAGTGAGGACGCGGCAGCATGAGTGACACGCCCGTGGTCAAGACCAAGAAACGCTTCATCGCCGGGGCGGTATGCCCGGCGTGCAGCGAGTCGGACAAGCTGATGATGTGGAGCGAGGACGATGTCCCGCACCGGGAGTGCGTGGCCTGTGGCTACAGCGACACTCTCAATGCACAGGGCCAGTCCATTCCCAGCGAACTGGGAACGCGGGTCAACAAGCAGGCGCCGAAAATCGCCAACCCCAAGGTGCAGACGGTGCAGTTCTTCCCCAACCCGAAGCTGAAGAAGCCCGACGCTTAAATCAGCTGCTTGAACAACCCCTTGACCGCGCAAGCGGCCAGGGGGTTGGTGCTGCAGGCGCCGCTGGCGAGCGCGCTGCGCACCGCTTCGACGTCCACGTCGTGGATATAGTCCAGGCCGTATTTCATCCGCCGGGTGTCGCCAAAGCCACCTTGGGTCATTTCGGCCACGGCGTCCTGCTTGCTCCAACCCTGAACCACCACGCGGTACATCGCCGACACCAGGCCGGTGCGGTCCAGACCGTGCTTGCAGTGGATAAGAACAGGGCCTTTGGCCTCTCCTTCCTGAATGGCGCGTAGCGCCGAAATGACCTCTGCATCATCGACGTGCACGGTGCGCATGGGCAACTGCACCTGGTTGATTTGCGGCGCCTTGAGCCATTGCGCGTCTGGTTCGGGCAAGAAGTTGACCACTGTCTTGATGTGCAGCTGACCGAGTAGCGCCGCCGCCTCTTCGTCCGGCAGGGCACTGCGGTAAAGCGTGGGGCTGATCTGGTACAGGTTGTAATGAGGCTCGACGGACTGTGCCCACTGCGCTGGCCGCGCTGGCACTTGGGGAGCCGCCTGGGTTGGGCCGGCCAACGCGGCGCTCAGGGCCAGGCCGACCAGCAGAAAACGGAAAAAGGACATGGGCAGGGCGCGCCATCGTAACCATAGATGCACTTATTTTCCGTGCCGCAGCGTCAAAGCGCTGTGAGGTGTTCGTAAAAACTTCGTGTAAAGCCCCTGTAAACTCAGGCTGAAACCGGTTACATTTCCGCATCTCGAAGCACCTTTTCGGAGGTGCCAGCGACAACCTGGCGTGCCGCCCAGACTCGATAAAACTAAAAAACGTCGTGATGTTCTTTACTAAGTACGTCGCGATGCCCGCCTGTGCAGCTCGATGAGCCATTCAAAACGATAAGCGGCCCCAAGGCTGCGACAAATCCGTGATCGGATGAGGATCCCCCATGTCTGAGCAAGACCACGACAACCCGCGCCGGGACTTCCTGCGCAAGACCCTGACCCTGATACCCGTAGTCACCGTGGCCAGCACCGGCCTGGGCATGGGGGTGGGTGAGCTGATGGCCGCGCCGCAGAAGCAGCCCGAGGCGGCTGCCAAGCCCGCTCAGGAGTACCAGCCCAGCTACTTCACCGCCGAAGAATGGGCGTTCGTCAATGCCGCCGTGGCGCGGCTGATTCCGGCCGATGACCTTGGCCCGGGTGCGTTTGAAGCCGGCGCACCGGAATTCATCGATCGCCAGATGAACACGCCCTATGCCAGCGGTGCGTTGTGGTACATGCAAGGCCCGTTCGTGACCGATGCGCCCGCCGAAATGGGTTACCAGCTCAAACTGGTGCCCCAGCAAATCTATCGCCTGGGGATCGCGGCTACGGACGCCTGGTGCCAGAAGCAGGCAGGCAAGGCCTTCGCTCAGCTCGACGGTGCTGCCCAGGACAGCGTGCTGAGCAAGCTTGAATCCGGGGATATTCAGTTCGATGACGTACCCTCCAAGGCTTTCTTCGCCTTGTTGATCCAGAACACCAAGGAAGGCTTCTTCAGCGACCCGGTACACGGCGGCAACAAAGGCTTGGTGGGCTGGACCCTGGTGGGCTTCCCCGGCGCGCGCGCCGACTTCATGGACTGGGTTGAACGCAATGAGCAATACCCCTTCCCGGCAGTATCCATTCGCGGCGAGAGGGCTTGAGCATGGCGACAGTATTGAAGAAGGTCGACGCAGTGATCGTCGGTTTTGGCTGGACCGGCGCCATCATGGCCAAGGAGTTGACTGAAGCTGGCCTGACCGTGGTCGCCCTGGAGCGTGGCCCGATGCAGGACACCTACCCAGACGGTAACTACCCGCAGGTGATCGACGAACTGACCTACAGCGTGCGCAAGAAGCTGTTCGTGGATATCTCCAAGGAAACCGTGACCGTCCGGCACAGCGTCAAGGACGTCGCCTTGCCCAACCGTCAGCTGGGCGCGTTCCTGCCTGGCCAGGGCGTGGGCGGTGCTGGCCTGCACTGGTCTGGCGTGCATTTTCGTGTCGACCCTATCGAACTGCGTATGCGCAGCCACTATGAAGAGCGCTACGGCAAGAAATTCATTCCCGAAGACATGACCATCCAGGACTTCGGCGTGACCTACGAAGAGCTGGAGCCGTTCTTCGACTTTTCCGAGAAAGTCTTCGGCACGTCGGGCACGGCCTGGTCGGTGAAAGGCCAGATCGTCGGCGAAGGCAAGGGCGCCAACCCATACGCGCCAGACCGTTCCAACCCGTTTCCGCTGGAGGCGCAGAAGAATACCGTCTCGGCCATGCTGTTCCAGAAGGCCGCCGCCGCGTCAGGTTACAAACCCTATAACCTGCCGTCTGCCAACACCTCGGGGCCTTACACCAACCCTTACGGCGCGCAGATGGGGCCCTGCAACTTCTGCGGGTTTTGCAGCGGGTATGTGTGCTACATGTATTCCAAGGCCTCGCCGAACGTGAACATCCTGCCGGCACTCAGGCAGGAGCCCAAGTTTGAGCTGCGCACCAATGCCCATGTGCTGCGCGTCAACCTGACCGACGACAAGAAGCTGGCCACCGGCGTGAGTTACATCGACGCCCAGGGCCGTGAAGTGGAGCAGCCGGCCGACCTGGTCATTCTGGGTGCTTTCCAGTTCAACAACGTGCGCCTGATGCTGTTGTCAGGTATCGGCAAGCCGTACGACCCGATCAGCGGCGAAGGCGTGGTCGGCAAGAACTTTGCCTACCAGAACATGGCGACCGTGAAAGCCTTCTTCGACAAGGACACCCACACCAACAACTTCATTGGTGCTGGCGGCAACGGGGTGGCTATCGACGACTTCAACGCCGACAACTTCGACCATGGCCCGCACGGCTTCGTTGGGGGGTCGCCGTTCTGGGTCAACCAGGCAGGCAGCCGCCCTATCGCGGGCACCTCCAACCCGCCGGGCACGCCAGCCTGGGGTAGCGCCTGGAAGCGCACCACGGCCGAGTACTACACGCACCAGGTGTCCATGGACGCCCACGGCGCCCACCAGTCCTACCGCGGCAACTACCTGGACCTGGACCCGACCTACAAGGATGCCTACGGCCAGCCGCTGTTGCGCATGACCTTCAACTGGCAGGAAAACGACATCAAGATGAACATGTTCATGGC
The DNA here is from genome assembly GCF_029623465.1 of Pseudomonas sp. RIT-To-2. Taxonomy (NCBI): domain Bacteria; kingdom Pseudomonadati; phylum Pseudomonadota; class Gammaproteobacteria; order Pseudomonadales; family Pseudomonadaceae; genus Pseudomonas; species Pseudomonas sp. RIT-To-2. The sequence goes on along the minus strand of NZ_JAPYKM010000005.1, from coordinate 40,192 downwards.
CGACAAGCTGGCGCATATCGCCAAGGCCATGAACCCCAAATCCATCGCCGTGCTGGGCAAGAAGATGGGCGAGAAATTCAACACCGCCGCCTACCAGACCACCCACCTCAACGGTGGCGCGATCATGGGCACCGATCCCAAGACCAGCGCCCTTAACCGCTACCTGCAAAGCTGGGACGTACACAATGTGTTCGTGCCGGGTGCCTCCGCGTTCCCCCAGGGCCTGGGTTACAACCCCACGGGCCTGGTCGCCGCGCTGACCTACTGGTCGGCCAAGGCTATCCGCGAGCAGTACCTGAAAAACCCCGGCCCGCTGGTGCAGGCTTAAGGAGCGATGACCATGAAAAACCTGTTTCTCGCTTCCCTGGCGCTGGCCAGCCTACCTGTGTGGGCAGCCGAACCTTCTTTCGACCCGGCCCTGGTGCAAAAGGGCGAGTACCTGGCCCGTGCCGGTGACTGCGTGGCCTGCCACACCGCCAAGGGCGGCAAGCCGTTCGCCGGTGGCCTGCCGATGGAAACGCCGATCGGTACCATCTATTCCACCAACATCACCCCGGACAAGACCGGCATCGGCGAATATTCGTTCGAGGACTTCGACCAGGCCGTACGCCATGGCGTAGGCAAGAGCGGCAGCACCTTGTACCCGGCCATGCCCTACCCCTCCTATGCGCGCGTCAGTGACGAAGACATGCAGGCGCTGTACGCCTATTTCATGAAGGGGGTGCAGCCGGTTGGCCAGGAGAACAAGGATGTGGATATTCCCTGGCCGCTGAGCATGCGCTGGCCGCTGGCCATCTGGCGCGGCATGTTCGCGCCCAAGGTCGAGCCGTTCAAGGCCGCGGGCAACGATGAAAGCATCAACCGTGGCGCCTACCTGGTCGAAGGCCTGGGGCACTGTGGTGCCTGCCATACCCCACGCGCCATCACCATGCAGGAAAAGGCCCTCAACCCAGCGGACGGCAAGGAGTTCCTCGCCGGTTCAGCACCGCTTGAAGGCTGGATCGCCAAGAGCCTGCGCGGCGACCACAAGGACGGCCTGGGGAGCTGGAGCGAGGCAGACCTGGTGGCCTTCCTCAAGACCGGCCGCAGTGACCGTACCGCCGTGTTCGGTGGCATGAGCGACGTGGTCGAGCACAGCATGCAGTACATGAGCGACGCTGACCTGACCGCCATTGCCCGTTACCTGAAGTCCTTGCCAGCGGCCAACCCCGACGACAAGCCTCAGGTCTACGACAAGGCCGTGGCCGATGCGTTGTGGAAAGGTGATGACAGCAAGCCGGGCGCCTCGGTGTACATCGACAACTGCGCCGCCTGCCACCGTACCGATGGCAAGGGCTACACCCGCGTGTTCCCGGCCCTGGCGGGCAACCCCGTGCTGCAGACAGCCGATGCCACGTCACTGATCCATATCGTGCTCAAGGGCGGTACCCTGGTCGCCACCAGGACCGCGCCCTCGAACTTCACCATGCCTTCCTACGCCTGGCGCCTGTCGGACCAGGAAGTGGCGGACGTGGTGAACTTCATCCGCACCAGCTGGGGCAACCAGGGGTCGCAGGTATCGGCCAAGGACGTGAAAGCGCTGCGTACCGATGACATGAAGACTACGTCCGGGGACGACCTGGGGCAGGTGAGTTCCAAGTAAAACGTTATCAGGGTCGAAACGATGCAGGTATGGACCTGCATCGTTTCGGCTCAGGCATCCTTATTGATGTATTTCATGTGAATGGCTGCCCTCGCCAGGTTTCTCAACCAGTTTTTATCCTGCTCGGTGGCCTTGCCCTTGTCGGCGCCGTAACCGTCCACGTCGTCGGCCCACCATACGTTCGTATACTCGCCACCCGGTCCAATGCCGATAAAAGAGGATTCGCCGGGCTCAAAATGTTTTTCCCCTAGTTCCGAACCTTCTACCTTCACACCGTATTCGATGATGAAGCGCGAGGTGCCCTTTTCGTCCTTTTCAAAGCTCAAAATCACCACATTGGTTCGGTTTTCCATGGCGCTTCTCCAACTGAGTTGAGGTCAAAAAAATTCTCTACCCATTGGCATTGGGGGGTCTACTGTCAACATTGACAGTGAAGGCGGGATGAACGGCGGTAGGCAAAAAGGCGTTACTGTTTTACTGTACATAAAACCAGTATGGATTTGAAAATATGTCCACGCCCCTGCCCCCGCGCGGCCGCGGCACCGCCACCAACCCCCACAATCGTTACGCGGCCCAGCGTTCGGTCGTCGAGGACGACGGCTGGTATCAGGAAGTCCCGGTCACCCAGGGTACCGAAGTACGCATCGAGACCGCCAAGAGCATCATCACCCGCAACAGCTCCCCCGACTTGCCCTTCGACCGCACCATCAACCCCTACCGTGGTTGCGAGCACGGCTGCATTTATTGTTTCGCCCGGCCCAGCCATGCCTACTGGGACATGTCCCCTGGCCTGGACTTTGAAACCAAGCTCATCGCCAAGAGCAACGCCGTCGCCCTGCTGGAACAGCAACTGTCCAAGCGCGGCTATCAGGTGGCACCGATCAACCTGGGCTCCAACACCGACCCATACCAGCCCATCGAGCGCGAGCACAAACTCACCCGCGGGGTGCTGGAAGTGCTGCTGCGCTACCGCCACCCCGTGACCATCGTCACCAAGGGGTCGCTTATTCTGCGTGACCTGGACCTGCTCAGCGAACTGGCCAGCCTGAACCTGGTGTCGGTGATGATCAGCCTCACCACCCTGGACGACGAACTCAAACGCACCTTGGAACCCCGCGCCGCCGCGCCCAAGGCTCGCCTGCGGGCTATCCGCGTGATGCGCGAAGCCGGCATTCCGGTGGGCGTGCTGTGCGCCCCGATGATCCCCATGATCAACGACATGGAAATGGAAAGCCTGCTGCGTGAAGCCAAGGCTGCGGGCGCCTTGAGCGCCAACTACATCCTGCTCCGCCTGCCGCTGGAAGTGGCGCCGCTGTTCGAGGAGTGGCTCCACCAGCACTACCCTCAGCGCGCTGAACATGTGCTGAGCCTGATACGCCAGAGCCGCGGCGGCGCGCTCTACGACAGCCGCTTTGGCGCCCGTTTTCGAGGTGAAGGGGTGTTCGCGGACTTGCTGGAACAGCGCTTCAAGGCAGGGCTCAGGCGCTTTGGCCTAAGCCGGCGCGGGGAGCATTCGCTCGATTGCACGGCGTTTTGCCCGCCGGGGGGGCAGATGTCGTTGTTGTAAGGCCTGGCAGGTGCTGTAGCCGATATCTGCACGACCACAACACGGTTACACCAAGCAGCGCTTCAACGACGATCAATATCGGGATTTAGCTTGCCCATTGCAGCGATGAAGGCAGCGGCCAACTCAATACATATCTCCCGATCCGCATCATCCTGATCGCCGTCGGAGTCGAGGTCGTCCACGGTATTGCAGCGATCATACAAATGCGTGTGGGGATTGTAGGAAACGGTGACACTGACTTGGGGATCTTCGTCGTCAACTTCCTCACCACCCTCGGCCAGCCCAAAAAACTCGATTAGGACCTGATTAGTCGGGCTTTTCTCATAGTTGACGTAGGACATCGCGATTTTATTTGTGAGCATGATGGACCTCCTGAGTTGTGAGGCACTCGATGGCCTCCAGGAAAAGTATCTTCCGAATCATCGATGCAGGGTACTGACAGATCTGACAGTTGGGGGTCAATGCTCTTTGCCCTTCACGATGTGGTGCGGCATCGAAACGACGTCTAGATCGTTATGTTGTTACCGGGAATTAATGTCGGGTACCACTAACGGTCGGAGCTCACTAGGCTGGGATTTTTCTCGGGCTGGATTGAATAGTGCTAAAAATCGTATCGGTTGAGTGACGCCCCGGCGCTTAGGACGCGGCCTTGCAGTTACTGCGACGGAGCTTTGCACGCCTTGAAAGCCTGTGGAGCACGCGGCATTCATAAGGGCTGCAGAGTCAAAACGCCATCCTTTAGAGAGTCAAATTGATATCATTCCGTAGCTTCCTGAAACATATCAAACCCCCGTTCCAGAGCCCTCCATTCAGTTTGAATTAAGTTTTCATCTCTACCTTCAATCGCAAGTGACCCGATAGTCACTAAGCTGAATGAATCGCCGTGCACAGTCCTATCGTGTAGGGCGTTTTGCCCCGTAAAATAGGAAAATTCCTATAACCGTCTCCCGAGGATGAATCATGACCGACAAGGACTCTTCCCTGACCGAGCCGGCTGTCGAGGCTGAGAGCGCGGACGCTGCGCTGAAGACCATCGTCGATGGCTTCCTGCACTTCCACCACGAAGTGTTTCCACAGCAGCAGGAGCTGTTCAAGAAACTCGCCACTGCCCAGACCCCCAGGGCGATGTTCATCACCTGCGCGGACTCGCGCATCGTGCCCGAACTTATTACCCACAGCTCGCCCGGCGACCTGTTCGTGACCCGCAACGTCGGCAACGTTGTGCCGCCCTATGGGCAAATGAACGGTGGTGTGTCCACGGCCATCGAGTACGCGGTCATGGCTTTGGGTGTGCACCACATCATTGTGTGCGGCCATTCGGACTGCGGTGCCATGCGCGCCGTGCTCAACCCGGCCACGCTGGAAAAGATGCCGACTGTAAAGGCCTGGCTGCGCCATGCCGAAGTTGCCAAGACCGTGGTGCACGACAATTGCAACTGCGCCACGGAAGCCGAAAGCATGCAGGTGCTGACCGAGGAAAACGTCATCGCCCAGCTGCAACACCTGCGTACTCACCCCTCGGTGGCGTCACGCATGGCCAGCGGCCAGTTGTTCATTCATGGCTGGATCTACAGCATCGAGACCAGCGAAATTCGAGCTTATGATGCTGAGCGTGATTGCTTCCTTCCATTGGATGGAACCCTGCCGATACCGAGCGCTACCCCCAAAGGGCGGTTCTAGCGCTCGACCGTGATAAACGAGGCCTTCTGACGGCGCACTGAGTGCGCCGTCTGCCCCGTTGCCGTTATCGAAAACCGTGTTGCTGCCAGCCGGCCCTTTGGGGCCGGTTGCGGGCGGCTGCATGCCTGCGAAAGGCGCGATGGTTTTTGATAACGGTGATTGGGCAGTGGCTGAGGCAATTTTCAGGAGAAACGTAATGAACTTGGCACAGATAAAGGCGGTACTGCCGCGAGAGTTGCTAGCGTCGGTGGTGGTGTTCCTGGTGGCGTTACCCTTGTGCATGGGCATCGCCATCGCTTCGGGCATGCCGCCGGCGAAAGGGTTGATCACCGGCATCATTGGTGGCGTGGTAGTGGGCTTCCTTGCGGGGTCGCCGCTTCAGGTCAGCGGCCCGGCCGCGGGGTTGGCGGTGCTGGTCTTCGAACTGGTGCGCCAGCATGGCATGGCCATGCTGGGGCCGATTCTGCTACTGGCCGGCTTTCTGCAATTGCTGGCGGGGCGTTTCAAGCTGGGCTGCTGGTTCCGGGTGACGGCACCTGCAGTGGTCTATGGCATGTTGGCGGGTATTGGCGTGCTGATCGTGTTGTCCCAGGTGCACGTGATGCTCGATAGCGCGCCAAAGCCCTCTGGCATGGATAACCTGCTGGGCTTCCCGGGCGCCGTGGCCGAGGCACTGCCGGTGATGGGCGGTGGGTTGGGCTGGCAAGCCGGGTTGTTGGGCCTGGGTACGATCGCCGTCATGTACGCGTGGGAAAAGCTACGGCCCCAGCGCCTGCGCTTCGTGCCTGGGGCCCTGTTGGGCGTGGGCCTGGCCACAGTGGTGAGCCTGGCGATGAACCTGTCGGTGAAACGCGTCGAAGTACCGGCGAACCTGGCTGAGGCCATCGACTGGCTGCGCCCGGCGGACTTGCTGAACCTGGCTGACCCTACCTTGCTGATTGCTGCCTTCGCCGTGGCCTTCATCGCCAGCGCCGAGACGCTGCTGTCGGCAGCGGCCGTGGACCGTATGCACAGCGGCGTGCGCTCGGACTTCGACCGTGAACTGTCCGCTCAGGGCGTAGGCAACATGCTGTGCGGTGTGCTGGGCGCCTTGCCGATGACCGGCGTGATTGTGCGCAGCTCCGCGAATGTCCAGGCCGGCGCACAGACGCGTTTTTCGGCGATTTTCCATGGGGTATGGTTGCTGGCTTTCGTAGTGGCACTGTCCAGTGTGCTGCAGAGCATTCCGGTGGCGAGCCTGGCGGGGGTGCTGGTGTACACCGGTTTCAAGCTGGTGGATCTCAAGGCGTTGCGCAGCCTGGGACGTTATGGCCGCATGCCGATGTTCATCTACGGCGCCACGGCGATGGCCATCATCTTCACCGACTTGCTGACCGGCGTACTGCTGGGCTTCGCCCTGACCTTGCTGATGCTGGCGTTGAAGGCCGCACGGTTGAAGATCAACCTGGTACAGCGTGAGGGCAATGAAATGGAATTGCGCCTGACCGGCGCCGCGACCTTCCTCAAAGTGCCGGCCCTGACCCAGGTGCTCGACACCATTCCAGCGGGCAGCACGGTTCACGTACCGCTGGGCGGGTTGCGCTATATCGACCATTCCTGCCTCGAATTGCTCGAGGACTGGGGCCGTGCGAACCGCGCCAGTGGTTCACGGCTGATCATCGAGAGCCGTGGTCTGAAGCGGCGCATCGAGGGGCAGATGCGCACTTCAGCGGGCGTTGGGGCCTGAAAACCATGCACATACCCCTGTAGGACCGGGCGACAGCTCGGGAATCAGGCGCCGCGACCCTCCAGGTACACAGCGTTGCCTGCTTCCGGAGCTTCGCCCGGTCCCACATTGATCCGAGCGCGGCTTGAAGATCAGTTCAGATCCAACGCCAGGCCGAACTGCCGCGACAGGCAAGGCCACTGGCTCCACGCATCGCCGGTTTCCTTGGCCGAAAGTTTGTCGCGGTACTGCTCAACCGATTCCAGTGCAAAGCTGTCTTCATCGAGCATGTTATCCACAGAGTGGTGCACCACCTCATCCAGTTGGTTGGCGAACGCCTCGCCGATCAGTTGGTGGGCGATAAGGTTCGCCACGGTGGTGTCCAGTGGAATCAACGGCTGCTGGAAATGCTTGATGTACAGGTCATTCACTTCCTCTACCAGGCGATGAGCCAGGTAGGCTTCGTCCAGCAGGCAATCCAGGCCAAAGTGTCCGTTCAATTCTTTTGGCGGCTGAATGAAATACTGTTCGGCGATTTTCAGCACCGGCTTGATTTGCGACTCGATGCCGGCCTTGATGGCGACATCGTTTGCGGCGTCGAGCAAATCCGGAACCTGGTCGATGTAGGCGGTCACGAACCGAGTGAGCACACCGTGGCGATCAGCTTCAGGAAGCTGGATCACGGGATGCAGGTGCGGCAACTGTTTTTCCAGCTGCTGGGTCAATTGGCCGGTGTCGGCCTCGTGTTGGTGGGCACGTTGGATCTGCTCACGCAGTGCAGCGGTGTTCATGAAGACTCCAGGAAGCGGCTATCTGAAACGGAAGACCTAGGTTAGCTGGCTTCTGACGCCGCCTCAGACGTATTTGTCATAATTATTTCACCTTTATATGGATCAGCTATATCGAAGTGCCATCATCCACCGCTGGCCCTTGACCTTCATTGCGCGCCCTAGGGCGCTGGCTATACTCGCTCTAGTACCGCGTTGCCTGATGCCCGACTGCAAGCGCAGCAAGGCCCCGGCCGTTGAAGTTCGCTGTCTTGACCGCCGCTCCCTTAGCCGTGGGCTTGCAAAGCCTGGGGTAGAACAAGAACGATAAGGGGAACCCGCGATGATGCGACATCCACATGCCTGGATGGGCCTTGCGCTGTGGTCGCTTTTCACGCCAGCCCATGCGGCCTGGACGACCAATATGGCGCCGGGGGTGACGTACATCAGCAACCAGGTCTTTGACCTGCACATGACCATATTCTGGATCTGCGTGGTCATTGGCATCGCGGTGTTCGGGGTAATGATCTGGTCGATGATCATTCACCGCCGCTCTACCGGTCAGGTCGCCGCCCATTTTCACGAAAGCACCAAGGTCGAGATCCTCTGGACAGTGGTGCCCCTGGTGATTCTCATCGTCATGGCCGTGCCGGCCACCCGTACCCTGATTCGCATGTACGACACCAGCGAACCGGACATGGACATCCAGATCACTGGTTACCAATGGAAGTGGCACTACAAATACCTGGGCCAGGACGTGGAGTTCTTCAGCAATTTGGCCACCCCCCAGGAGCAGATTCATAACCAGGCCCCCAAGGACGAACACTACCTGCTGGAGGTGGATAACCCGCTGGTGCTGCCAACAGGCCGCAAAATACGCTTTCTGGTGACGGGCGCCGACGTCATTCACTCCTGGTGGGTGCCGGCCTTCGCGGTGAAGCGCGACGCCATTCCCGGTTTCGTTAACGAAGCCTGGACGCGCATCGACAAGCCCGGCATCTACCGGGGCCAGTGCAGCGAACTGTGCGGCAAGGACCACGGCTTCATGCCCATCGTGGTAGAGGCCAAGACCCAGGCCGACTTCGACACCTGGATGGGCGAGCGCAAGGCCGAGGCCGCCAAACTCAAGGAGCTGACCAGCAAGGAGTGGACTCTGCAGGAGCTGGTTGACCGGGGAGACAAGGTCTACCACACCACTTGCGTGGCCTGTCACCAGGCCGAAGGTCAGGGCCTGCCGCCGATGTTCCCGTCGCTCAAGGGCTCGCCGATCGCCACCGGGCCGAAGGAAGGCCATCTGAACCGGGTGTTCTTCGGCAAGCCAGGCACGGCCATGGCCGCCTTTGGAAAGCAACTGTCGGAAGTCGATATCGCCGCCGTGGTCACCTACGAACGCAATGCCTGGGGCAACAACAAGGGTGACATGGTCACGCCGCAGGACGTGCTCGCGTTGAAACAGGCCCAAGCCAAATAACCAGGCAAGCTCGCTTGCCGAGGAAGACAGGACATGAGTGCAGTCATCGATGATCATGGCCACGCCGGGGCCGACCACGCCCACGGCCCCGCCAAGGGCCTGATGCGCTGGGTGCTGACCACCAACCACAAGGACATCGGTACGTTGTACCTGTGGTTCAGCTTCTGCATGTTCCTGCTCGGTGGCTCGTTCGCCATGGTGATTCGCGCCGAACTGTTCCAACCGGGTCTGCAGATTGTCGAGCCGGCCTTTTTCAACCAGATGACCACCATGCACGGTCTGGTCATGGTCTTCGGCGCGGTAATGCCGGCGTTCGTCGGGTTGGCCAACTGGATGATTCCGCTGATGATCGGCGCGCCGGACATGGCCCTGCCGCGCATGAACAACTTCAGCTTCTGGCTGCTACCGGCAGCCTTCCTGCTGCTGGTCTCGACACTGTTCAGCCCTGGCGGCGGCCCCAACTTCGGGTGGACCTTCTACGCACCGCTGTCCACTACCTATGCACCGGCCAGCGTGACCTTCTTCATTTTCGCGATCCACCTGATGGGCATCAGTTCGATCATGGGCGCGATCAACATCATCGCCACCATCCTCAACCTGCGCGCACCGGGCATGACGCTGATGAAAATGCCGCTGTTCGTGTGGACCTGGCTGATCACCGCTTTCCTGCTGATCGCGGTAATGCCCGTGCTGGCCGGGTGCGTGACCATGATGCTGATGGACATCCATTTCGGCACCAGCTTCTTCAGCGCCGCTGGTGGAGGTGACCCGGTGTTGTTCCAGCATGTGTTCTGGTTCTTCGGCCACCCCGAGGTGTACATCATGATCCTGCCGGCTTTCGGTGCGATCAGCTCGATCATCCCGGCCTTTTCGCGCAAACCCCTGTTCGGCTACACGTCCATGGTCTACGCCACGGCGAGCATTGCCTTCCTGTCGTTCCTGGTGTGGGCGCACCACATGTTCGTGGTGGGCATCCCACTGGTGGGCGAACTGTTCTTCATGTACGCCACCATGCTTATCGCCGTGCCCACGGGGGTGAAGGTGTTCAACTGGGTGAGCACCATGTGGCAGGGCTCCCTGACGTTCGAAACACCCATGCTGTTCGCCGTGGCCTTTGTGATCCTGTTCAGCATCGGCGGCTTTTCCGGGCTGATGCTGGCCATCGCCCCGGCCGACTTTCAGTACCAGGACACCTACTTCGTGGTGGCGCATTTCCACTATGTGCTGGTACCGGGCGCCATCTTCGGCATTTTCGCCTCGGCGTATTACTGGATGCCCAAATGGACTGGCCACATGTATGACGAAACCCTTGGCAAGCTGCATTTCTGGCTGTCGTTCATCGGCATGAACATGGCTTTCTTCCCCATGCACTTCGTTGGGTTGGCGGGAATGCCGCGGCGAGTGCCGGACTACAATCTGCAATTCGCCAACTTCAACATGGTGTCGTCCATCGGCGCCTTCACCTTTGGCGCCACGCAGATCTTCTTCTTGTTCATTGTCATCAAGACCATCCGCGGTGGCCCCCCTGCCCCGGCCAAACCCTGGGATGGCGCCGAAGGGCTGGAGTGGACCATTCCTTCGCCCGCGCCCTATCACACCTTCACCACGCCACCGGAGGTGGAATGAGCCGCCTGGCCCCCAACCGACGCCTGGTGACACGGCTGCTGCTGGTGGTGGCAGTAATGTTCGCCTTTGGCTTCGCCCTGGTGCCGCTGTACGACGTGATGTGCAAGGCGTTCGGCATCAATGGCAAGACCGCCGGGCAGTACGAGGGCAGCCAGGTGGTCGACCCCAGCCGCGACGTTCGGGTGCAGTTCCTGCCCACCAACAATGCCGACATGGTGTGGGATTTTTACGCCAAGGCGCCGGAGGTGACCGTGCACCCGGGTGCAGTCACCGAAATGATCTTCGTGGCGCACAACCCCACCGACCACCCGATGAGTGCCCAGGCGGTACCCAGCATCGCGCCTTCCGAGGCCGCGGCGTACTTCCACAAGACCGAATGCTTCTGTTTCACCCAGCAAGTACTGGACCCCGGCGAGCGCATCGAAATGCCCGTGCGCTTCATTGTCGACCGCGACCTGCCCAAGGACATCAAGCACCTGACGCTGGCTTACACGCTTTTCGACATCACTGCCCGCCACCCGCCGATCAAGACCGGCAGCTAGGCGCAGGGTTTTGCCGCAACAACGGAGAACAACAACATGGCAACCCACCAGCATTATTACGTTCCGGCGCAGAGCAAATGGCCGATCATCGCCACCGTGGGCCTGTTCACCACGGTGTTTGGCCTGGGCACCTGGTTCAATGACCTGAAGGCCGGCCAGGCCCACTCCCATGGGCCTCTGATCTTTTTCGCGGGCGCTTTGATCATCGCCTTCATGATGTTCGGCTGGTTCGGCGCAGTCATCAAGGAAAGCCGGGCGGGGCTCTACAGCCCCCAGCTGGACCGGTCCTTCCGCTGGGGCATGTCGTGGTTCATCTTTTCCGAGGTGATGTTCTTCGTCGCCTTCTTCGGCGCGCTGTTCTATGTGCGCAACGTGGCTGGGCCGGCGCTGGGCGGCGAAGGGCCCAAGGGTATAGCCCACATGCTATGGCCCAACTTCCAGTTCGCCTGGCCGCTGCTGCACACCCCGGACCCTAAACTGTTCCCGCCGCCCAAGGGGGTGATCGACCCCTGGCACCTGCCGTTGATCAACACGGTATTGCTGGTCAGCTCCAGCGTGACCATCACTATTGCTCACCATGCCCTGAAGCGCGGCCACCGTGGCCCGCTGAAACTGTGGCTAGCCCTGACGATTCTTCTGGGGCTCAGCTTCCTGTTCCTGCAAGCGCACGAATACGTAGAGGCCTATGAAGAGCTGGGGCTGACGTTGGGCTCGGGCATCTACGGCGCCACCTTCTTCATGCTCACGGGCTTCCACGGCGCGCATGTGACGATGGGTACCTTGATCCTCACGGTGATGCTGATCCGCATCCTGCGTGGCCATTTCGATGCCGACCACCAGTTCGGGTTCGAGGCCGCCAGCTGGTACTGGCACTTTGTAGATGTGGTCTGGGTAGGGCTGTTTATTTTCGTCTACGTGCTGTGACTACCACGGGGCTCTGGAGGTCAGCTGGCCGCTGTAGAAACCCCAGGCCACCAGGCCTACCGTCAGGGCCGCGAGGATCACCCGCACCGTCAGGGCTTTCACCAGGCGGTCGGATCGGCCGTCGTCCTTGACCAGAAAGAACAAGCCGCTGAACAGGCTGGCCACCGTGGCCAGCAACATCAGCACAATCGCGGCTTTGAGCATGGCAAGACTCCAAGGGGGCAAGCGATGCAAGCAAGTATAGCGAGGCGCTTTCGCCCCGGCCTGTTGCCCACCCTGGTAGTGCTGGCGCTGCTGCCGGTACTCGTCAGCCTGGGGTTCTGGCAGTTGGGTCGCGCCGAGGAGAAACGTCAGTTGCTGGCCTTGGATGCTCAGCACCGGCTTGCTGACCCGGTTCCCGGTACACAGTTGGAAGGGCTGCAGAACCCGGCCTTCAGGCGGGTTGTTTTACAGGGCAAGTTCGACGCTGATCACAGCCTGATCCTGGATAATCGCCAGCGCGATGGCCATGTCGGCATCGAGTTGCTGCAACCCTTCCGGGACCTGGAGAGCGGGCAATGGCTGCTGGTCAACCGCGGCTGGCTGCCTTGGCAAGACCGGCGCACGCCGCCTCATTTCGATACACCCACCCAGGCCATCAGACTCGTGGCATGGGTTTACGTGCCGCCAGGGGCAACCTATCAGTTGAGCGCCGACCCACCGGGCCAACCATGGCCCCGGCTGGTCACGGCCCTGGACCCCGGTGCGCTGTGGACTGAGCTGGGCCGCCAGGGCTATGGCCATGAAGTGCGTCTGGAGCCCGGCCCGGCGGCCTATCGGTTGGGTTGGCAGGTAGTGTCCATGGGCCCGGAAAAACACGTGGGTTACGCCGTGCAGTGGTTCGCCATGAGCCTGACGCTGCTAGGCCTTTACCTGTACCTAGGCTTGCACAACAAGAAGGAGAAGCCCCATGGGAGCGGCCATCAATCCACCCGGCCTGTCTGACGCAGCAGTGCCCACGCGGCGGCGCGGGCGCCTGCAATTGTTGCTGATTCTGTTGGTGACCGTGGGCCCCATGGTGCTCGCCACGTTCATGTACAAGCTCAACTTCTGGGTACCCGAGGGGCGCAGCTACCATGGCGAACTGATCGCCAACGGTCAGACCCGCGCCGACCTGGGCGTGCAGGCCGACGAAGCCCGCTGGCAGATGCTGGTGACCACTCCGGGCGATTGCGCTGCCGACTGCCAGCAGTTGGTATACCTGGCGCGGCAGATCCAGATCGGCCTGGGGCGTGATGCCTCGCGGGCGAGCCATGCCCTCGCCGCGGCGCAGCCGCTAACCGCCGACTATGAGGCGCGCCTGGCCCGTGAATATCCACGGTTGCAGCGTTACCCGCTGGCCCTGGACAAGTATGCGCCGCTGGTCGGGGGCAAACCGGGGCCGCACCTGTGGATCATCGACCCCCACGGCAACCTGGTGCTGCGCTACGGCGCCCAGGTCAACGGCAAGGACTTGCTCAACGACCTTCGGCAATTGCTGAAGCTGTCCAACATCGGGTAGGAGCCGCCTGACCATGGCCAAACCTGGATATCGCCTCGCGTTGTTGGCCACCGTGCTTGCCCTGCTTGTGGTCTTGCTCGGTGCCTACACCCGCCTCACTCATGCGGGGCTTGGCTGTCCCGACTGGCCCGGTTGCTACGGCTTCATTGCCGTGCCCAGTTCCGAAGCGCAATTGGCCCACGCTCAGGCGCATTTTCCCGAGCACCCGGTGCAAGCACAAAAAGGCTGGAGCGAGATGGTGCACCGCTATTGCGCTGGCAGCCTGGCGCTGCTGGTGGGCCTATTGGGCATGCAGGCCTGGCGTCGCCATGGGCGCGACGGCGAGCCTTTCAGGCTGCCCTTGATATTGCTGGGCGTCATTGTCGCCCAAGCGGCATTCGGCATGTGGACAGTGACGCTCAAGCTGTGGCCCCAAGTGGTCACCACTCACCTGTTGGGTGGGTTTACTACACTGAGCCTGCTGTTGCTGTTGAGCCTGCGGTTGTCCGGGGCATTGGCGCCACTGCCGGGCATATCGTCGAAGTTACGACGGTGGGCGCTGGTGAGCCTGGTGCTGGTGATCGGCCAGATCGCCCTGGGCGGCTGGGTCAGCGCCAATTATGCCGCCATGGCCTGCACCGATTTTCCCCTGTGCCAGGGACGATGGCTGCCTGACGCGGATTTCGCCAACGCCTTCCACCTTACCCAGCACATCGGCCCAAACTACCTGGGCGGGCATTTGGATAGCGAAGCACGCACGGCCATTCACCTCACCCACCGTGCCGGTGCCTGCCTGCTCAGCCTGGTACTGCTTGGCCTGGCCTGGCGCCTGCGTGCCGAGGGCCATGGCCGCCTGGCGCTGGCCGTGGCGGCGGCGCTTGGCCTGCAGGTCATGCTGGGCGTCAGCAATGTGGTGTTGCACCTTCCGCTGGTCGTGGCGGTGGCCCATAACGCCGGGGGGGCCATACTGTTAATGACCCTGGTGGGGGTCAATTACCGCCTTCGCGCCGTGCCTGCCCCCCGTTCAGCGGTTGCGCGCCGCCATTGGCGCCCTCATCTGCCGGTGCTCTGGTCAGGTAAATGAATACAAGGAGAGAGTAATGACGACGGCAACGGGCGACCACGCCCAGGCCGGCTGGCGCGACTACCTGGAGCTGACGAAACCCAAGGTGGTCGTGCTGATGCTGATGACGTCCCTGGTGGGTATGTTCCTGGCCACCCGCGCGGGTGTGCCGTGGACCGTACTGGTGTTTGGCAACCTGGGCATCGCCCTGTGTGCCGGCGGCGCCGCGGTGATCAACCATGTGGTGGACCGGCGCATCGATGCGCTGATGGCCCGCACCCACAAGCGCCCGGTGGCCGAGGGTCGTGTGGGCCCTGCGGCGGCATTGGCATTTGCCGCGGTGCTGGCGGTGGGCGGCATGGTCATATTGCTGGTGTTCACCAACCCACTGTGTGCCTGGCTTACCCTGGCCTCGTTGTTGGGCTACGCGGTCATCTACACAGGCTTTCTCAAGCGTGCCACGCCGCAGAACATCGTCATCGGCGGCCTGGCTGGCGCCGCGCCGCCACTGCTCGGCTGGGTGGCGGTCACCGGCCACATGGGGCCGGAGCCCCTGCTGCTGGTGCTGATCATTTTCGCCTGGACCCCGCCGCACTTCTGGGCGCTGGCCATTCATAGGCGGGAAGAGTACGCCCGCGCTGAAATTCCCATGCTGCCGGTCACTCACGGCGTGTACTACACCAAGGTGCACATCCTGCTGTACACCGGGATCATGCTGGTGGCCACGTTACTGCCCTACCTGATCCGCATGAGCGGCCTGCTCTACCTGGTGTGCGCGTTGGCGCTGGGCGCGCGCTTCCTGCAATGGGCTGTGGTGTTGTACCGTGGCAGCCATCCGCATGCGGCCATGAGCCTGTTCAAGTACTCCATCTGGTACCTGTTGCTGCTGTTCGTCGCCCTGCTTGTCGACCACTACCTGTTGCTGAGCCTATGACCCGCGTACAGAAAACCGTCTTCATCCTGGCCGCCGTCGTCGCGGTGATCATCGGCCTGACCGTGCACCGCGTGCTGCAGGACAACCGCGAAGGCGCCAACACTGCCTTCATCGACGCCGGCATCATCCTGCTGCCCGAACACCGCAGCGTCCCCGCGGTGACCATGACCGATCAGGACGGCAAGCCAGTGCAGCTAGACGAACTGAAGGGCAAGTGGTCGATGCTGTTCTTCGGTTACACCTTTTGTCCGGATATTTGCCCCACCACCCTGGCGCAGTTGCGCCAGGTCAAAAGCGAACTCGCCCCAGCAGTAGCGGCGCGCTTGCAGGTGGTGCTGGTCAGCGTCGACCCGAACCGGGACACACCGCCGCAACTCAAGCAGTACCTGGGTTACTTCGACAAGGATTTTCGTGGTTTCACCGGCGATGGTGACAGCCTGCAGAAACTGGCCAATGGCTTGAGCATGCCCTATATCCCGGCGGACACCAGCCAGCCGAACTACATCGTGCAGCACAGCGGCAACCTGGCGTTGCTGGGGCCGGATGGTACGCAGAGGGGGTTTGTGCGGGCACCCTTGAACGGGCAGAAACTGGTGGCGCAGTTGCCAGCGCTGGTGCAGCGCGATTGACTGCAGCGCTTTGACGCGGCCTGGCGGCCGCTGCGGGGGTATAGCAGCGACCGGAGGCGGCGTCGGAGGTTAGAACGCAGGCAGGATGGCGCCCTTGTATTTGTCCTGGATGAACGCCTTCACCTCAGGGCTGTGCAGCGCCGCCGCCAGTTTCTGCATGGCTGGCGAGTCCTTGTTGTCCGGGCGCGCTACCAGGATGTTCACGTAAGGCGAGTCATTGCCTTCGATGGCCAGGGCGTCCTTGGACGGGTCCAGCTTGGCTTCCAACGCATAGTTGGTGTTGATCAGCGCCAGGTCGACCTGGGTCAGCACGCGGGGCAGGGTGGCGGCTTCCAGTTCGCGGATTTTCAGGTCCTTGCTGTTCTCGACGATGTCCTTGGGCGTGGACAGGATGTCATTGGCGTCCTTGAGTTTGATCAGGCCGACCTTTTGCAGCAGCAACAGTGCGCGGCCGCCGTTGGTCGCGTCGTTGGGGATGACCACGTTGGCACCACCCGGAATGTCGGCGAGCTTCTTCCACTTGCTGGAGTACGCGCCCAGCGGCTCCAGGTGCACGCCGGTCACGGCCACCAGGTTGGTGCCCTTGCCCTTGTTGAACTCATCCAGGTACGGCTGGTGCTGGAAGAAGTTGGCGTCCAGGCGCTTCTCGGCCACCTGTACGTTCGGCTGGATGTAGTCGGTGAACACCTTCACGTTCAGGTCCACGCCTTCCTTGGCCAGTTGCGGCTTCACGAATTCGAGGATTTCGGCGTGGGGCACGGCGGTGGCGGCCACGGTCAGGGTGTCGTTGGCGTGGGCCGACAGGGCGGCCACGGCGGCGAAGGCCGCCAGCAGTCTTTTCATTCTGAGCTCCTTGTGGGGGCCCGGCGGGCCCCGGTGCCGTGGCGTCGCCACGGTCCATCAATTTGTTATAGAGACTTACTTGCGGGAGAAGTGCACCACCAGCTTGTCGCCGATGGTTTGCAGCACTTGAACCAGCACCACCAGGATTACCACGGTGACGATCATCACATCAGTCTGGAAACGCTGGTAGCCGAAACGGATCGCCAGGTCACCCAGGCCGCCAGCGCCGACCACGCCAGCCATGGCCGTGTAGGACACCAGTGTAATCGCTGTGACGGTAATCGCCGCGATGATGCCCGGCAGGGCTTCGGGCAGCAGGGCGTTCATGATGATCTGCCGTGGGGTGGCGCCCATGGACTGGGTGGCCTCGATGATGCCGCGGTCCACCTCACGCAGGGCGGTTTCCACCAGGCGCGCGAAGAATGGCGTGGTACCGATGACCAAGGGTGGAATGGCACCGGCCACACCGAGCGAGGTACCGGTGATCAGTACGGTGACCGGAATCAGCACGATCAGCAAAATGATGAACGGCAGCGAGCGCAGCACGTTCACGCAGAACGCCAGCAGCGCATACAGGCCCTTGTTCTCGAACAGTTGGCGCGGGCCGCAGATGAACAGCAGCACGCCCAGTGGCAAGCCCAGCAGCACGGTGAAGATCAGCGAAGCGCCGAGCATGACCATGGTGTCGTTGGTGGCTTCGAGAATCTCGGACCAGTCGACGTTGGCGAAGTAGTTGAGGAAGTCCATTAGCGCAGCACCTCCATATGAACGTCTGCAGAGGTGAAGCGGGCAAAGGCAGCGTCCATGTCGCCACCGGTGATGGCCAGGGTCAGTTGCCCGTAAGGCGTGTCTTTGATGCGGTCGATGCGGCCAGCCAGAATGCTGTAGTCCACGCCGGTCTCGCGGGCAACGGTGCCCAGCAACGGCGCGTAGGTGGACTCACCCTGGAAGGTCAGGCGCACGATGCGGCCTGGCACATGAGCGAAGTCGGCACGCTGGTCATTCTCGTCCACCTCTTCGTCTTCCTGGACAAAGCGCTTGGTGGTCGGGTGTTGCGGGTGAAGGAACACATCGGCTACCGCGCCCTGCTCCACGATGACGCCTGCGTCCATCACCGCGACCTGGTCGCAGACCCGGCGGATCACGTCCATCTCGTGGGTGATCAGGACGATGGTCAGTTTCAGCTCGCGGTTGATCTCGGCCAGCAGTTGCAGTACCGATGCCGTGGTCTGCGGGTCGAGGGCACTGGTGGCCTCGTCGCACAGCAGCACCTTGGGGTTGGTCGACAAAGCGCGGGCGATGCCCACGCGCTGTTTCTGGCCCCCTGACAGCTGCGCCGGATATTTCCTGGCATGGTCAGACAGGCCGACCCGCTCCAGCAGCGCAGCGACACGCTTGTTGATTTCCGCGCTGCTCAACTCACCGGCCAGGCGCAGCGGCAACGCGACGTTGTCGGCCACGGTCTTGGACGCCAGCAAATTGAAGTGCTGGAAGATCATGCCGACCTGCTGGCGGAAACGCCGCAGGCTGTTGGCGTCGAACGCGGTGACGTCTTCGCCGTCAACAATGATCTTGCCACCGGTAGGTGCTTCAAGACGGTTGATGAGGCGCAGCAGGGTGCTTTTGCCCGCACCGGAATGGCCAATCAGGCCGAATACCTGACCGTTCTCGACGCTCAGGTTGGTGGGGTGCAGCGCGGGGATTTCCCTACCGTTGACGCGGTAGGTTTTATGGACATTTTGGAACTCGATCACGTAGCGAACCTTGTGGGGCGCATGGAATGGGGATCAGCGGTTAGCCGGTCGCGCATTTTAGCGTGTCCGTATAGAGAGACTTAGCATTTATTTCGTAAACATCCTTTCATTTGGCAATAAGACGATCAAAGGTCTCCAAATAAACGGAACGGCGGCATGAGGCATCAGTCATTACCTAGGTATCGCCATTATCCCTACCCGTGACGGGGATTTTCGCCAAGCGGACCGCACGCAAGGTGCGGCTGCAGATGAGGAGTCCAGGACAGATGAAGAAGACCAAGCCTACCAACGGTAAAAGCCAGCTGGCCGGTACCGACACCCCTGACCGCGCCAATACCAACGCCAAGCTCGACAGCCTGGAAGCGTTTCGCAGTGATGCCACCGAGCAGGCGCTACGTACCAACCAGGGCGTGAAAATCAGCGACAATCAGAACACCCTGAAAGTGGGTGCCCGCGGGCCTTCGCTGCTCGAAGACTTCATCATGCGCGAGAAGATCACGCATTTTGACCATGAGCGTATCCCGGAGCGCATCGTCCACGCCCGCGGCACCGGTGCCCACGGCTACTTCCAGACGTATGAAGCCCATGCCGACCTGACCAAGGCGGGCTTCCTGCAGGATCCGGCCAAGCAGACGCCGGTATTCGTGCGTTTCTCCACGGTGCAAGGGCCACGCGGCTCCGGTGATACTGTCCGCGACGTTCGCGGCTTTGCGGTCAAGTTCTACACCGATGAAGGCAATTTCGACCTGGTTGGCAACAACATGCCGGTGTTTTTCATTCAGGATGCCATCAAGTTTCCGGACTTTGTGCACGCGGTGAAGCCCGAGCCGCACAACGAGATCCCTACCGGCGGTTCGGCCCACGACACCTTCTGGGACTTCGTCTCGCTGGTGCCCGAGTCGGCGCACATGGTGATCTGGACCATGTCCGACCGCGCCATTCCGAAAAGCCTGCGCACCATGCAAGGCTTCGGCATCCACACCTTCCGGCTGATCAACGCCGAAGGTAAGTCGACCTTCGTCAAGTTCCACTGGAAACCCAAGGCGGGCGTGTGCTCGCTGGTGTGGGACGAAGCGCAGAAGCTGGCGGGCAAGGACACCGACTACCACCGCCGTGACCTGTGGGAAGCTATCGAGACTGGCGACTACCCCGAATGGGAACTGGGTGTGCAGATCGTCGCCGAAGAAGATGAGCACAAGTTCGAGTTCGACTTGCTCGACCCCACCAAGATCATTCCGGAAGAGCTGGTACCGGTGACACCGCTGGGCAAGATGGTGCTCAACCGCAACCCGGACAACTATTTCGCCGAGACCGAGCAGGTCGCGTTCTGCCCTGGCCACATCGTGCCCGGCATCGACTTCTCCAACGACCCCCTGCTCCAGGGGCGGCTGTTTTCCTATACCGACACACAGATCAGCCGCCTGGGCGGACCGAACTTCCACGAGATCCCGATCAACCGCCCCGTGGCGCCTAACCACAACGGCCAGCGCGACGCCCAGCACCGCACCACCATCGACAAGGGCCGGGCTTCCTACGAGCCCAACTCCATTGATGGTGGCTGGCCGAAAGAAACCCCGGCCGCGGCTCAGGACGGTGGTTTCGAGACCTATCCGGAACGCATCGAGGCACACAAGGTGCGCCAGCGCAGCGAGTCGTTCGCCGACCACTTCTCCCAGGCGCGGCTGTTCTTCCACAGCCTCAGCAAGCCCGAGCAGGAGCACGTCATCGCGGCCTACAGCTTTGAGCTGGGCAAGGTGGAGCGTGAGCACATCCGCGCCCGTCAGGTGAACGAGATCCTGGCCAACATCGACCTGGATCTGGCCAGCCGCGTGGCAGCCAACCTTGGCCTGCCGGCGCCAAAGGCCGGTACCGTGCAAGTACCGGAGCTGTCGCTGAAGGAGTCCCCGGCGCTCAGCCAGTTGAACTTGCTGGCCGGCGATATCAAAGGCCGCAAGGTGGCCGTGCTGGTGGCTGATGGCGTTGATGGCGCCCAGGTGGACGCGCTGAAGAAGGCGCTGGAGGCCGAGTGGGCCCACGCCAAGATCCTGGGGCCAACCTCGGCACCGGTGAAAACGGCGGACGGCAAGACCCTCGCCGTCGATGCATCGGCCGAAGGGCTGCCATCGGTGGCGTTCGACGCGGTGTGGGTGCCGGGTGGCAAGGCGTCGGTGCAGGCCTTGAGCGGCAACGGCGTGGCGCTGCACTACTTGCTTGAAGCTTACAAGCACCTCAAGGCTATCGGTGTGAACAGCGAGGCCAAGAGCCTGATCGATGCACTCAAGCTGGATGTGGATGCAGGGTTGATCGTGGGTGACGACGCCACTTCGCACAAGGCGTTCTTCGCAGCGATCGCCAAGCACCGCGTATGGGACCGCGAGCCGAAGGCCAAGGCTATCCCTGCCTGAAGCAGCGCCTGCGCAACGTTTGCAGGACCGGGCTTCCCGGTCCTGCAATTATTGCTTGCGTGGGGTCAGCACCATCTGCGCAGGCTGGTTGCGCACGATCTTGTGCTCGAGCCTCCATTCAAAGCCTGGCTTGAGCTTGTTGACCCGTTTGGTCAGCAACGTCTGCAGCCACGGCCAGTCCTGGGTACGTGGCACCACAACGATCACATCACACTGGTAATTCACCACGTCGGTGGCAATGTCATCCAGTTGGCGCTGCAAAGCCCTGCTTTCGGTGATGTTCAACGCCACCGGCGTGCTTTCGGCTGTCGGGTCGATGACCTTGGCCGCCGGCTTGGCTTCTGCTGCCTGCAACGCGGCCTCGGCCTTGTCCAGTTCGGCCTTGCGGGCCTGGCGGATCGGGCCATTGGCGCCACCCGTCAAGGCCGGGGCCTTGGGCATCAGCGCACGGGCACGGGCCAGGGCGGTGGCCGCGGCGTTGACGTCACCTTTCTGCAGCACGATCTGGCTGCGCTGCAGGTAGGCCTCGGCCAACTGGCGCTGGTAAGGCTCCAGACGCGGGTCGTCGGGGCTCTGCTTCTGCAGGGTGCCCAACTGGTCTTCGGCAGTGGCCAGTTCGCCGCTGTCGATATTCTGTTGCAACTGCAGAAAGGCATCCGGCACCGCAGGTGGCGCGGCAGGTTCCGGTGCATGGCTCTGGCAAGCGCCCAAGATGAGCGAAAATGCGACAAGGAGCAGATAACGGGAGGCGAACGGCTTCATTCCTGCGACTCTCTATTTGCGCAAAAAGCGGCCAAGTCTACACCCTGGCGGGTGACACGAGAATAACCTGTGACAGATCACCACCCTCAACGACGGGGCAGTGCAAAGCTCATCAGGAACAGTGTAGCGGCGCAGACGACGATCGACGGGCCGGCCGGCGTGTCCTTGAACCACGACAGGGCCAGGCCGCCGCACACCGCGATAACCCCCAGGATACTGGCCCCCAGGGCCATCTGCTCAGGGGATTTGGCGTGGCGCTGGGCCGCAGCCGCGGGAATGATCAGCAACGAGGTGATCAATAACACGCCGACGATCTTCATGGCCACGGCAATGACAATGGCGATCAACAGCATCAGGGTCATGCGCAGGCCCGCGACCGGCAAGCCTTCGACACGGGCCAGTTCCTCGTGCACCGTCACCGCCAGCAATGGCCGCCACAAGGCAAGCACCAGCGCCATGACCGCCGCGCTGCCACCCAGGATCCAGGCAAGGTCGGTGGGGCTGATGGCCAGCAGGTCACCGAACAGGTAGCTCATCAGGTCGATGCGCACGTCGTGCATGAAACTCAGCACCACCAGGCCCAGGGACAGTGTGCTGGGTGCCAGGATGCCCAGCAATGTATCTGAAGCCAGTGGCTGGCGCTGTTGCAGGGTCACCAGCAAAATCGCCAGCAGCAGGCAGCCGACGGTCACTGCCAGCGCCGGGCTGACGTCCAGCACGAAGCCCAGGGCCACGCCGAGCAGCGCGGCATGGGACAGAGTATCGCCGAAATAGGCCATGCGCCGCCACACCACGAAGGACCCCAGGGGGCCGGCTACCACCGCCAGGGACAAGCCGGCGAGCAAGGCGTAAAGCAGAAAATCAGCCATGCTTGCAGCTGTCTCCATGTACGTGGGGGGGATGGGAATGTTCAGCGTTTTCCGCGACCACTTCGCCATGCAGGCCATGGGCATGGTCGTGGTGGTGGTGATATACCGCCAGGCTCGGTGCGTGGTCGCCGAACAGCTCGACGAACGCCGGGTCGCCACTGACCTGCTCGGGGTGGCCGGAACAGCACACATGGTGGTTCAGGCACACCACCTGGTCGGTGGTGCTCATCACCAGGTGCAGGTCGTGGGAAACCATCAATACGCCACAGCCGTGGCGGTCGCGCAGGCGAGTGATCAGGGCATATAGCTCAGCCTGGCCGGCCACATCGACGCCCTGCACCGGCTCGTCCAGCACCAGCAGTTCAGGTTCGCGCAACAGCGCGCGAGCCAGCAGCACGCGCTGCATTTCGCCGCCGGAGATGGCCTGCACCGGGCTGTCGATGACTTGCTCGGCACCTACTTCGGCCAGGGCTGCCATCGCCCGCGGGCGGTCGACACCTGGCACCAGGCGCAGGAAGCGCAGTACCGACAGCGGCAGGGTCGGGTCCACATGCAGCTTTTGCGGCATGTAGCCAATGCGCAGTTTCGGTTTGCGCCACACCAGGCCGCTATCAGGCTTGAGCAAGCCCAGCACGGACCGCACCAGGGTGGTCTTGCCGGCGCCGTTGGGGCCGATCAGGGTGACGATTTCGCCGCTGCGCACGCTCAGCTGGATGTTGTCCAGCACGTTCTGGCCGGCAAAAGTGACCGTCACCTGGTCCAGGCGGATCAGGGCATCGCTCATCAGGCGGCCTGGCAGGCCGAGCAAAGGCCGACCACTTCCACTGTCTGGCCTTCGACCTTGAAGCCAACGTCTGCGGCGCTCTGGACGATGGCCTGGCTGATGGCCGGTTGCTCCAGCTCCAGGGCCACATGGCATTCACGGCAGATCAGGAACTGGCCCTGGTGCGCGTGCTCGGGGTGGTTGCAACCGATGAAGGCGTTGAGCGAGGCAATGCGGTGCACCAGGCCATTTTCCAACAGGAAATCCAGCGCGCGATACACCGTGGGAGGTGCGGCGCGGCGGCCGTCCTGGTCGCTGAGCACGGCAAGGATATCGTAGGCGCCCAGCGGCTTGTGGCTTTGCCATACCAGTTCCAGCACGCGGCGGCGCAGGGCAGTCAGGCGCAGGCCCATGCGTGCGCACAGGGCATCGGCTTCCGACAGTGCGCTGTGTACGCAGTGGGAATGGTCGTGGGGGCGGTTGGCCAGCGGAGTAGTGGGCATGGGCGACGACGATATCAGCAAGAGACGTTATTATATTACCTGTTCTCACCGAGTCGAGTGGTCATTGTGTCCCGGAAATTTGCTCATTTTGTCGCTTTTTGCCTCGCCGCCATCGTGATACCAGCCGCTCAGGCCGAGGTTCGCGTGCTCACCAGCATCAAGCCCCTGCAGCTGATTGCCGCAGCGGTACAGGATGGCGTTGGCAGCCCTGAGGTATTGCTGCCACCCGGCGCTTCGCCGCACCACTACGCCTTGCGCCCTTCTGACGTGCGCCGCGTGGGTGATGCCGATTTGCTGTACTGGATCGGCCCTGACATGGAGGCGTTCCTGCCCAAGGTTGTGAAGACCCGCAGCAAGCCGACCGTGACTGTCCAGGACCTGGCCGGGCTGAAATTGCGCCACTTCACCGCCGACAGCCAGTCCCATGAAGAGGCCGACCCGGACGAGCACGACCATGACCACCGCCCTGGCAGCCTGGATTCGCACCTGTGGTTGTCGACCTTCAATGCCCGAGTGATCGCCGCGCGCATGGCCGCCGACCTGGCCAAGGCCGACCCGGCCAACGCACCACGTTACGCTGGCAACCTGCAGGCGTTTGATGGCCGCCTGGACGCGCTGGATGCACGTTTGAAAACACGCCTGGCGGGCATTGCCGGCAAGCCGTTCTTCGTGTTCCACGAGGGCTTCGATTATTTCGAAGACGAGTTTGGCGTCAAGCATGCCGGGGTATTCAGCGTTGCCGCCGAAGTGCAGCCGGGTGCCCAGCACGTTGCGGCCATGCGCGCTCGGCTGCAGGAAGCCGGCAAGTCCTGCGTGTTCAGCGAGCCACCTGCCCGCCCGCGCCTGGCCGAAACCCTGACCGCCGGCCTACCGGTGCGCCTGGCCGAACTGGACGGCCTGGGCGGCTTCGCCGACGCCACGCCACAAGGCTACGAGCAACTGATGGAAAAGCTGGGCAACGACCTCGCCGGCTGCCTGGAACAGCTCTGAGCCCAAGGCTGCGTCCCAGGCGCCGCTGTCACAACGCGAACGGCAGCGCCAGGCTGACCTTCTGGCGCAACGCCAGGCGGCGTTCGAACTCGGCTGGGTCGTGGATCAGCACGTCCATGCCGGCGAACGCCTGGGCTGCCACCAGCCGTGACAGCCAGAAGCGCACGCACGCCACTCGCAGCATCACCGGCCACAGTTCTGCCTCGGCCGCCGTGAACGGCCGGAGCGCCGCATAGGCACCCAGCATCGCCCGCGCCCGCGGCGCGTCCAGTGCCCCGGCTTCGTCCGAGCACCAGTCATTCAGGCTGATGGCCAGGTCGTACAGCATCGGGCCCGAGCAGGCGTTGTAGAAGTCGATCACACCGGTCAGGTGTGTGCCCTCGAACATCGCGTTATCGCGGAACAGGTCGGCGTGCAGGTTGGCTCGCGGCAGGGCCAGGATCTGCGCCTTGTGCGCGCCGATCTCGTCCAGCGCCGCGCGCAGCAGCGCAGCGGCGTCGCTGCCCAGTTGGCCGATCTGGCGTTCGCCTTCTTCCAGCATCCAATCCAGGCCGCGGTCGGTCTTGCGTTCCAGCACGTGGTCGCGGGTGGCCAGGTGAATATGGCTGATCAGCTCGCCCATCTGCACGCAGTGCTGGTTGTTGGGTTCCTTGATGTGCTTGCCCGGCAGCCGAGGTTGCAGCAGCGCCGGCTTGCCTGCCAGCTCGCGCAGGGCCACGCCGTCGGTGGTACGCAGGGCGTACGGAACGGGCAGGTCGGCTTCGTGCAGCACGTCCAGCAGTTCGACGAAATAGGGCAGGTCCTGCATGGAACCGCGTTCTACCAGTGTCAGGACAAACTCGCCCTGTTCCAGGCTGATGAAGAAATTGCTGTTCTCGGTTCCGGCGGCAATTCCCTGGAAATCGCGCAGACGGCCCAGGCCATAGGGTGCGAGAAAGGTTTCAAGCTCAGGCCGCGACAGGGGTGTAAACACTGACATGAAAAGTTGCCCATACTGGCACCCCTGCGGGGGTGCCCGGTTGAAGTTAAGGTTGAGTCATTTCCATTCGAAGATCTTCCATGCCGGAATCAGCATGTCCGGCTGATCGGACCGAATGTAATTGGCATCGGTGCCGTCGGCGCGAACCAGAAAATACGGTTTGCCGTGTTTCGGGGTGACCTTGATTGCATACAGGAAACCATTCTGCCGGTATTCCTGGATAGTTTTGTCGCCTTCCTGGCGAATGGTGACATCCGGATCACCCGTGGGTGCATCGTCCGCGGCCATCACGGCCATCGGACAGGCAACCAGCAGGGTGGCCAGCAACAAGCGTTTTGCAGTGCGCATGATAACCTTGTCCCTTTGTCGTCAATGTTCCGGACATTCTAGCGCCGGACCCGCCGAAAAGGTTGATTCTGCTCATGAGCAAAGCTCCTCTCGTCCTGGTGGACGGTTCTTCCTACCTGTACCGGGCGTTCCATGCGCTGCCGCCGCTGACTACTTCGCGGGGGATGCCGACCGGCGCGGTGAAGGGCGTGTTGAACATGCTCAAAAGCCTGCGCCGCCAATACCCGGACAGCCCGTTCGCCGTTGTTTTCGATGCCAAGGGCGGCACGTTCCGCGACGAAATGTTCGCTGACTACAAGGCCAACCGCCCCAGCATGCCCGACGACCTGCGCGTGCAGGTAGAGCCGCTGCACGCCAGCGTGCGTGCCCTGGGTTACCCGCTGCTGTGCGTGGACAACGTCGAGGCCGACGATGTCATCGGCACCTTGGCCCGCAGCAGCGCCGCGGCCGACCGCCCGGTGATCATTTCCACCGGTGACAAGGACATGGCCCAACTGGTCGATGGCCACGTGACCTTGGTGAACACCATGACCGGCAGCGTCATGGACATCGAAGGTGTGAAGGAAAAGTTCGGCGTGGGGCCGGAGCACATCATCGACTACCTGGCGCTGATGGGCGACAAAGTCGATAACATCCCCGGCGTTCCCGGTGTGGGTGAAAAAACCGCCGTGGGCCTGCTGGTGGGTATCGGCGGCGGCCTGAAGGAGTTGTACGAGAACCTCGACAAGGTCCCGGCCCTGCCTATCCGTGGGGCCAAGAACCTGCCCGCCAAGCTCGAAGAGCACAAGGACATGGCCTTTCTGTCCTACCAGTTGGCAACCATCAAGATCGACGTGCCATTGGACGTGGAAGTCGAAGCGCTGGTGTGCGGCGAGCCGGACCGCGAAGCGCTGATCGAGTTGTACACTGAACTGGAATTCAAGAGCTGGATCGACGAAGTCCAGCGTGACGCCAAGCGCGCCGGCCAGGAAGTGGTGCCCGACGCCGCGCCGGTGGCGGCGGTCGAAACCCGCTACGAAACCATCCTCGACCAGGCACGATTCGACCACTGGCTAGCGAAGCTGGCCAAGGCCGAGCTGTTTGCCTTCGACACCGAGACTACCGGCCTGGACGCACAGAAAGCGCAACTGGTGGGCCTCTCGTTCGCCGTGGAGCCCCACGAAGCGGCCTACTTGCCGCTGACCCATTCCTACATGGGCGCGCCCGCGCAACTGGACCGCGATACCGTGTTGCTGGCCCTCAAACCGCTGCTGGAAGACCCGGCCAAGCTGAAGGTGGGGCAGAACGCCAAGTACGACATCAACATCCTGGCCAACTGCGCCATCGGCGGCGACCCGGCCCAGGGCATCACGGTGCGCGGCGTGAAGTTCGATACCATGCTCGAATCCTACGTGCTGGACTCCACCGCCACCCGTCATGACATGGACAGCCTGTCGGCCAAATACCTGGGCCATAGCACCATTACCTTCGAACAGATCGCAGGCAAGGGCGCCAAGCAGCTCACCTTCGACCAGATCCCACTGGAGCAGGCCGGCCCCTACGCGGCTGAAGATGCCGATGTCACCCTGCGCCTGCACCAGCTGTTCCAGGCCAAATTGGCTGCCGCGCCAAGCCTGATCAGCGTAGTGGACGATATTGAAATGCCGCTGGTGCCGGTGCTGGCCAAGATCGAGCGCCAAGGCGCGCTGGTCGACGCGGACCTGCTGGGCGTGCAGAGCGTCGAATTGGGTAACAAGCTGGCCGAGTTGGAACGCCAGGCTTACGAAATCGCCGGCGAGGAATTCAACCTTGGCTCGCCCAAGCAGCTTGGCGTGATTCTCTACGACAAGCTGGGCATGCCTATACTCAACAAGACTGCCAAGGGCCAGGCCTCTACCGCCGAAGCTGTGCTGGCGGAGCTGGCCGACCAGGACTTCCCGCTGCCCAAGGTGCTGATGCAGTACCGCTCCCTGAGCAAGCTGAAAAGTACCTACACCGATCGCCTGCCTGAACAGATCAACCCGCGCACTGGCCGGATCCACACCTCCTACCACCAGGCGGTGGCAGCCACCGGGCGCCTGTCGTCCAGCGACCCGAACCTGCAGAACATCCCGATTCGCACCGCTGAAGGCCGACGCATTCGCCAGGCGTTCGTCGCGCCCAACGGGTACAAGCTGCTGGCCGCGGACTATTCGCAGATCGAACTGCGCATCATGGCCCACTTGGCCAAGGATGAAGGGCTGCTGCACGCTTTCCAGAACAACCTCGACGTGCACCGTGCCACGGCTGCCGAGGTATTTGGCGTGGAGCTTGATCAGGTCACCATCGACCAGCGCCGCAGCGCCAAGGCGATCAACTTCGGCCTGATCTATGGCATGAGTGCTTTCGGCCTGGCCAAGCAGATTGGTGTCGACAACAAGCAGGCCAAGGAATACATCGACCGCTACTTCGCTCGCTACCCCGGTGTGCTTGCCTACATGGAGCGCACCCGCACCCAGGCGGCCGAACAGGGCTATGTGGAAACGCTGTTCGGTCGTCGTCTGTACCTGGCCGACATCAACGCCAAGAACCCGGCCTTGCGCAAAGGCGCCGAGCGCACCGCGATCAACGCGCCCATGCAGGGTACCGCTGCCGATATCATCAAGCGCGCCATGGTGGCAGTGGACAGCTGGCTGAGCGAATCGGGCATCGATGCCCGCGTCATTCTGCAGGTACACGATGAACTGGTCCTGGAAGTGCGTGAGGGCCTGGTGGAGCAGGTCAGCCAGCAGATCCGCCCGCACATGAGCGGCGCAGCTGAACTGGACGTGCCGTTGCTGGTGGAAGTGGGGGTAGGCAACAACTGGGACGAGGCGCACTGATACCTGCAAATGCGCGCTACCCGTGACGCGGCCTTGCGCCGCGTCAAAGGCACGTTTACGGCAGCATAACGACTAAGCCGCGCCTGGTTAGCAGAATTAGTTTCAAGGGCGGGGGAACTAAACCCGTCAACCACGACTCAGAGTACCTGAATGGCTGGTGAAGCCGTTCGATGCTCCTATGTTGTGTTAAGTGTTGGCAGATATCCGGACCCCGCCCTAGCGGTTCGGAACTTGAACCCCGAACTTCCCCCTCCCCATACGAAGTCCGGGGTTTTTTTTGCCCGAAATTCGGCACCGGCCCTTACGCCGTGCCCTTGCGAGACCGAGCTTCGCTCGGTCCTGCAAGATTGCCTCACGCTTCTACTTTGTCCGGCAATTCCATCCAGCGCGCCAACACGGCGTAGGCCTCCTCGAGGCCCAGGCGCTTGGGCGCCGAGAACAGCTGGATGGTCACCGACTCGCCCCAGCCCTTGCGAATTTCCGACTGCACCTTGAGCAGCGTGTTCTTCGCCGCCCCGTAGGTAAGTTTGTCGGCCTTGGTCAGCAGGATGTGCATCGGCATGTGGCTGGCCACCGACCAGTCCAGCATCAACTGGTCGAAGTCGGTCATGGGGTGGCGAATGTCCATCATCAGGATCAGCCCCTTGAGGCTCTCGCGGCTGCCCAGGTACGCCTCCAGGTGGCGCTGCCAGTGCTGCTTGAGCGGAATCGGCACCTTGGCATACCCGTAACCGGGCAAGTCCACCAGGCGGCGCTCTTCGTCCAGCTGGAAGAAGTTCAACAGCTGCGTACGCCCCGGGGTCTTGGATGTGCGCGCCAGGCTGGCGTGGGTCAGGGTGTTCAGGGCGCTGGACTTGCCGGCGTTGGAGCGGCCGGCGAAGGCTACTTCAAAGCCCTCATCGTCGGGGCACTGGTCGACCTTGGCGGCGCTGAGCGAGAAGGTAGCCTGTTGGCACAGACCGAGGATGGGGTTTTTGACTTGCATGTGATTTCCGGTGTGGGCGACGCCGGGCAAGGGCCCTGGCATGCGGTTCGTTTCCGTTGAGGCAACGTCGGTAGTATATAATGCCGTAGATTCAGTGTGCGTTTTGTGCTGGCTCAGGAACAAGCGCCAGGACGAAATGCCTGCATGGTGCTAGCGTCACTTATATAACTCAGGGTTTCAAGGCTATGCCGCCGCGTGGATTGTGCACGGACAGCAGTGCTGAAGACTACAAAGCCGTCATCCGCCTGGATGAGCGGCCCAGGCCTGCGGCACAGATCTATCACCCTTAGCCGTAGTTGGATTAGCTGATGAGAAGAATAATAGTGAGTCTGCTGTTGACAGTAGGAATCACAGGCGCGGCCCAGGCGGCGGGTGATCCGGCCGCGGGGCAGGCCAAGGCAGCGGTCTGTGGGGCCTGCCACGGCCCGGACGGCAACAGCATGGCGCCCATTTTCCCGAAGCTGGCGGGCCAGGGCGAGCGCTACCTGAACAAGCAATTGCACGACATCAAGTCCGGTGCACGGCAGGTGCCGGAAATGACCGGCCTGCTGACCAACCTCAATGACCAGGACCTGGCTGATCTCGCCGCCTACTTCAACAGCCAGCACGGAAGTGTAGGCGCCGCCGACGATAAAGTGGTGGCCAGGGGCGAAGCCCTGTTTCGCGGTGGCAAGCTGGACGCCGGGATGCCAGCCTGTACCGGTTGCCATTCCCCCAACGGCGCCGGCAACGCCATGGCCGGCTTTCCTCACTTGAGCGGCCAGCATGCTCAATACGTGACCAAGCAGCTCACGGATTTTCGCGAGGGCAACCGCACCAACGACGGCGACACCATGGTCATGCGCAGCATCGCCGCCAAGCTCAGCAACAAGGACATCGAGGCCATCGCCTCCTATGTGCAGGGTTTGCACTGACACCGTTGTCGCGTCTTGAAATGAAACAAATGAAATGGGCGACGTTGGTCGCCCTTTTTCATGAAGTCTGCCGTTACACTAGCGAACTGAACCCTGTGGCGGCGTGTCTCAACGCGCGTCGTCGCAAGGCGATCCCCTTTTGCTCAGGAGTAAAGCATGCGTAATCTGATCCTCGGCGCCGCTCTGGTCGCTGCCACGCTGTTCGGCATCACCGCCCAGGCCGCTGACGCCCCGCTGGAAGCGGGTAAGCAGTACGTCGTACTGGACAATCCGGTACCGGTTTCCCAGCCTGGCAAGATCGAAGTCGTCGAAATGTTCTGGTATGGCTGCCCTCACTGCTACGCCTTTGAGCCTACCATCAACCCATGGATCGAGAAGTTGCCAGCCGACGTGCACTTCGTGCGCGTGCCTGCCATGTTCGGCGGCCCGTGGGACCTGCATGGCCAGCTGTTCATCACCCTGGACATGATGGGCGTGGAGCACAAGGTTCACTCGGCCGTGTTCGATGCCATCCAGAAGCAGGGCAAGCGTCTGACCGACCCGAAAGACATGGCTGACTTCGTGGCCACCCAGGGCGTAGACAAGGACAAGTTCCTCGAGACCTACAATTCCTTCGCCGTGCAGGGCAAGGTCAAGCAGTACAAGGACCTGGCCATCGCCTACGGCGTGCAGGGCGTACCGACCATGATCGTCAACGGCAAGTACCGTTTTGACCTCGGCACCGCTGGCGGCCCTGAAGAAACGCTGAAAGTGGCCGATGCACTGATTGCCAAAGAACGCGCAGCCGGCAAGAGTGCTGCCAACTAACCTCAGGTGACCCCGTGCGCCGCTGGAGAACCGAACGTGTCGTTGGCCTGCGAGACCCGCAGGTCAACGAGCATCACCTGCAGACCAGCGGCCTCCCCGAGGATGGCCGGCTGCGGCTGCTCAGTTTCAATATCCAGGTAGGCATCAGCACCGGGCGCTACCACCATTACCTGACCCGTAGCTGGCAGCACTTGCTGCCGCACACGGGCCGGGCCGGCAACCTGCAGAAGATCG
This sequence comes from Pseudomonas sp. RIT-To-2, assembly GCF_029623465.1. Lineage (NCBI taxonomy): Bacteria > Pseudomonadati > Pseudomonadota > Gammaproteobacteria > Pseudomonadales > Pseudomonadaceae > Pseudomonas > Pseudomonas sp. RIT-To-2. The sequence goes on along the minus strand of NZ_JAPYKM010000005.1, from coordinate 8,127 downwards.
GCAAGCTGTTGGCCGACTTCGACCTCGTGGCCCTGCAGGAAGTGGACGGTGGCAGCCACCGCTCCGGCTACGTCAACCAGGTGGAACACCTGGCCCAACTGGGCGGGTTCCCTTACTGGTACCAGCAACTCAACCGCAACCTTGGCCGCCTGGCCCAGCACAGCAACGGCATCCTCAGCCGCTTGCGCCCCTGGAGCCTGGAAGACCACCCCCTGCCCGGACCTGCTGGCCGCGGGGCTATTCTCGCGCGTTTTGGCGAAGGGCCCGAGGCGCTGGTGGTGGTGATGATGCACCTGGCACTGGGCACCCGCGCCCGTGCCCGGCAACTGGCCTATATTCGCGAGCTGATTGGCGGCTACCGCCATCAGATCCTCATGGGTGACATGAACACCCATGCCAATGACCTGCTGTTGAACTCGCCGTTGCGCGACCTGGGCCTGCTGGCGCCCCAGGCCGAAGCGACGTTTCCCAGCTGGCGGCCACAGCGCTGCCTTGATCATATTCTGCTCAGCCCAGGCCTGACCCTCGAACGCGTTCAGGTACTGGACCTGCCGATTTCCGACCACTTGCCCGTGGCGGTAGAGATCCGCTTGCCCGATTCCCTTGTGGCCGACTCGTTGCCGGCCCTCAGCCCCTCACCTCGCAGACCCCTGGCATGACCGACGACGCCCAGCGCTGGAAAGAAAAGTACCTCAAGAGTATTGAACAGCAGGAAAAACTGGAGCGCCGCTGGAATGCGCGGTTGGACTTGCTGCGCCGCGGCCTGGTGCGCAGCACCCTGGCGGCCGAAGGCACGGACAAGGCCGTGGACGCCTGCATGAAGGAGATGCGCGAGGTGGTGCGCACCGACGACATGGACGCCGGCCTTGCCGCCTTGATCCCGCGTCTGGAAAAGGCGGTGCTCGATTCCGAACAGCGCCGCGAGACACGCGTGGCCCAGATCAGCACGGCGCTGACCGCGCTGGTCGACCAGTTGCAGAAATTGCCGCTAGCCCGTGATGTCAGCAAGCCGCTGAAAAAATATGCCAAGCAGCTGGAAGACCGCGCCGGCCAGGCGCGCGAGATTCCGCTGCTGCTCAGTGAGCTGAGTGGCCTGCAGGAACAGGCCCTGGCTGGCCTGGAGCCGCAGGCCGAAGCCCAGCGCCCCGGCCTGCTGCAACGCCTGTTCGGTGGCCGGGAGGCGGAAGCCGAGCCGGCAGAGCCGGAGCATCCAGCCCACACGTCCCCCGCCCCAGCGCTGGCGCCTGTGGCAGCCTCCGAACAGGCACCTGCCCTGGCAGAGCCGGTAGTTGCTCTGGCCCCCGCTGCCGTGGCCGAGCCGTCCGCCACGGTCGAGCTTGTTCCGCCAGCGGTGCCCGAGCGGGCCCCTGAACCTGAGCCGCAGCCAGAGGCAGCACCAGCACCAGCACTGGCACCGGTGGCGGCGAGCCCGGCGCACCCGGAACCTGTACAGATCCAGCCCTTTCAGCCACCGGTTCTGCCAGCCGAGCCTGCCCAAGCGCCTGCTACCGCCCTGCCGGTGTTCATCGACAGCCTGCCGCTACCCTTGGTCATGGCCGAAGCCATTGCCGCCATCGACCCTGAAGAGCCCGGGGAAGCGTTGCTCTATGCCTTGCCGCCCTCACCCGAGCCGTCCTACAGTTCGGTTGCGGCCCATATCGAAGACACCCTGCTGGGCCTGCTCAACGACCTGACATTGCCCGAGCGCCACCGCCCTCAGGCAGAGGCCATGCGCGACCGGCTCGAACACGGCCTGAACTGGTACGAGTTGCTACCGATCCTGGACGACCTGGCTACCCTGATGCTGGCTATCAATGACAGTGGCCAGCATGATTTCGAGCTGTACCTCAAACAGCTCAACGAGCGCCTCGACACCTTCCAGAGCCACCTGCAAGCCGCCAGCGAAGGCCATGCCGACAGCGCCTCGGCAGCCCGCGACCTGGACAGCCAGTTGCGCGAACAGGTGGGCGGCCTGCAGAGCAGCGTGCAAGGCGCCACCGACGTAGCCAGCCTCAAGCAGATCCTGGAGCAGCGCCTGGAAGGCCTGATCGGCACCATTGATTCGCACCAGCAGCAGCGCGACCAGCGCGAGCAGGAAATCGCCACGCGCCTGCAGAGCCTTGCCGAACGGGTGGCGAGCATGGAAGGCGAAGCACTGGAATATCGCGAGCACCTCGAGGAGCAGCGGCAAAAGGCCTTGATCGACCCGCTCACCGGCCTGGCCAACCGCGCTGCGTGGTCAGAGCGCCTGGAACAGGCGGTCGTCCAGCGCGAAGGCGATGGCAGTGAGTTGCTGCTGGCGATGCTCGACCTGGACCATTTCAAGTCCATCAATGACAGTTATGGGCACCTGGCAGGCGACAAGGTGCTGAAGATCATCGCCAACGAGCTGCGCAAACGCCTGCGCCCCGTGGATTTTCTGGCGCGGTTTGGTGGGGAGGAGTTCGTATTGCTCATTCCCGCCACGCCGATGGCCGAAGCCGTGCGGTTGGTTGAGACCCTGCGTGCGGCGGTCGAGGCCTGCCCGTTTCACTTCAAGGGGCAGCGCGTGACTATCACCATTTCCATCGGCCTGGCGGCTTTCCGCGGTAGCGAGCGCAGTGAGCTGGTCCTCAAGCGCGCCGACGACGCCCTGTATCGCGCCAAGGACGCCGGCCGCAACCGCGTCATCAGCGCATGAGAGCAGGGGCCGGCGTGGTGGTCCGTCCCGTCAGCGCACTCAGGGATCAGGATGGTGTGTGTTATACTATTGCATTACTGCCCACCAAGTTGCCTTCCAATCTATGAAACTCCTCGGCTGTGCCCTGCTGTTGCTCGCGTTGGCGGGCTGCTCCACCGGTCTGAGCATCGACCGCAGTCATCCTTCGGTCAACCATGACAGCCGAATCCAGTTCGTGGTGCTGCATTACACCTCAGCCTCGGACGAACGTTCGCTGGCATTGCTGACCCATGGTCAGGTCAGCGCTCACTACCTGGTGGGCCTGAACCCACCGAAGGTCTACCAGTTGGTCGATGAAAGCCAGCGGGCCTGGCACGCCGGCGAGAGTGAGTGGGACGGCCGAACCTGGCTCAACTCAAGCTCCATCGGCATCGAGATCGTCAACCCGGGGTTCACCGACTCCCCCAATGGCCGTTTGTGGTACCCGTATACCGAAGCGCAGATCAAGGCCGTCGAGGCCCTGCTCAAGGACATTGTCAAGCGGTACAACATCGAGCCCCGTCACATCATCGGCCACAGTGACATCGCCCCTCTGCGCAAACAGGACCCGGGCCCGCTGTTCCCGTGGAAGCGCCTGGCAGACGAAGGGCTGGGCATCTGGCCCGATGCGGCGACCGTGGCACGCAACAAGCCGCGTTTCGAGGTCAACCCGCCGAGCATGACCTGGTACCAGCAGGAACTTGCGCGCCTGGGTTACTCCGTCGAGCAGACCGGCGAGTTGGATGTCACCACCCGTCATGTGATCGCGGCCTTCCAGATGCACTTTCGGCCGGCGCGTTTCGATGGCCAGCCCGATGCTGAAACCGCCGCCATCCTTCAAGCGCTGAACAGCCAGCGCTAAGCGCCTCTGCCCAACGGGCAGGCTAAATCCCTGCCAGTTGCTATACCTCTTGGTAAGCAACTGGATCTGTGCCCATGTCCCCCGCCTTCGTGCGTTTTCGCAGCGCTTTGTATCGTCCCTGGCTATTGGCGACAGTAGCTGCGTTGGCGTGCGCGGCATTGCTGCTCAGCGCCAGCCTGGGGCTGATCATGCACCAGGTTCAGCAAACCGAAATCGAGCAGATGAATGCCCGTGGCGAACGTTTTCTCGACCGCCTGGAGCAGATATTCGGCCAGTTGCGCGAAAGCGTCGATGACCTCGATGAGCAGAGTGTGCGGGGCTGCAGCCCGCAGATGCTCGCCGTGTTGCAGCAGGTTGGTTTCGATAACCGCTTCGTCTACGACGCCGCTTACAGCGATGGTCAGGAACACTGTTCCAGCCGCCCCAGCGAGCAGAATGCCGATGCGCTGCGGGCCCCCGACATCAAGGGCCCTACCTACAGTTACTGGCTGAACACCAGCACCCAGCCGGACGACAACCTGGCTGCCCTGCGCCTGGCCCGTGGCCCGTTCACAGTGTCCACTTCCCGCGGCCACCTGACCGACGTGGTGGACCTGGCCCCGGGCGGCAGCCTGCTGGTGGTGCTGGACAAGGGCACCCGTGCGGTCCCCGTGCTGGGCCCGGTGCAGGCCTGGCCGCCCAGCGCCGATTGGCCACCGCCCGCGCAGCAGCCGCTGGTGGTTACCCATGACTCGCTGATCTACCGCATGTTCACCAAGTCCCCGGATTACCAGCTGGTATTGATCTCGCCGCGTACCAGCGTGCTGCCGAAGATGAACCAGGCGCTGTGGGCGCTGTTCCCCGCCAGCCTGCTGCTGTCCTGGTGCGTGGGCTGGATCGTGTTGCAGCAGGTGCGCGAGCGCCGGTCCATGAGCGCCGAGCTTCAGGGTGCGCTGCGCCGCGGCGAACTGAAGGTGTTGTACCAACCCATCTTCGACCTCAACAGCCGACGATGCGTGGGTGCGGAGGCGCTGGTGCGGTGGCGCCGCCCGGATGGCACCCTGACCAGCCCGGACCTGTTCATTCCCATGGCTGAAAATACCGGCCAGATTCGCGAAATCACGGATTTTGTCCTGCAGCAACTGTTGGAGCAGCTGGGTCAGCTCCTTCGTGCCAACCCCCACTTGTACATTTCCGTGAACCTGGCGGCCTGCGACGTCATGGTGCCACGCATTGGCCGCGTGGTCGCGCGGCTTCTGGACCAGTACAGGGTAGCGGCGAACCAGATTGCCTTCGAAGTCACCGAACGCGGTTTGATCGATGTGGTTGTCGCCCGGGACAACCTGCAGGCCCTGCGTGATGTGGGCCACCAGGTGCTGATCGATGATTTCGGCACCGGTTATTGCAGCCTGGCGTACCTGCAGACATTGCCCGTGGACTGCCTGAAGATCGACAAGGCCTTCATCGACGCGTTGGGCCATGACGCCGCCAGCAGCGGCGTGGCCCCCCATATCATCCGAATGGCCCATGCCCTGCAATTGCGGGTGATTGCCGAGGGCATCGAGTTCGAGGCCCAGGCGTTGCTGCTCAGCAGCGAAGGGGTGAACTACGGGCAGGGCTGGCTGTTCGCTCACCCGCTCAATGCTCGGCAGTTCAGTGAATTGGTGACGCGCGGGCGGCGCCTTGTAGGCCGCCGCCTCGATGACGAGGCCTGAGCAAAGCGAAGGCCCGGTTCAGTTCACAGCGGCAAGGTCATATAGAACTGGGTACCCTGCCCCGGCCGTGAGTACACGCCCATGCGCCCGCCGTGCAGCTGCACGATTTCCTTGCACAACGCCAACCCCAGACCGGCACCACCTTTCTTGCGGCCCACCTGCACGAAAGGCTCGAAAATCCGCCCCTGCTGGCCGTAGGCAATGCCTTCACCATTGTCTTCAACGCTGATGATGACCCGCTCGGCGTGGCGCCGGGCTTGCAGGCGGATGCGACCGTTGTGCGGTGTGTGGCGCAGCGCGTTGTCCAGCAGGTTGTCGAGCACGCGGTCCAGCTGCGCCTGGTCGGCGTGCAGGCGCGGCAGGGCATCCTGTTGTTCGATGACCACCTGAATATCGTTCTGGTGAGCCTGCTCGTCAAAGCGTTCACGTGCCCGGTACAACAGGTCGTCGATGGCGCAAGGGGCCAGGGTGAGCTTTTGCAGGCCATTCTGATAGCGGGAAAAATTCAGCAGATCGTTGATCAGTTGCATCAACCGCTGCATTTCTTCCTTCACCGTGTCGAACAGGTCGGCTTCGCGCGAGTCCGGGGCGAAGTGCACCCGTTCCTGCAGCAACCCGAAGGCCATGTGCATGCCGGTGACCGGGGTGCGCAGTTCATGGGAAGCGCGTAGCACGAACTCGCTGCGCACCCGTTCGAATGCCCGTTGCTCGGTGACATCGTGCAGCACCATCACCGCACCCAGAATGTGGCCTTCAGTGTGGGTCACGGGTGTCAGGCTGTAGGCCAGCAGCCGGGTTTCGCCGTCGAGGTCGAAGCTCAGGTCTTCCAGCGCCCGCTCCAGGCTGCCGCCACGCAGGATCAAGGCCAGCTGCTCGTCCAGCTCGGGGCGCTGCAACGCCTCGCCCAGGCCCATGCCTACCCGGTCGTCCTCCCAGCCCAATTGCCGCTGGGCCACGGGGTTGAGGTGTTCCAGGCGGCCCTGGCGGTCGATCATCAGCAACCCGTCGTCGATACTGTCGAGCACCGCCTGCAAACGCTGCTGGCCGGCCAGCAGTTCGTCCACGTTGGTCTCCTGGTGCTTGCGCAGTACCTCGGCCATGGTGCCGAAACGCTGGGTCAGCTGGGTGAGCTCGGCGGCGCTGGATTGCGGCAATTGCACCTCGAAATTGCCCTGACTGATGTTGTCGGCGGCGGTGGCCAGCGCCTCGATGGGTTCGCCAAAGCGTCGGGCGATACTGTGGGCGGTGAAAAAGCCGATCAGCAGCACCGCCAGCCCCACCAGGCCCAACAGCGCAGATACCAGCACAGCGCGCTGGTGGGTGGTTTCCTGGGCAGCGTTGATATTGTCCAGCGCCTTTTTATGGGCGTCGATCAGGCCGTTTCGCAGCACGTTGAAGGCGTTGCTCAAGGGCGGGTTGTCGCTGATATTGCCCAGTGACGGACTGCCTCGGTAAACCGCCAGGAATTTCTGATAGTCACTGGCCGTCTGGGCAAAGCCAGGCGGGTCATCGTGGCCCTGCTCATGAGCGAGGCCCTGGCTGATCAGGTCCTGGAACTCCTGCTGGGCTTCATCCAGCGCCGCCTTGTCCGGATGGTCGTTGAGCAGCATCACCAATTGGTCGCCCAGGTTCTGGCGCAACTTGAGCCCCAGGTCCAGGGAGACAAAGTTGTGATGGATGGTGCCTTCCTGCGTCTTGACCAGTTGCATCACGCTGACCAACCCCAGCGCCAGCCCCAGCAGGGCCACGGTGATCAGCGCCGAGAAGCTGAGAAACAGCCGGGTCCGCAACTTCATCGGCAACCTCACAGGTTGTACTGTTTGCGTTTGCGGTACAGCGTGGACGCGTCGATGCCCAAGGTCTTGGCCGCCTGGTCCAGCGTATCGCTGGTGGCCAGCACGGCGCCGATGTGGGCTTTTTCCAGTTCGTCCAGGCTCAACGCAGCGCCAATGCGTGGGGCATTGTTGACGGGTTGCTCGGCCATGCCCAGGTGGCTCACCTCTACCCGCTCCTGGGCGCAGATGATGCTGGCGCGTTCCACCACGTTGCGCAATTCGCGGATATTGCCGGGCCAGCGGTAATTCAGCAGCGCAGCGCGGGCTTCCTCGCTGAAGGCCCGGGCGGGGCGCGCGTATTCCTTGACGAAGCGGGCCAGGAAGCGGTCGGCCAGAATCAGGATGTCCTCGCTGCGCTCGCGCAGGGGCGGCAGGTGCAAGGTGATGACATTGAGGCGGTACAGCAGGTCTTCGCGGAAGCGACCCTCGCGCACCATGTCTTCCAGGTTGAGGTTGGTGGCCGCCAGGATGCGCACGTCCGCTCGACGGGTAACCGGGTCACCGACCCGCTCGTATTCCTTGTCCTGAATGAAGCGCAGCAGCTTGGGTTGCAGTGTCAGGGGGAAATCGCCGATCTCATCGAGGAACAGTGTGCCGCCGTCTGCCTGGTTGACCCGCCCCAGGGTGCTTTCGCTGGCGCCGGTGAACGCTCCACGGCTGTGGCCGAACAGTTCACTTTCCATCAGTTCGGCGGTCAGCGAAGGGCAGTTGATGGTCACGCAGGCTTTCTTGGAGCGTTTGCTCCAACCGTGAATGGCACGGGCCAGCTCGCCTTTACCGGTACCCGACTCGCCCAGGATAAGAATGTTGGCGTCGGTGCTCGCCACCTGGCGTGCGGTTTCCAGCACCACCATCATGGCCGGGCTGTGAGAGTCCAGGCCGTCCTTGGGCTTGCGTACTTCGCCTTCCAGCGCTTCCAGGCGCGCTGAAAGCTGGCGTACCTCCAGCTGTTTGGCCGTGGCCAGGCGCAATTGGTCAGGGCTGCAGGGTTTTACCAGGTAATCGGCGGCGCCGGCCTGAATGGCATCCACGGCGGTA
>NZ_JAPYKM010000049.1:0-36106 GCF_029623465.1 Pseudomonas sp. RIT-To-2 | reverse complement strand
GATTCGTATCGCAAACGTCACCATTTCGCTGCCCATGCGCGAGATTCACGACAACGGCAGGCCGGTCAAGCTCGGTAGCCGCGCGTTCGATATCCTCGAAAAACTGCTTCAGGCCCCGGGCGAATTGGTCAGCAAGGATCAATTGCTGGCCCACGTATGGCCCAACGCAGTGGTCGAAGAAAACAACCTGCAGGTGCATGTATGCGCCTTGCGCAAGGCCCTGGGCAGTGCTCGGGCATGCATTCGCACGGTGCCTGGGCGGGGTTATCGGCTGGTCATGGATACCCCGGAATTCGACGAGAAAGCGGCCGCCACCGATGCCCCGCGTGACAGCCTGCTGATCGCGCTGCTTGAGCGCCTGGGCCTGAACGACATGCTGGCTGAAGCCAGACCCACGGCCATGAACCTGGCGCCGGCGCTTCACGCGCCCAGCGGCGACCTGGCGCCGATCGTCTACGTGGTGGACGACGAGGCGGCGGTGCGCGATGCCCTGGCGCGGCTGTTGCGCTCGGCAGATATCGCCGTGCAGACGTTTGCCAGTGCCGACGCCTTCCTCGCCGAACCTTTTGCCCAGCGGCTGGCGTGCCTGGTGCTGGACGTCAACCTGCAGGCCGGTACCGGTTTCGACCTGCAGAACGAATTGCAGCGCCGCGGCTGCGAACTGCCGATTATCTTCATGACCGGTTACGGCACGATTCCCATGTCGGTCAAGGCGATCAAGGCCGGTGCCCAGGAGTTCCTCACCAAGCCGTTTGACGAGGGCGAACTGTTGGCCGCCATCGACAAGGCCCTGGCCTGGGCCCGCCAGCGCTTCGCCGCCCAGGCCCAGGCCCGCGAGGTGCGCAGCCGCTACCAGAGCCTCACGCCGCGGGAGCGCCAGGTATTGGCGCTGCTGGTGGATGGCAAGGTCAACAAACAGGTGGCCCAGGCCCTGGGCACGCGGGAAGTCACGGCCAAGGTGCACAAGAAACACGTCATGGCCAAGATGAAGGCCGCCACCCTGATCGACCTGGTGCGCCAGTGTGAACAGATTGGCGTGGGCCCGGAGGCAGTCCATGCCCGGCCCGATTGAGCCGCTGCCCCCTGGCCTGCGCCAGTGACCGGGCGCCAGCCGCTGCCCGGGGAGCTAGCGGCCTATCGTCAGCAGCTCGGCGCGTTCGATGAACAGTGGCTCCGGCACCTGACCTGGCGCCTGCTGCTGGTGGACGGTGAAGTGGCGCGCTACCGCGTACGCTCGCCGATTTCCGCGCGCGACTGGTTGATCGCCCGCCCGGCGGCCCTGCCTTCCCAAGGCGGCTTTCGCCGCCTGCATCAGGAGTATGACCTGCGCCAGCACCTGGACCCGGCCTGGGCGGTGATGCCCGTGGCCCTGATCAGCGCCGTGGACGGACCTTTGCTGGTGCTGGACGAAAACCAGGGCCGCAGCTTGCATGAAGTGGTAGGCGAAGGGCTGTCGATCGCCCGTTTTCTGCGCCTGGCCCTGGGCGCGGCAAGCGCCGTGGGGCAGTTGCACCGTAGCGGTTTGCTGCACCGCGACATCAAACCGTGCAACCTGATGGAAAGCACCGATGGCAGTGTGCGCCTCATGGCGTTTTCGCTGGCGTGCCGGCGTGACGCGGCGCAGCCGGCGCCCCGGGCGATCTGTGGCAGTTTCGCCTACATGTCGCCGGAGCAGGGCGGGCGCGTCGGCGCGGATGTGGACGAGCGTAGCGACCTGTATGCCTTGGGTGTCAGCTTCTACGAAATGCTCACAGGCCGCGTACCGTTCGAAGGCAATGACCCGGTAGAGTGGTTGCATCAGCACCTGGCCTTGCAACCCACGCCGCTGGGCGAGCTGCGCCCCTCGGTGCCGGCACCGCTGGCCGCGGTGGTGCTCAAGTTGCTGGCCAAGCAACCTGCCGAGCGCTATGCCTGCGCCGATGACCTGTGTGTCGACCTGCGCCTGTGCCTGGTGCAGTGGGACGAATACCAGGCCATCCAGCCGTTCGAGCCGGGTGCCCGAACGGCGCTGGGGGCGCCGCGCTGGCGGCAACTGCCTGGCCGAGAGCGCGAAGCCGCCGTGCTTCACGACCGGGTCATGCGTTGCGCGGTGACAGGCGAGGGCGAGCTGGTCTGGCTCGGCGGGGCGCTGGGCAGCGGCAAGACGGCCCTGGTGCGGCAGTTGCACCAGGACCTGGTCAACGGCAGCATTGTCTTTGCCGTGGCGCGCGTCGATCACCCCGGCCAGATCACCCCTTTTGGTGCCTTGAGCACAGCCCTGCGGGCCCTGGTGATGCGCGTGCTGGGCGAGCATCCCGAAGGGCTTGCCGGGTGGCGCAACCGGTTGCTGAAGACGCTGGGGGCGGATGCCAGCCTGATCCTGGCGCTGGTGCCGGAGCTTGGCCTGGTGACCGGCCACTTACCCCCGGTACCGGAGCCTGCGCGGCCTGATACCGGTTTGCGCCTGCAAGGGCTGCTGCGAGCCTTCATTGCTGCGTTCGGGACGCCGGGCACGCCATTGCTGCTGTTTTTCGACGATGTGCAGTGGCTGGACGCGGACACCTTCACGTTGTTGCACAGCCTGGTGCACGCACCGCTGGCGCATGTGGTGCTGGTGCTGGCCGGGCGTGAGCCGGTACCGGCCAACACCGTGCTGGCCCAGGCTGCCCGCGCTCACGGTGCGCACTGTACCGAATTGAACCTGACGCCCCTTGACCGCGCCGCCGTGCTGGCCATGGTCAACGGCCTGCTGGGCAGCGAAGGCGATGCGCTGCTGCCCCTGGCCGTGATCGTGCAGGACAAGAGCGGCGGCAACCCGCTGTTCATTCAGCAACTGGTGCGTACGTTGCTGGAAGAAAAACGCCTGGTGCCCCAGCCCGGGGCCCTGGGCTGGGCCTGGGACCAGCAGGCGCTGCTGACGTCGCCGCTGGCCGACAATGTGGTGGACCTGCTGGTGGCCCGCCTGGGGCGGCTGCCCCGGCGGACCCGCTGGTTGCTGGGTTTGCTGGCGTTGCTGGGCAACCGCGCCGGCCATGACGAGCTGGCACGGTTGAGCCGCATCGGCCCGGTGCGGGTCAGCCAGGGCCTGGCGGCGGCGGTGCAGGGTGGTTTGCTGCTGGTGGAGGGCGATGGCTGGTGCTTCAGCCATGAGCGGGTGCGCGAGACCGCTTACCACGCCATTGCCGAAGGCTACCGTGCCGTGCTGCATACCCGCCTGGCGCGCTTGCTGATCCAGGCCATGAGCGATGCCAGCCCGCGCACCGAGCTGTTCCGCATTGCCCTGCATATCCAGCAGAGCGCCCATGCACGGCTGCGCGAGCGCGATCTCGGGGCCTTCATCGACGCGTTGCTGGAGGCGGCGCAGCGCGCCCGTGAGGCCGCGACCCTGCCATTCGCGCTGCAGTACCTGCGCCTGGCCCGGCAATTGGCTGCCCGCCAGTCTTGGGCGCAGCCTGCTGAGCAGGCCTATGCGGTGGACCTGCTTTACGCCCAGTGCCTGATGCACACTGCCGACTACGCCGCGGCGCACGCCTGTATCGAGCACATGCTCGAACGCGTGCAGTCATTGACCCAGGTGTCGGCCCTGCATGTACTCAAGGTCGAGGCTCTGACCCTGGCCGACGGCTATGCCGCGGCGCTGCAGGCCGGCCGCGCGGGGCTGGCGATGTTCGGCCTGACCTTCGCCGCGGGCGATGTCCCTGCCCGGCCGGTGGCGGTCGACCCGCCGATCAGTGCCTTGGCGCATATGCGCCGCCTGGACAATTCCTTCGTCGCCGCGGCACTGGACCTGATGGCGGCCATGATCATCCCGGCGATCCTGGTGGACCGGCCACTGGCGACCCGGCTGCTGGAGCACATGCTCGACATGACCTGGCGCCACGGCGTCAGCCCCGCGGCGATCCACGGCCTGGCCTGGTATGGCGTGCTGCTGGCCGACAGCCCCGATTCCTGTGAACTGGGGCTGCAATACGGCGACCTGGCGGTGCGCCTGGAGCAGGTAGTGGGCGAGCCATACACTCAGGCCTCGACGCAGTTGGCCCTGGGCCGTATCAGCGTGTGGACCCGTTCGCTGGGCTTTTCACTGGAGTGCGGCGAACAGGCCTTCCTGGCCGGACGCCGCGAGGGCCGGGTGGCGCTGAGTTGCTACGCCTGCCACCACCTGGTGTGCACCCTGCTGGTCATGGGGGCCGGCCTGGACCGGGTCGAGCAGCGCCTGGACAGCGCCCTGGCGCTGGCGGCCTCGTCGCATTTCGCCGACAGCCAGTTGTTGCTGCAGATCCAGCAGACTTACGTGCAAGCCTTGCGTGACCCCGCGCTGTCGCCCCAGAGCGATCCGTTGCGCGCCTGGCACGAAGCGGTGCAGGGCAGTGCCATGCTGCCGGTGGCGTTTTTCTTCTGGTTGTACCGCGGAAAGCTGGCGTTCAGCCAGGGCCGCTACCACGACGCCCGGCACGACCTGGGCCGCGCCGAGCAGCTCAAGGGCTGCATGGCGGCCCACGTTCACTTGATGGACGTGGCATTCTATTCGGCGCTCACCCACGCGGCCCTGGGCGAGGCGGCGCAGATGCAGCCCTACCTGGCGCGGCTGCGCCAGTGGGCGCGGCTCAACCCGGCGTCGTTCCTGCACCGCCAGTGGCTGGTGGACGCTGAAGTCGCCCGCCTGGGAGGCGAGCTGCTCAAGGCGTTGCGCCTGCTGGAGCAGGCCATCGACCAGGCCGCGACCGTGGGCTGTGTGCCGGTGCAGGCACTGGCCCATGAACGCGCCGCCGAATGCCATCAGGCCCTGGGCCTGGGCAGCGCAGCGCGCAGCCATCGGTTCAGCGCCCGGGACGCTTGGCAACGCTGGGGCGCACAGAGCCAGGTCGCAGCGCTGGAGGCCCGCCATCTGTACCTCAATGGCAAGCCACTGGATGCCCGCGCCTCCATCGACATGCTGCAAGGTCAGCAGTACCTGGACCTGGTGTCGGTGACCAAGGCCTCCCAGGCGCTGTCCCGCGAGATCGTCTTCGAGCGGCTGGTGGAAACCCTGATGGCCAACACGCTGGTGCACGCCGGCGCCCGCCGCGGCGCGCTGCTGCTGGTGGAGGCCGGTACGCTGCTGAGCGTGGCCAGCGCCGAAACGGTCGAAGCGGGCGCGCGGGTCACGGTGCACAGCCCTGCGCAGCGCCCCCAGGCCGTGCCGTTGTCGCTGCTGTACACGGTGATGCGCACCGGGTGCTCGGTGACCCTGGGCCAGGCCGACAGCGACAGTGGTTTTACTGACGACCCCTATTTCAGCGGCCAGGTGCCGGGGTCGGTGCTGTGCTTGCCGTTGCTCAAGCAAGGGGAGGTGATTGGCCTGCTGTACCTGGAGAATCCGCTGGCACGCGGGGTGTTCACCCACGACCGGGTAGTGATGATCGAGGTGCTGGCGGCCCAGGCGGCTATCTCGCTGGAAACCGCGCGGCTGTATGCCCAGGTGCTTGACGAGAACGCCCGACGGCGGGAAACCGAAGCGCAGCTGCGTACCAGCGAAGGGTTATTGGCCATCGGCCAGAAGATCATCCGTTCGGGTTCGTTCCGCTGGGACGTCACCACGGACCTGGCCTACTGGACCGACGAGCTGTATGCCGTGTGGGGTTGGCCGGTCCGGGCCACGGCCCCTGGCGCGGTGGAACTGCTGCGCCGGGTGCACCCGGAGGATGCTGCGCGGTTCGCGGCGCAGTTGCAACGGGCGCGACAGACCCGGTTGGCGTTTCGCATGGAGTTTCGCATTCTCGTGGACGACCGGGTGCGTTACCTGGAGGCCCATGGCGAGCCTGCCGAAGACGGCGTGTTCATGGGCGTGACGTCCGATGTCAGTGAGCGGTGGGCCACCGAGGCGGCGTTGCGCAGTGCCCGGGCGGAACTGGCCAGGGTGCGCCACAGCACGGTGATGGGGGAACTGGCCGCGTCCATTGCCCATGAAATCAATCAGCCGCTGGCCTCTATCGTGACCAACGCCAGCGCCAGCGTGCGCTGGTTGCAGCGTCAGCAGCCGCAGGTTGACGAAGCCCTGGCAGGGTTGCGCGACATCGCCCGCGACGGCAAGCGTGCGGCGGACATCATTCGCGCCTTGCAGGCCCTGGCCCGGCAGAAGCCCGCCGAGCGCCGCTGGCAGCCCATGGACGCGCTGATCAGCGAAGTACTGCGTCTTTGCGCGGTGGAGTTCGACCAGCAACACGTGAGCGTCAGGGCCCGGTTGCAGGCGGCCGCGGCACAGGTGCAGGTGGACGGCGTGCAATTGCAGCAGGTGCTGTACAACCTGGTCATCAACGCGCTGGATGCCATGGCCGCCCTGCCGGCTGGCGAGCGGTTGCTTCAGATAACCTCGACCGTTGAGGCGGGTGACGTGGTGGTCGTCACCGTGGAAGACAGCGGCCCCGGGATCAGCGCCGAGCATCAAGACAGCATCTTCAGCGCGTTCTTCACGACCAAGCCCACAGGCATGGGCATGGGGCTGGCGATCTGTCGCTCGATCCTGGATGCCCAGGAAGGCACCCTGAACCAGTGCCAGGGGCGCGCGGGGCAAACGGTGTTCGTGTTTACCCTGCCATCCCGAGACAGATACCACCCGGACTTGTAGCGGACCTTGCCGCGTTGTTGCAGGGCGCGCGGGCCGTTGTGGGACCGGGCGCCAGCTCGGGAAGCGGGCAACGCGGTCGATCTGGCAGGCCCCTTCCCGAGCTTCGCCCGGTCCCACAGGGTTGCCATGGCCGTGTAGCAGCGGACCTGGCCGCGTCACCTGCGCCGCGTAGTATCAGGCATACCGCGGACGCGGCCTCAAGGCTGCTACAGGCCCTTGGCAACACCGGCCGTCAGCCGCGGGCGAACGCCAGCAGGTCCTGGTTCAACTGGTCCTTGTGGGTGAAGTACACCGCGTGCGGGGCGCCCGGGTAGACTTTCAATGTGGCCCCGCGCACCAGTTCGGCTGCGGCCTTGCCGGTCACCTCGAAGCTGACCACCGCATCGCCGTCGCCATGGATGACCAGGGTCGGTATGTCGATGCTACGCAAGTCCGGGCGGAAGTCGGTTTCCGAGAAGGCTTTCACGCAATCAAGGGTGCCCTTGAAGCTTGCTTGCAGGGCCAGGAACTGGGTCCACTCGAGCATCGGCTTGCCTACGTTGCTGCCCGGCTTGTCGCTGCCCGTGAATACCGGCCCGAAGGCATCCAGGAAACCGGCGCGGTCATTGAGCAGGCCGGCGCGGATACCGTCGAAAATCGCCGGGTCCATGCCCTCGGGGTGATCGTCCCGGCGGATCATCAGCGGTGTCACCGCGCTGACCAGCACGGCCTTGGCGATGCGCTTGCTGCCGTGGCGCCCCAGGTAGCGGGCGACTTCGCCGCCGCCCATGGAGAAGCCGACCAGCACGGCATTGCTGATATCCAGATGGCTGAGCAACTGTTCCAGGTCATCGGCGAAGGTGTCGTAGTCGTAGCCGCTCCACGGTTGGCTGGAACGGCCGAATCCGCGACGGTCATGGGCGATCACCCGAAAGCCGTTGGCCGCAAGGAAATTCGCCTGGTAGTCCCACATGTCGGCGTTCAGTGGCCAGCCATGGCTGAGTACCACCGGCTGCCCGCTGCCCCAGTCCTTGTAATGGATTTCAGTGCCGTCTTGAGTGGTGATGTAAGGCATGCTCGACTCCTGTAACGGTGAGGGGGAACCGCCACGCTAATCCTTGGCCAGGGATAATTCCTTGGCCTGGCCTTAAACGTTCTGAAGGGGGGCGATTTCAGAACGTTTAAGGGACCGGCAAGGACGCCTCAGGGGCCGGCGGTGGAGACTGCAAGGGTAGTTCAGACTGTACAAGGAGCGACCTGATGAATGCCTGTACCCCAGCCCCCACCGGTCCGCTGGACCCGGTGACCCTCGACCTGCTGCTGACCCTGGCGGCCACCCTGGCCGACAGTGACGGCGCCCAGCCCAAGGCGCTTTACCAGCATTCCAGTGCCCTATGCACGCACCTGCTGGTGCACTACAGCGACGTCGTGGCAGAGCCTGCGCCGACGCGCATCGCCCTGTCACCCTGGCAGGAGCGCCGGGCCAAGCAACTGATGCAGGAGCAGATGAGCGGTGACCTGTCGATCGCCGATGTGGCGCGCGCCTGTTCGCTGTCGCGCAGCCATTTTTCCCGTGCGTTCAAGAAGGCCACCGGCCAGGCCCCCAGGGACTGGTTGCTGCAGGCGCGCATCGAGCGGGCCAAAACGCTGCTGGCCGACCGCGCACTGTCCATTGCGCAGGTAGGGCTGGAATGCGGTTTCGCCGACCAGTCGCATTTCACTCGGGTGTTTACCCGTCACCTGGGCACCACGCCGTTTGCCTGGCGCCGGGGTATTAACCCTCGGGTTAATGGCACAGCGCCAGGTTTGGCCCTTACCAGCTGAACTTCATTTCCACGCCCAGGTAATTGCTGTCATGGCCACCGGCGTCGCGCAGGCTCTGCCCGACGTCGTAGTGCACCGCCTCCACGGCGCCACTGAGGTTGGCGGTGAAGGCATAGTCAGTGCGCACCTGGGCATAGGCCCCGGTCCAGCGTTGGCCGGTGCCGGCGGTATTGGCCACCGCAATGTTGGGCTGGGTGTACACCGCGTCTTCGGTGGTCTGGCGCCATAACAGACCGATGGCGGTCTGCACGCTCAACCCGGGCAACGGTTTGACCGTGATCGATGGCTTGACGTGGATCAGGTTGCTGTAGCCGGTGTAGCCCGCCAGCGTGAAGTAGTAGCCGTTGGGAAACAGTGGGTTGAAGGTGCCCACGCGGCCATCACCGGGATGGCTGTCCCCCGAGGCCATGTCCACTTGCAGGCCCACACGCGGGGTCCAGCGAATGTCGGCGAAGGTGTAGCCCACGCGGCTGCCCGCTGCCCAGGCGCGAATGTCCTTGCCCCCCACCGAACCGCCTTGCAGCATGCCCTCCAGGTCCCAGTCGACGCTGGCGGCGCTACCGGCGTAGCGGGCGTCGAATATCGCCCGGTTTTCCGAGCCCGTGGCGTCCAGGTACTGGGCCTGGTCGCGTTGGTAGCGTGCATAATAGGCAGACAGCTCCTGCTGGTTGCCCACCAGGCGCTCAACCCGCAGCATGTCGAAGCGCACGGCGTGGCTGGAGGTGTCATCGAATTCGTGGTCGTCGCGGTATTGCACCGGGTGGCTGGCAATAGCGATGAAGCGCCATTGGGCAGTTTCCCAGTCGGCCCACAGGGCGTCGAACGACTGGCGTACGTTGGGGCCATCGCGGGACGAGACGAAACGCTGCAGGTCGAAAGCGAAATCCTGGCGGCCGACGCGAGTCTTGAACGTGCCGCTGTCAAAGGCATTGATGTACTCCAGGAACGCCAGGCGCAGGTCCAGGCGGTTCTGGTCAGCGCCGCCAACGGTGGTCTTGTCGTAGGCGCGCACATCCTCCAACTGGGTGAACAGGCGCCAGTGCTCGTTGAAGTGCAGGTCGGCGTGTACCTGGAAACGCTGCAGCAGATAATTGTCGCGGGCCACGCCCCGAGTGCCGAAGCCGCTGGCGTCGTTCATTTCCAGGCGTTCACGCAAGGTGGCACCCAGGGACAGCCAGGCGCCATCGCTGCCCAGCGAGATGTACTTGAGGTTGTCCAGCGGTTCGCTGCGCAGGGCCGGGGAGGCCAGCGCCGACCAGTCTTCCTGCCAGCGGTTGGCCTTGATCGCCGGGCGACTGTCGTCGCCCTCGGCGTTGGCCGGCGCGCTCAACAGCGGCCACAGCAACGCCAGCGACAGGCCCGCCAGGCGGGCAGGGGCCACGCGGGTTTCACCTGGCATGGCCATCACCCTCACTGCTGGGTCACGGGCTGGTGGATTTCAGCCACGTAGCCGCCGGGGAACCGCACCATCGCCGCCTTGCGACCGTCGCTGCCAAATGGCGCGACCAGCACGGTGGCGCCGCTGCCGGTGGCCTTCTGCAGGGTGGCGTCGAGGTCGGCGACTTCGTAGCCGGTGGTTTCGTGGCCGTAGGGGAACGGCAGGTGGCCGTCGGTAACCAGCACGGTCATGCGGCCGAAGTCGGAACTGATGCGCACGCGTTCGAAGGTACCCTTGTCTCGGCCGATTTCCACGCCGGGGGCGTGCTTGTCATCACTGACCACCTTGCCATGGGAGAAGGTGGTGAAGGCCTTGATGAACGCTGGCGCGCGATCGGCCGAAACGTACACACGGTTTTCCGGGACGTGTTCGAAAGCGGTGTAATTCGGTGCGGTGGTGTGCCAGTACAGTTGCAGGTTGACGCCACCCGGCCACTGCACCACGGCGTCGCGGCCGATGGGGTCGGGGAAGGGCGCGACAATCACGTCGGCGCCGGCCTTGCGCGCTTGCTCGATGGCCAGGTCCAGGTCCTTGACCAGGTAGCCGTTGCGCTCGTCGCCGAACGGGTGGGGTATGGGGGTCTTGAAGCCGAACAGGGAGATGGTCCCGGAGGGCGTCTGCAGCAGTTGCGAGGTGGTGCTGCTGGGCGTCGGGGTGACATCGGCAACGACCTGGGCGGTGCTCTTGCCGCCGAAGGTAGCCAGGAAGCTCTGCACGAACGGGTCGACATCGGCGGGGGCGACATAGACGTGGCTGGTATCGTACTGCGGGCCTACCGCGGGGCCGGTGGCGGCCAGGGCCGACAGGGGCGCGGCCAGAGACAAGATCAACAGGGTGTGACGCATGACACTCTCCAGGACGGGAAACGGACAGCGTCAGGGTGAGGTCAGGGGTACATGAATAATTGCATGGCTGTGCTTTTGTGTCGAAGACACCGCGCCGACTTGCTCCCCTTGTGGGACCGGGCGAAGCTCGGGAAGCAGGCACCGCGCAATGACTGGAACTTCGCGGTGCATGGTTCCCGAGCTTGCGCCCGGTCCCGCAGGAAAGGGGTATCAGCGAATCAGCGGCACGCCGCTCAGTTCCTGCAGGGCTTCGAAGGTGATGTCAGCCACGATTTCGCGTACTTTCAGGCCGTCGCTCGTGACATCCAGGATGGCCAGGTCAGTGTAGATGCGGCTCACGCAGGCAATACCGGTCAGCGGGTAGGTGCACTCGGGCACCAACTTGCTTTCACCGGTCTTGGTCAGGTGGTCCATCATCACGAACACCTGGCGCGCGCCGGTGGCCAGGTCCATGGCGCCGCCCACCGCCGGGATAGAGCCTTCGGCACCGGTGTGCCAGTTGGCCAGGTCGCCCTTGACCGATACCTGGAAGGCACCGAGCACGGCGATGTCGATGTGGCCGCCGCGCATCATCGAGAACGAGTCAGCGTGGTGGAAGAACGCACCACCGGTCAGCAGGGTCACGTGCTGCTTGCCGGCGTTGATCAGGTCATCGTCCTCTTCGCCCTCGGCCGGGCTCGGGCCCATGCCCAGCACGCCGTTCTCGGAGTGCAGGAACACTTCCTTGTCGCCCAGGTAGTTGGCCACCAGGGTCGGCACGCCGATGCCCAGGTTGACGTAGGAACCTTCGGCGATGTCTTCGGCCACGCGTTGGGCCATTTCGTTACGCGAGAGTTTTTTAATGGCAGTCATGGCAGGCCTCAAACAGCTTTGGCGGAAGGGTAGGTCGGCACGGCAACCACGCGCTGGACAAAGATGCCCGGCGTGATGATGTGCTCGGGGTCCAGTTCGCCCAGCTCGACGATCTCGTTCACCTGCGCGATGGCGGTCTTGGCGGCCATGGCCATGATCGGCCCGAAGTTACGCGCGGCCTTGCGGTACACCAGGTTGCCCCAGCGGTCGCCCTTGTAGGCCTTGATCAGGGCGATGTCTGCGTGCAGGGGCATTTCCAGCACGTAGTTGCGGCCGTCGATCACGCGGGTTTCCTTGCCTTCGGCCAGCAGGGTGCCGAAGCCGGTGGGCGAGAAGAACGCACCGATGCCCGAGCCTGCGGCGCGGATGCGCTCGGCCAGGTTGCCTTGTGGCACCACTTCCAGTTCCACTTTGCCGGCGCGGTACAGCTCGTCGAACACATAAGAGTCGGACTGGCGCGGGAAGGAGCAGATCACTTTGCGCACGCTGCCGGCCTTGAGCAGCGCCGCCAGGCCCACGTCGCCGTTGCCGGCGTTGTTGCTGATGATGGTCAGCTCGCGCGCGCCGGAGGCGATCACGCCGTCCACCAGCTCCGAAGGCATGCCGGCCGTGCCGAAACCACCCACCATGATGGTAGAGCCGTCGGCAATCCCTTCCACCGCGGCAGCGATGGACTCAAATGTTTTATTGATCAAAGCGAGCTCCTGGTTTTTCCTGGAGTGTGAGTGAATCAAGGCACGGGCCAGGCGGCGGCCACGTCTGCTTGCTTGTTATTAGCTTAGCCAACCCGGGGGTGGCGGCGACGCCAGTTACCCTGTGAGGGGCATTTGTCGTCCTGGGCTATAGCCTGCCGCAAATCGGGCGCGGGGGAGAGTGCCAAATGGTGAATTGGTGCGATTACCGGACGGTTGTGCGATATCTGGAACTTGTAGCGTCCGTAGCCGCGGCCGTGAGGCCGCGTTGGCGGTACAGGCGGTGTGCCGGTTGCTGCGCGGCGCCGCTAACGGTATTCAGTTCGCGCGGCTGGCCGCCAGCAGGTTGTCCAGGCGTTCCTGGTGGGTGTCGGGGAAATAAACCTGGCCGCTGGCGCGGGTGATGGCCGTGTACAGCAGCGACAGTTTGCGCGACAAGGCGGTGGCGCCACGCAGGTCGGAAAAGTAATACAAGTCTTCGGAAATCGCCAGCCGCGACAGCTCGAAGTTCTTGGCCGTGAACACCGTGGCCAGCAACGGCCGCCCTGGGGCGCCACCGGCGAACTCCGCCAGGGTAGCGCCCTGGTAAAGGCCCGATACGCCGATGCGCGTACCTACTCGCTCCAGCCACTGCTCCACCCGCACGAATGCTTCGTTCCAACCCATCACCGCACGCAGTTGCTCCCAGGTCCGGTAGCGGGCAATGGCGCCGTGGCGCGGTGGCTGGTCGCCCTTGTACAGGCCCAGGCAGCCGTCCAGGAACGACTCGAACTCGCGGTTCCAGTCGATCACCGCCGCCCCCTGGTTCGTCTCGCGGCTGCGCACCAGCCAGTCGAACAGGCCCCACTCATCCGCCACCAGGATCACCGCGGGTTGGTCCGGAAACTGCTGGGCGGGGTATTCGCGAACCACGGTTTCCCGCGCCTTGTCAGCGATGAAGGGCAGGGCGGTGGCGCCGGGGAAGGCGGCGATCAGCGGGTTGACGTAATCCATCAACTGCGGCCCGCACCGCAGCGAGAGCGACATCTCGCTGTGGCGGATGGTGGCGGCATGGGCAACAGACCAGCCCTGCAGGTTCTGAAAGCGGTCGCCCAGGGTGATGACGGTCTGCGGCGACTGGTCGAGAAACTCGACCATGGGGGCGGTCAGGTCGTGGCCTTCATCGATGATCACGGTCTTGATCTGCTCGGAAAGGCGATGCCCCGCCAGCACCATCTGCTTGACCCGGTGGTAGCCACGCACCGGCAGCGGCTGCAGCTCGGGGTCGGGGCGGGTCATTCTGAACCACAGCTGCTGGGCGGCCAGGGTCAGCAGTTGCTGGTGGGCGGCGCTCAACCAGGGCAGCTGGTCCTGGGGGATATGCCGGGTGGTGATCTGGCTGTCGTTGCTGCCGCAGAATTTGGCCACCACTCGCCAGCACAGGGCTGCTACCTGAGGGGGCTTGCGGTTGCCGATGTCACCCAGCCCCGCCAGTTCGGCAATGGCCGCATAGGACACCGACCGCGCCGCGGCGGCGTTGAGTTGCGCCTGCCGATGCTTGTCGCCGCCCGCCAGAAAGCGTTCGGCCAGTTGCTTGAAAGTAGAGGTCCAGACCCGATTGCCGAAGCGCGAGCGGATGGTTTCCAGCTTCAGTTCGGTATCGGCCAGGAACAGGCACTTGCCTTCCGGCATCAACGCCAGCACCTCACCCAGCACGAAGGTCTTGCCGGTACCGGCATGGGCCTGTGCTTCGATGGAGTCCTCGCGGTTTTCGCGAATGGTCTGCACCAGGCGCAACTGGTGGTCGCTGAGGCGAATGATGACGCCGCCCGGGCGCAGGTGGTCGTGCTGGATGGCGCCGCGGGCCTGCCAGTGGCGCTCGGCGAAGCCGAAGTCCCAGCTGCCGTCGGGGTGCAGGAACGGCAGCTGGGCCACCGTGGCGTTGTCCAGCAGGCCGATGTCCAGCGCGCTGGCCTGTTCAAGCCCCGCGCCCAGTGCCACGGGGTCGTACGCCTTGGCCAGGGTGGCGGTCAAGGTTTCGCCGGGGAACTTCAGCAGGTTGGCGAACTGGCGCTGCATCTCCAGCGGTTTGCGCACCGGCAGCTTGGGCAATTGCAGTAGGAACAGCAGGGCGGCGGTGCCATGGGCAGGTAGGCTGGCCGGTTCAAGCGGGCTGCCGGCAGCCAGGTGTTCGCAGAACTCATCGGCCAGGGGCAGGTACCAGTGGGGTCGGGTCATGGGGCAGGGGTCTGGGCCAGTTTCAATGGGCAATGATCGCACACTGGGAAAAAGCACGCGGGTGCTAAATTGTTACGTGCGGCTGTGCTTCACTGTGAGCCCGCCGCCACGTACGCCATGGAGCCACACCCGATGAACCGCAACGACCTGCGCCATGTGGACATGAACCTGCTGGTGCTCTTCGAAGCACTGATGTTCGAACGCAACCTGACTCGGGTGGCGGAAAAGCACTTCATCGGCCAGCCAGCGGTCAGCGCCGCCCTGGGCCGCCTGCGCGACCTGTTCGATGACCCGCTGCTGATCCGCAACGGCCGCACCATGGAGCCTACGCTGCGGGCGCTGGCGATCCTGGAAGAATTGCGCCCGGCGCTGGACACCATCTCGGGCGCTGTCAGCCGGGCCAAGGATTTCGACCCCGGCACCAGCTGCGCCACCTTCCGTATCGGCCTGTCGGACGACGCCGAGTTCGGCCTGTTCCCACCGCTGCTGGCGCAACTGCGCCACGAGGCGCCGGGGGTGATCATCGTGGTGCGCCGTGCCAACTACTTGCTCTTACCGGCGATGCTGGCCAGCGGCGAGATCTCGGTGGGGGTCAGCTACACCACCGACCTGCCGGCCAACGCCAAGCGTCGCAAACTGCGCGATATAGGCTGCAAGGTGCTGCGCGGCGACAGCGAGCCCGGTGCCTTGACCCTGGATGATTACTGCCAGCGGCCCCACGCCATGGTGTCGTTTTCCGGTGACCTGAGCGGCAATATCGACCTGGACCTGGCCAAGGTGGGGCGCAGCCGCCGGGTCGTGCTGGGGGTGCCGCAGTTTCACGGCTTGCGCGCGTTGCTCAAGGGCAGCGACCTGATCGCCACCGTGCCGGATTATGCCGCGTGCGCGTTGGTCGAGGATGGGGCATTGCGTGCCGATGAGCCGCCGTTCCCCATTGTGCCGGCTGAGCTGTCGATGGTCTGGAGCGGGGTACATGACAATGACCCGGCGGAGCGGTGGTTGCGGGCGCATATCAGTCGGGTGATGGGGGGGTAGGCATCAGGCTTGAGGTTTCTGGCTTGGGGCTTGCGGCGCTCTGGAGATCGAGCGCCGCGCGGGCGGCGCTCGATCTCCAGAGCGCTATAATTACCAAGCCCTGCACACGGAGGCCTTGACCCTCTTTCCAGCCAACCCCACAACCCACCGCACACCCATCCCAAACAAAGCACGCCCATCCAATCCCGCGCCCCGCCCCCCGGGCATGATCTATTCCCACCATCTGCCGCCCACCTGACCAGGAGCCGCAATGAACGCCGAACTGATCCTCTTCAATGGCAAGTTTCACACTGTCGACCGCCAGAACCCCACCGCCAGCGCAGTGGCCATCCGCGAGGGACGCTTCGTGGCCGTAGGCAGCGATGCCCAGGCCATGGCCTTTCGCGGCGACGCCACGCGGCTCATCGACCTCAAGGGCCGCACCCTGATTCCGGGCCTCAATGACTCGCACCTGCACCTGATTCGCGGCGGCCTGAACTACAACCTGGAATTGCGCTGGGAAGGCGTGCCTTCGGTGGCCGATGCCCTGCGCATGCTCAAGGACCAGGCCGACCGCACGCCATCGCCCCAATGGGTGCGGGTAGTGGGCGGCTGGAACGAATTCCAGTTCGCGGAAAAACGCATGCCTACCCTGCAGGAGCTCAACCAGGCAGCGCCCGACACGCCGGTGTTCGTGCTGCACCTGTATGACCGAGCCTTGCTCAACCGCGCTGCCCTGCGCGTGGTGGGCTACACCCGCGATACGCCGAACCCGCCGGGAGGGGAAATCCAGCGTGACGCCAATGGCGACCCCACCGGCATGCTGATCGCCCGCCCCAATGCCATGATCCTCTATGCCACCCTCGCCAAGGGGCCCAAACTGCCGCTGGAATACCAGGTCAATTCGACCCGGCAGTTCATGCGCGAACTCAACCGCCTGGGCCTGACCAGCGTCATCGATGCCGGCGGTGGTTTCCAGAACTACCCCGACGACTACGCCGTGATCAACGAGCTGGCGGCCAAGCAGCAATTGACCGTGCGCATTGCCTACAACCTGTTCACCCAGAAGCCCAAGGAAGAACTGGCGGACTTCAGGCACTGGACCTCCAGTGTCACCCTGCACCAGGGCGACGATTACCTGCGCCACAATGGCGCCGGCGAGATGCTGGTGTTCTCGGCAGCCGACTTCGAGGACTTCCTGGAGCCGCGTCCCGACCTGCCACAGACCATGGAACAGGAATTGGAACCCGTGGTGCGCCACCTGGTGGAGCAGCGCTGGCCGTTCCGCCTGCACGCCACCTATGACGAGTCCATCTCGCGCATGCTCGACGTGTTCGAAAAGGTCAACCGCGACATCCCTTTCAACAACCTGCCGTGGTTCTTCGACCACGCCGAGACCATCAGCCCGAAGAACATCGAGCGGGTGCGCGCCCTCAATGGCGGTATCGCCATCCAGGACCGCATGGCCTTCCAGGGTGAATACTTCGTCGACCGTTACGGCGCCAAGGCCGCCGAGGCCACGCCGCCCATCCAGCGCATGCTGGCCGAGGGTGTGCCCGTGGGCGCTGGCACCGATGCCACCCGGGTGTCCAGCTACAATCCATGGACCTCGCTGTACTGGATGGTCAGCGGCCGCACCGTGGGTGGCCTGGCGCTGCAACCCGAGGGCCTGTCGCGGGATGTCGCCCTGGAGCTGTTCACCCACGGCAGCGCCTGGTTCTCGTCCGAGCAGGGCAACAAGGGCCAGATCAAGATCGGCCAACTGGCGGATGTGGTGGCCTTGTCGGCGGATTATTTCAGTGTCGACGAAGACGCCATCAAGTGGCTGGAGTCGGTGTTGACGGTGGTCGGTGGCCAGGTGGTGCACGCCGCCGCGGAGTTTTCCGACCTGGCGCCGCCCAGCCTGCCGGTGGTACCGGAATGGTCGCCTGTGGCCAAGGTGCCCGGCCATTGGCGGCCCCAGGCGCCGCTGGCGCAGCAGGTTCACCATTGCAGCGGCCCGTGCGCCGTGCATTCCCACAGCCATGAACGGGCGCGCCACAGCAGTGCGCCGGTCAGCGATTTCCAGGGTTTCTGGGGCGCGTTCGGCTGTTCGTGCTTCTCGTTTTAATCCACCCAAGTCCCATTTGATTGCAGGAGTCCGCAATGAGCAACGCACCCGTCTACAACCGCCTGAACAAAGACGACGCCGTGGTACTGCTGGTTGACCACCAGACCGGCCTGATCTCGCTGGTACAGGACTTCTCGCCCAACGAGTTCAAGAACAACGTACTGGCCCTGGCCGACTGCGCCAAGTTCTTCAACCTGCCGACCATTCTCACCACCAGCTTCGAGAAAGGCCCCAACGGCCCGCTGGTGCCCGAGCTCAAGGAAATGTTCCCCGATGCGCCGTACATTCCGCGCCCCGGCCAGATCAATGCCTGGGACAATGCCGACTTCGTCCAGGCCATCAAGGCCACTGGCCGCAAGCAACTGATCATCGCCGGGGTGGTCACCGATGTCTGCGTGGCGTTCCCGACGTTGTCGGCCCTGGCCGAAGGCTTTGACGTGTTCGTGGTCACCGACGCTTCGGGCACCTTCAACGAGACCGTGCAGCAAGCTGCCTGGGCACGCATGACCGCCGCCGGTGCGCAGTTGATGAACTGGTTCGCGGTAGCCTGCGAGCTGCACCGCGACTGGCGCAATGACATCGAAGGCCTGGGCAACCTGTTGTCCCAGCGCCTGCCCAACTATCGCAACCTGATGAACAGCTACGTGGCGTTGACCAACAGCAAGTAATTCCTGGGCTGCTCATGCCCCCGTGGGGCCGGGCGAAGCTAGGGAAACGATCGCCGCGTTGTTACCCATGTGCGCGGTGTTGTTTTTCCGAGCTTCGCCCGGTCCCACTGGGGCCGCCTGTGATGCAAACGCTTGCCATTCCCGCCGGACAGGGTACTGTCGCCTGCATGAAAAGCTGGCAAGGCCCTGGACATGAAACACGTCGCGATCATGCTGTACCCCGATTTTCTGCTGCTGGACATGGCCGGTCCGGTGGAAGTGTTTTCCATCGCCAACCGCTACCTGGCGCCCTGCCAGCATTACCGGATATCCACGTGCGCCAGCCCCGAGCGCAGCGTGCGCGCCTCCAGCGGCATTACCGTGCTGGCCGACCACGGCATCGAGGACGTCAGCGGTGACATCGACCTGTTGCTGGTGCCCGGCGGCCCCGGCGCCTACAACCAGCAGCATGCCGCTCTGGTGGCCTGGCTGCAGGCCGCCGCCCAGCGAGTGAAGCACTACGGCTCGATCTGTACTGGCGCCTTCATCCTCGGCCATGCCGGCTTGCTCGATGGCCACCGGGTGACCACCCACTGGCACTACACCGAGCGGCTGATCAAGGCGTTTCCCAAGGCGCTGGTGGGCACCGAAGACATCTATATCCACGACCGCAAGCTGCTTTCTTCCGGCGGCGTCACCGCGGGTATCGACTTGGCCCTGTCGGTGGTGGCCCAGGACCATGGCCGCAAAGTAGCCCTGGACGTGGCCAAGGTGCTGCTGGTGATCATGCGTCGCCAGGGCGATCAGGCCCAGTTCAGCCCGCTGGTGGCGGAAGTGGCTGCCCAGGATTCCCCGGTGACGCGCGTGCAGCACTTCATCCTCGAAAACCTGGAACAACCCCTGAGCATCGAGCGCCTGGCCGAGGTGGCGGCCATGAGCCCACGGCACCTGGGCCGAGTGTTCGCCCGCGATGTGCAGATGACGCCCATGGCGTTTATCCAGAACGCCCGCATCGATCGTGCCCGGCATCTGCTGGAAAGCACCGAACTGCCGCTCAAGACCGTGGCCTTCAAGAGCGGGTTCGGCAGTGTTCGGCACATGCGGCTGTTGTTCAGCGAGCGCCTGGGGCGCACGCCGGCGCAGTACCGTGAGCAATTCAATTAGCAGGACATGGCCGAATTGGGCACCCCTATGGCCGTCCCGGGCCTCGGGTTGTACGGCACCGGACACATTTGTTTGTCAAGATAGCCTGAGGTAGGACATCAGACAGGCGGGGCGAGCCATGAGCGACATGGGGGTGATGGAAGAAATCGCGCAAGCACTGCGCAACAGCATGAGCCCTGGTGATCGCCTGGCCAGCTGGACCTTTCGCTGGGCCGTGCAAAGCGGCCAGCTGGTGTGTACCCAGTGCCAGGCGTACCAGACGGCCACGCAACCCGGCGTGGCGTTTGCTCACCGGCCGGGCTGTTGCGCCCGGCGCGATGAATACCCGTGGCGGGAGCTGGCCGCGCTGCTCGGGCGCCTGCCTGATCATTGAGCACCCTGGAAAGACCACTGAGCCCCTGTTGGAGCACAGCTCGCTGACGAACCAGGCGAACCCGTCTGCTCAGGCATACCGCGCGCCCTTGTGGCAGCTACCTGCAGGTGACCGATCATTGCCTTACGCCTCGCGCTGTTCGGCGGCCTGGCGCTCGGCCTTCTCCTTGCGACGGTTTTTCAGGTCCAGGTGGGCGCCCCAGGCCATGGCGACGACACCGATGAGCACGAGCAGGATGAGTTGGCTGGTTGGCATGAGGTTCTCCCTGGGAAAAGATCCCATTGAACCGGCCAGGTGGCGATAGGCCAACCAGTTCATCGTTTCACGATGTTTCAGCGGACCCTGGCGCTACCGGCACGTCACTCACGTGCTTCTATTGTTACCGCCCCGACAACAGTGTTTCTTGCGCATTCGAATGACAACTTGTCGCAGGGCCGGCATTTTTTGGTATGATTACATCTAGTAACTAACTGATTAGTTAATTGCGTTCAGATGGTCTCCCCGACATGCTGGCGTGTCGTCTCGTCGGCGGGTGGCCTGCATTTTATTGCGCGTTCCCTGGTGAGATGGGTCACAAACGGCACCAAAAGCCGTGACCTCCACTATTCTGAAAACTTCCCCACAACGTTCATGCGTCAGTAGGATCATGCACATATGACTAACAACACACATTCGGCGTCCGTCGCCCGTTGGCCCATGTGGCTGGCTGGCCTCGGCACGCTGGTTTTTGCCTTGCTCTATACCGGCCTGGGTGGTTACCTGGCTTCCCTGGGCGGCAGTTGGTACTTCGTACTGGCTGGCCTGGGCATGCTGGTTTCCTCCGTACTGCTGTTCAAACAACGTCTGGCCGGTGCCTGGCTGTTCGCCCTGGTCATGATCCTGTCGGTGATCTGGTCCGTGGCCGATGCTGGCCTGGTGTTCTGGCCGCAGGTGTCGCGCCTGTTCGCCCTGGGCGTCCTCAGCCTGGTCGTGGCGCTGGTCTACCCGACCTTGCGCAAGGCCAATGGCCTGGTGCCCGGCAACGGCGGCTACGCCCTGGCCGTGCTGCTGGCCATCGCCGTGGCCGGTGGTGCCTATGGCATGTTCATCCCGCATGACACCGTTTCCCCGACTGGTGACGGCCCGGGCCTGACCAAGGTCGACCCTGCCCACGCCCAGAAAGACTGGAAACACTACGGCAATGATGAAGGTGGCAGCCGGTTCGCCGCGCTGGACCAGATCAACCGTGACAACGTTTCCAAGCTGACCCCGGCCTGGACCTACCATACCGGTGACGTGGCCATCAGCGACGGCAACGGCGCGGAAGACCAGGACACCCCGCTGCAGGTTGGCGACAAGGTGTTCATCTGCACCCCGCACAACAACATCATCGCTCTGGACGCCGACACCGGCAAAGAGCTGTGGAAGCGTGATGTGCATGCCCAGAGCAAGGTCTGGCAGCGTTGCCGTGGCCTGGCGTACTTCGACGCCACCACTCCGGTCGCCGCACCTACCGACGGCAGCACCCCGGCCGCCGCGGTCTCGGTCGCCCCTGGCGCCATGTGCCAGCGTCGCCTGCTGACCAATACCATCGACGCCCGCCTGATTGCCGTTGACGCCGACACTGGCGAATACTGCAAGGACTTCGGCAACAACGGTCAGATCGACCTGAAAGCCGGCCTGGGTGACGTACCTGACTCCTACTACCAACTGTCCTCGGCACCGCTGATGGCCGGTACCACCGTAGTGGTCGGCGGCCGTGTGGCCGACAACGTCCAGACCGACATGCCTGGCGGCGTGATCCGTGGTTTCGACGTGGTGACCGGCGCCATGCGCTGGGCCTTCGACCCGGGCAACCCTGAAGACAAGAAAGCCCCTGCCGACGGCAGCACCTATGTGCGCAGTACGCCGAACAGCTGGGCGCCGATGTCCTATGACCCAAGCATGAACACGGTGTTCCTGCCGATGGGCAGCTCGTCCACCGACATCTACGGTGTAGAGCGTACCGCCCTGAACCACAAGTACGGTGCCTCGGTACTGGCCTTGAACGCCACCACCGGTGAAGAGAAGTGGGTCTACCAGACCGTCCACAACGACCTGTGGGACTTCGACCTGCCGATGCAGCCAACCCTGACTGACTTCGCCAAGCCTGACGGCACCAAGGTTCCGGCCGTGGTGATCGGTACCAAGGCCGGCCAGATCTACGTGCTGGACCGCCACACTGGCCAGCCGCTGACCAAGGTTGAAGAAGTTCCGGTCAAGAAGTCGGACATTCCGAACGAACCGTACTCCCCGACTCAGCCGAAATCGGTTGGCATGCCGCAGATCGGCGCGCAGACCCTGACTGAATCGGACATGTGGGGTGCCACGCCGTTCGACCAGATGCTGTGCCGTATCCAGTTCAAGAAAATGCGTTACGACGGCCTGTACACCGCGCCAGGTACCGACATTTCCCTGAGCTTCCCAGGTTCCCTGGGCGGCATGAACTGGGGCAGCCTGTCGACCGACCCGGTCCATGGTTTCATCTTTGTCAACGACATGCGTCTGGGCCTGTGGAGCCAGATGGTGCCGCAGCAGAAAGACGCCAAGGCCTCGTCGGGCGGTGAAGCCCTGAACACCGGCATGGGCGCTGTACCGCTCAAAGGCACCCCATACGCCGTGAACAAGAACCGCTTCCTGTCGGTAGCCGGCATTCCTTGCCAGGCGCCACCGTTCGGCACCCTGACGGCCATCGACATGAAGACCCAGAAGATTGCCTGGCAGGTTCCGGTCGGTACTGTGAAGGACACCGGCCCAATGGGTATCAAGATGGGCCTGCCAATGCCAATCGGCATGCCGACCCTGGGCGGTACCCTGTCCACCCAAGGTGGCCTGGTGTTCATCGCCGGTACTCAGGACTACTACCTGCGCGCCTACAACTCGGCAACCGGCGAAGAAGCCTGGAAAGCCCGCCTGCCAGTCGGCAGCCAGGGCGGCCCGATGACCTTCGTCTCGCCGAAGACCGGCAAGCAGTACGTGGTCATCACCGCTGGCGGTGCTCGCCAGTCGCCTGACCGTGGCGACTACGTGATCGCTTACGCGCTGCCAGACAGCAAGTAAGACGCTCGCCTGAAAACCCGCTGTCGCCCTCTGGGTGGCAGCGGGTTTTTTATTGTCCGCTGTGCGCCTGCAATGGGACGCACTGTCCCACCAGGGGGCGAAGACACTGGCGGTCACAGCGCGTACCATTTCCTTTTTTTGCATCCCCGAGGCACACCCATGAGCAGCCGCACCGTCGCCGCGACCTATCCGGCCTACCGCGATGACATCGCCGACCTGGTGACCCGTCGCCCCGTGCCAGGCCCAGGCCTGGAGCAGGTTGACCCGTTCCTGTTCCTCAACCACCACGGCCCGCAGGTGTATGCGCCGAACAACAATGGCCTGCCGTTCGGCCCGCACCCGCACCGGGGCTTCGAGACGGTGACCTTCATTCTTACCGGGAACCTGGCCCATTACGACACCGGCGGCCACGAAAGCGTGATCGAGGCCGGTGGTGTGCAGTGGATGACCGCCGGTTCAGGCTTGATCCATGCTGAAGTGTCGCCACCGAGCTTCAAGCAGAGCGGCGGCCCGCTGGAGATTCTGCAACTGTGGGTCAACCTGCCATCGCGCTTGAAAATGACCGCGCCGCGTTACAGCGGCGTGCAGGCCGATGGCATCCCGGCCATTCCCCTGCCCGAGGGCAAGGCGGTGCTCAACCTGATCGCGGGTGAGTTCCAGCGTACCCCGGGGCCGATCCACTCGCTCACTGGCGTGTTCATGAGCACCGTCACCCTGCAGGCCGGCGCGCAGGTCTCATTGCCCGCGCCCAAGGGTCGCAGCGTGTTCCTCTACGTGGTCAGCGGCCAGGTCGGCGTTGGCGGCACGGCGGTCAAGCCGTGGCACCTGGTGACCGTGAATGATGACGGCGACACCCTGGCGATCGACGCCAGCAGCGACGCCGTGCTGCTGTTCGGCCATGCCGACCCCATTGATGAGCCGGTCGTCGCCCACGGGCCGTTCGTGATGAACACCCGTGGTGAGATCGAGCAGGCCATTCGCGATTACCAGGCGGGCAAGTTCAATGGCGATGGCAAGCTGCTGGAAGTCGGCGCCTGACGTTACCCTGCTGGCGTGCATGCGGTGTGCCTGGCGTGCGTGCTCATGCCAGGCGCATGGACAACTCCACATCCTCGGCAAACGGCAGCGACAGGTAGCCGCCATTGGCCGCGCGGACTTTTTCCAGGTACTCGGGGCTGTGGTCGGCGTTGTCGGCGACGATCAGGGCGCCGGGTTTCAGGCGGCTTTCCAGCAACCCCAGGATCTGCGGGTAGAGGGCCTTGGCGCCGTCCAGCAGCACCAGGTCGATACGTTCAGGCAGGTCATGGGCCAAGGTCTGCAAGGCGTCGCCGACCCTGATGTCCACCAGGTCCGACAGGCCACCGGCGCTGAGGTGTTCCCGCGCTCGCTGGACTTTCGACGGTTCGAACTCGCTGCTGATCAGGTGGCCGCCACCGTTATCGCGCAGCGCCGCGGCCAGGTGCAGGGTCGACAGCCCGAACGAGGTGCCGAACTCGACGATGCAGGTGGCGCGGCTGCTGCGCGCCAGCAGGTACAACAACCGGCCGGTTTCGCGCGACACCGGCAAGGGGAAGTCCTTCAGGCGGGTGTACAGCGCCAGGTAGTCGGTCTTGCTGTGCATCAGGCGAGTGATCTCTGCTTCAGGCGCGTCGCTGAGATCAGGGCGGTTGGCCTCGGCTTCGGTGAACAGGCGGTCGAGCAGGGCGGCAAGGGGGGCGGCGGTCAGGGTGGTCATGGTGACTCCAGGTGGCGTGGTGAATGACGTGGGATTAGAATGCGACGAATCCTTCATGTTTTCTATTCGCATTCCCGGAGCCCCATGAGCGACCGTCAGAACCCGCCGATCAGCCCGCGAAAACAGCCACGCCAGGCCCGTTCGGCAGAACTGGTGGCGGTGATCCTCCAGGCGGCCACTCAGGTTTTGGCCAGCGAAGGCGCCCGGCGTTTCACCACGGCACGGGTGGCGGAGCGGGCCGGCGTCAGTGTTGGCTCGCTGTACCAGTACTTCCCCAACAAGGCCGCGATCCTGTTCCGTTTGCAAACCGAGGAATGGCGCCAGACCAGCGAATTGCTCGGCAGCATTCTGGAGGACCCGCGTCAGCCGCCCCTTGCACGCCTGCGCACGCTGGTGCATGTGTTCATCCAGTCCGAGTGCGACGAAGCGGCCATGCGCGTGGCCCTGGATGACGCAGCCCCGCTGTACCGCGACGCGCCCGAGGCGCACCAGGCGCGGGCGGCGGGGCAAGCGCGCTTCGACACCTTCCTGATGGCGGTGCTGCCCCAGGCCAGCCCCTCGACGCGAGCGCTGGCGTGTGATCTGCTGGTGTCCACCCTGAGCGCCGTGGGCAAGCGCTTTTCCGCCAGCCCGCGCACGACGGCCGAGGTACATGACTACGCCGAGGCCATGGCAGACATGTTCTGCGCCTACCTGAACACCTTCGACCCTTCACAAGGACCCGTGCATGAACCCCGCTGAAACTGTCGTCAGCTTCACCCAGACCGCGCCGGTGCTGCGCATTTTCGATGTGGCCAAGGCGCGGGAGTTCTACCTGGACTTCCTTGGCTTCCAGGTCGACTGGGAGCACCGCTTCGGCGATGACTTTCCCCTGTACCTGCAGGTCTCCCGTGCGGGGCTGACCTTGCACTTGAGTGAACACCATGGCGATGCCAGCCCCGGCGCCACGGTGTTCGTGACCATGAGCGGGGTCGAGGCGCTGCACCGTGAGTTGCAGGCCCGCCCGTACCGCTACCTCAAGCCCGGCATCGAGTCCCTGGACTGGGGGCGCCAGATGACCCTGACCGACCCGTTCGGCAACCGCCTGCGGCTGTGCGAGCCCACCCCTGACTGAACCGTGCGGGCACGCCCGCGTTGCATTTGTGCGGCGCCTTGGGCAGTCTTGCCGCCTGGATCAGTCAGGGAAGCGTTACCCATGCATGCCTCGTTGCAGGAAGCGGCTCTTCAGGTACGCGCCGCCGTGCGCGTCGCCATCGAAGGGCTGGTTGGCCGTGAACAGCTCGCCGAGTTGATCGTGCTCGCGGCCGTGGCCCAGGAACACATCCTGGTGGTGGGCCCACCGGGGACGGCCAAGAGTGCCGTGGTGCGCCGGGTTGCCCAGGCCATGGGTGGCCGTTATTTCGAATACTTGCTGGGGCGGTTCACCGAACCGTCCGAGCTGTTCGGCACCGTCGACCTGCACAAGCTTCGCGAAGGCCGGGTCGAGACCGACACCACCGGGATGCTGCCGGAAGCCGACATCGTGTTCCTGGACGAAGTCTTCCTGGGCTCCACGGCCATCCTCAACAGCTTGTTGGGCGTGCTCAACGAACGCCGCTTTCGCCGTGGCCATACCCAACTCGACTGCCCGTTGCGCGTGTGCGTGGGCGCGGCCAACGGCTTGCCCGACGACGAAGGCCTGGCCGCCTTCGGTGACCGCTTTCTGCTGCACCTGTTCATTGAACCGGTGGCCGATGAACAGCTCGAAGCCCTGCTCAGCGGCGGCTGGCAGGCCGAGCGGCGGCCGGTATTGCCGCAACTGAGCCTGGCCCAGCTGGACACCCTGGCGCTGGCCAGCGCCGACGTCGACCTGGAAGCGGTTCGGCCCTTGTTGGCCGGTGCCGTGCGGCGCCTGCGGGACGCCGGGCTGGTGCTGTCGGACCGGCGCATCGTCAAGTCCCAGCGCCTGATCGCCGCTGCCGCGGTGCTCAACGGCCGTACAGTCGCCGGGGAAGGCGATCTCTGGCCGCTGCTGTATGCGCTGCCAACCCGCGAGGCACAGCAGCAGGGCCGCGAGGTCTTGAGCGAACTGCTCAAGCGCTCGGCCAGCAGCCATCTGTTCAGTGCGGTCGAAGCCGCCAGCCAGCAACCGCTGTCGCGCCTGGCCCGGCTGGTGGAGGCGGCGACCCGA
The DNA here is from genome assembly GCF_029623465.1 of Pseudomonas sp. RIT-To-2. NCBI lineage: Bacteria > Pseudomonadati > Pseudomonadota > Gammaproteobacteria > Pseudomonadales > Pseudomonadaceae > Pseudomonas > Pseudomonas sp. RIT-To-2. The sequence goes on along the minus strand of NZ_JAPYKM010000049.1, from coordinate 9,385 downwards.
TGCCTGGCGCAGGAGGCCGCCAGCGTCGCGGCCGAGCGCGAGAGCCTGTTGCGGGAAATAGACGCCAACTTTGCCGCCGATGCCTTGCCCGAGGACCTGCGCCAACTGCGCGGCCGGCTGGCGGCGCACACTTCGTTCGCCCTGTGAGCCTGCCCTGGCAGTGGCAGCCCCGCGCCCAGCCCTTGGCCGCGCAGGCGGCGGTGGCCTGGGGTGAAGTGGCGCCGCGCCTGCACGCGCGCCTGGCGCAACTGCCCTTGGCCACCTGCAAGCGGTTGACGGTTGCGGCCAGCGACGGGTTGCTGATGGTCATCGGCGCCACCGCCGACTTGCCCTGGGTAGAGGGTATCGAGTACGCGGCACCGGACCCCGACGCGCCTGGGTTGTGGCTGCCCACCCGCTGGCAGCCGCAGGTGCCCGCCGAGTGGCTGTTGCAGGCGCTCGGCACGCGCGTCACGCGGCGGCCGTTGTTGCTGTGGCGCGAGCCCGCGCGTGTTATCCCCCTGGACCGCCAATGGCCGTTGGCCGAGGCGGGGCAGTTGGCCCATATCCAATCGCAGTGGGGCCGCCATGCAGCTTCCTGATCGCCTCAAGCCCTGGGCCGAATGGCTGGCCTGGTTCGACCCGGCGCTGTGGCCCAGCCTGGCCGACCTGTTGCCGCGCCTGGGCGCGCTGCTCGGGCCCGTGATCGATAGCCAGGCGGGGGGCGCCCCCGAGCCCGATGGCCTGGGCGACCTGCAAAGGCGGGGGCCTTATGAGCGGCTGCTGGCCAGTGAGTGGCTGCTGGCCGATGCACTGCCAGATGAATTCCTGCGCCGTGCGGTGGCCGGGGAACACCTGTTTCTGGCGCCACGCCAACGCCCGCGTCAAGCCACCCGGCAGATGCTGGTGTTGTTCGACGCCGGCCCCACCCAGTGGGGCGCCCCGCGGCTGGTCCACCTGGCGTTGATGATTCTGCTGGCGCGGCGTGCTCGCGCGGCGGGTGGCGAATTGCTCTGGGGCACGCTGCAAGCCCCTGGCCAGGTGGCGCCGATGGACAACGCGCAAGCGCTGCGCCAGATGCTGGCGGCGCGTACCGAAGTTGCGGTGCAACCGTCGCACTGGCAGGCGTGGCGTTCCTGGCTCGATGCCCAGGAACCCTTTGCCCAGTGCTGGGGGGTGGGCGTGCGTCTGGCTGGCGAGACGTTGCCGTTCAGCCATCGCCTGCGGGTGCAGCGTACCCTGGACGGCCAGGGTATGGGCGTGTGCATCGAAGGCCGCCCGCCGCGCCAGGTGGTGTTGCCCTTGCCGGATGCGGCGGCCAGCCAGCGCCTGCTGACCGGCCAGTTTGGTACTCGGCCGGTGACCCGGCGGTTGCCAGGGCAGAGCTGGCGCGTGGCCTTGACCTTCGCCCCGGTGATTTCAGCCCAGGGCACCCAGGTGGCCCTGCAACTGCTGGATGAACCGGGCGCCCTGGTGTTCCAACTGCCCCCGGCGGGCAGCGACAAGACGCCCCGGGCCCACCGGCACTGTTGGCCGCGGCGCTTGAAACCGGTGGCCTGCGCTTTTTTCGGCAAGCAGCTCACGGCCATTCTGTCGGACGCGGCCACCCTGACGTTCTGGCACATGCCGCGGTTCGACGGCATCGAGGTGCCGGCTCGCGAGACCTTCCAGATGCCCGTGGGCACCGCGACCCAGTTGCCTTTCGTCAGGCTGGGCCGGCGTGATCGGCGAGTGTATTGCCTGGACCGCCAACACCGCCTGGTGTATTGGCAGCCCACGGCGGCGCCGGCCCGGCGCCTGCATGCCGAGGCCAGTGGGGTACTGGGCCTGGCCCAGGTCGGCCAGGCATCGCTCGCGTATGTCAGGCAACAGAGCGGGCAGTTGTTCCTGGAGGTTCTGCACGATGAAGACTTCTACCGGCAGGGCAGTGCCCTGGGTGTTGGGCGCGACGCTACCCAAGTGCTGTTTGCCGGCTCGCCGGGCCCGCGCTGCGGGTTCGTGCCCTGCGCGGTGTACCACGGCCGGGGCAGCACCGGTACCTGGCAGGTGCATGATCGCGCTGACGATCCGCGGCATCAGCATGCGGTCAACCTGGCACGCGGCTACCAGGCCATCGGCCTGCTCCACGACGCGGCAGGCGGACGCTTCAGCCTGGTGTTGATGAGTACCAGCCGGCAGAGCTTTTTCCTCTACCAGGACCAGCAGGTGGAACCGCTGTTCACCTGTACCGCGCCTTCGGCCCACTATAGTTTCTGCGCGGTCAGCGGGATGCTTGCGGTGCTGACCCGCCAGCGCGAATTACTGGTGTTTGCCGTGCGCGAGCGCTTGATGCGCCTGCAGGTGCTGTGCACCGATGACGTTACCCGAGGTGCCCGCCATGACTGAGACCGTACAACAACCCTTGTTGCGCGGCGTCCATGCCGTGGCGGGCTTGTGGTTGCCCGCGCAACGCTTCGCCGAACCGGCACGCCAGGCGCTGTTGCTCACGCATTGGCGGGCCGGTAGCCGGGCCTGGCGCTTCGCCGACGGTGACTTGTTGCGTTGGCCTGCGCCGCAACGCCAGCACTGTGAGCCGCTGCTGGGTTGGCCGTTGATTTTGCTCGATGGCACCCTGTGCTCGGCGCCCTTGCTGCCCAGGGAGCGGGCCGGGCTACCGGCCGCCGACGCCTGGCTGGTACGCGGCGGGCAGGTTCAGGCATTGCGCCTGGTGGACGCCGAACCGCTGCAGCCCGGCCATTGGCTGTGCATGGATGGCTATGTGTGGCAGGACACCTACGAAGCGTGCCCGGCTGCCACGTCGCCATCAGTGGTCGAGGAGGCGCCGCGCCCGCTGCGCCAGGTACTCGGCAATGCCGTGCAGGCACCGCCCGGCCAGCGCGCCGAGGTCATGCAGGCGCTGGCGGCAAATACCGGGGCCCGCAAGGCATTGGCGCCGCGGCGCCAGGCCCACGCGTTCGTTCCCGGCTTCCTCGAGCGCTGGTTGGGTCGGTTCCTGGACCAGTCGCGGCTGGGGCAGGTGTTCGGCAAGCGTCAGGCGGCCTACCTGCAACGCATGCTCGACCTGTTCGAGCAGGGCCAGATGGCCGAGGCCCTGCGCCATGCCATTCCCCTGGACAGCGCCCAGCAGCCAGGGCCTCCGGCCTTCGGCACGCCGACCCCACGCGCCGACCTGCGCCTGCGCACGACGGCGGCAGCCCCGACGCGGTCCTTGAACCTGCCCGAAGACTTCAGCAGTCACCTGCGCCAGGTGTACCGGGCCAGTTTCGCCCGGTTGGACCGCGAGGGGCGTATCGATGAGGCAGTATTTGTCCTGGCCGAGCTGCTCAGTGCGCGGCAAGAGGCGCTGGATTATCTGGAGGCGCACCAGCGTTTCCAGCAGGCCGCCGAACTGGCACTGGCCTGGGACCAGCCGGCGGCCGCCATTGTCCGGCACTTGTGCCTGGCCGACGACTGGGAGCGCGCGGTGCAGGTAGCGCGCCGGGATAGCGCGTTCGCCGAGGCAGTGCTGGCGTTGCAAAGTAAATGGCCGGGGCCTGCGGCGCGCCTGCGCCTGGAGTGGGCGAACTGGCTGGCCGATCAGGGCCGCTGGCTGCCGGCCGTGGACGCGGTCTGGCCGTTGGCCGGTGAGCGCCCTCGGGCAGTGGCCTGGCTACTGAGCGCCGAGGCCGGGGGCGAGGCGCTCGCGGCAGAGGCACTGGTCAAGCGTGCCGTGCTGCTGCCCGATACGCTGGCGCGGTACGAGGAGTACGTGCTGGCGGTACGCGATGACCCTGCGCGTGGCAGCGAACGCTCGGCCATCGCTCTGGCCCTCCTGCACCATGAATGCCGCGCCTCGGCAGCCTGCGCGCAGCTGGCCATAGCATTGCTGGGGGCCGTGGTGGAGGACCGCGCCGTGCGTGCCGACGTGATCAAGACGCTCGTGACGCTGGCGAACGACCCTTGGCTACGCGCGGACATGCCGGCGCTGGACTACCGCCCCGAGAAGCCGACGCGCTGGTGGCAGCTGGCATCGCCACCCCAGTGGCAAGCGCCGGCCGCCGGGATTCGGGCCGTGCTCGATGCGCGGGTGCTGGACCCTGACCGAAGCCTGGTGGCGTTGGGGGAGTCAGGGGTGGCGGTGGTCAACGCCCAAGGCCGTGCGCTCACGTATTTCGCCGTGCCTGCCAGCCACCTGGTCATGGGCGATAGCCGCCAGGTGGCACTGGCGTTGATTCGTCGCGAGTCGGTGTGGCGCGTCAGCAAGCTTGACCTGGCCAACCGAGGGTTTCAGGACCTGGGCGTGCTGGCTCTGGACAGCTTCGCCCGCCACTTCAATGGCTCGGCCTGGTCCGTGGCCAAGGGCAACCACCTGCGCGTGCTGGATGTGGACCGCAGGTTGGCGACCCTGTGGCAAGTGCCTGACCTGCCCGGTCCGGTGTGGGTCATCGGTACCCGGTCCCATGAGGAAAACATTTTGCTCAACGGGCCGGATGGCAGCCTGGAGCGCTGGTGCTATCGCCTGCCAGAGCGCAGGTTGCAGGCGCGCGACCCGGTGGCTCGGCGCCCCGGCCCCCCTGGGGCGCTGGCCTTTGGCGGCGATGGCAGCGTGCTGGAGTTCGACCTGGCCAGCGACGGCAGCGGCGAGTGGGCCGTGCAGGCGGGCAAGGAACGCTACCCCTTGCCGGCCCTGGACGAACGCTACCTGGATAGCGTCAGCCTGACGTGGAACGGCCAGCACCTGGTGGTGGTCTACCCGGTTCTCGGGGGGCAGCAGCAGGTACGCTTCTTCGATGCGCAACGGTGCAGGCTGCTGGCCAAGGTCAGTTGGCCCGGCAGGGTGTTCGTGCATGTGCAGGACGACCATGGCCACTGGTTGCTATTTGATGCCCAAGGCCGCCTGCTGTGCCTGGACCACGGCGCCGCGGCGCCCCGTACGGTTCAGGTGCAGGCGCTGCGGGTCACATGAGCGTTCACGAGGTTTTTCAGTGGCAACGGTTCTGCACCCAGGGTGTGCGTTACCTGCCACGGCGCACGTCGCTCAGATCGACAACTGCAGCACCCGGTCCTGCTGGATGGTTTCCCCGGGCCGGCGCTTGTTCACCGCCAGTTCGCCGATCTTGATCAGCCGCGTGCGGGTGACGTTGCGCGTCAGCCCCAGCAGGTTGGCGGTGTGCACCTGGTTGTAGTGGCTGAACTTGTAGGCGGCGCGCAGCAGTGCGTCCTCGACCTTTTCATGCAGGGCGCCCGCCTGTTCGCCGAACAGTTTCTGGAAGGCGCGCTCCAGCAGTGCTTCGGCCGAATCATCGGTGGCCTGGCTATCGTCGGCCCGTTCGATGCGCATGTGCGACAGGCGCAGGTCTTCGGGCTCGATCACGCCGTTGCGGCAGATCAGCAAGGTGTGATGGATGACGTTTTCCAGTTCGCGGATGTTGCCCGGCCATTGGTAGCTGCGCAATTTGTGTTCCGCCGCCGCGCTCAGGGTCACGGCGCCGTAGCCCAGGCGCTGACTGTAGGCGTCGATGAAGTGCCGGGTCAGCGGCAGGATATCGCCGGGCCGGTCGCGCAGCGGGCTCAGGTCGAGGCTGACCACGTCCAGCCGGTAGTACAGGTCCTCGCGAAAGTGCCCGGCGTTGATGGCCCGCTCCAGTTGTACGTTGGTGGCGGCCAGCACCCGCACATCGATGGGGATGGATTTGCGTGAACCCAGGCGCACCACCTCCCGTTCCTGCAACACCCGCAGCAGCTTGACCTGAATGGCCATGGGCAGGTCGCCGATCTCGTCCAGGAACAACGTGCCGCCGTTGGCTTCCTCGAACCAGCCGGCCTTGGCGCTGAGGGCACCGGTGAAGGCGCCCTTTTCATGGCCGAACAGTTCGGCTTCTACCAGCGACTCGGAAAACGCCCCGCAGTTGACCGCCACGAACGGGCGGTTGCGGCGCCCGCTGAGGTTGTGGATGTGGCGGGCGACCAGCTCTTTGCCCGTGCCGGTTTCACCGATGATCAACACGCTGGCTTCGCTGGGGGCTATCTGTTCCAGGTGGGCCAGCAGCGCCTTGGACTTGGGGTCTTCGAACACCTGGGCGGTGGCGCGGATCGAGGTGGCGAGGGCAGGCGAGGGCGGCAAGGTCAATAACTGCATGGGCGGTCTCTAGGAATAGAAAGTGGGAATCGGCAGCGTCTGGTTCAATGCCCAGTCGCCGAGTTCATGAAGCTTGTAGTCGATGGGGTCGTGCAGGCTCTGGGTGCGCAGGTTGCGCCAGTAGCGGTCCAGGCGCAGCGAGGCGTGGGTGGCGCGTGCGCCCGTGGCCTCGAACAGTCGGCTGCATATCTCCAGGCCATGGCGGCTGGCAGCGACCTTGGCGGTGGCGATGGCCACGGCCACATGCCCGCGCTCCTCGGCAGTCAGCGCCGGGCCCCGGGCCCAGGCTTCGTCGAGCAAGCGGGTGGCACGCTCCACCAGCAGGCGCACCGACTCCAGGGCGACCCAGAATTCGCCATAGTGGGCCAGCACGTAAGGGTCCAGGCGGGCCTCCTGGCTGCCGGACTTGAACCAGGGCCGGGTCTCGTGAAGGGTGTAGTGGCGCGCTTCTTCCAGCGCGCCCTCGGTCAGGCCCAGGAACATGTGGGTGAACGTCAGTTGGGCAATCAGCGGCCGCAGGCAGGCAAAGGGCGTGCTCAAGGGGCCGGGGTCAAGCAGCAGTTCCGATTGCTCGACACGCACCCGCTCGAAACTGGCGCTGCCGCTGTCGGTCTGGCGCTGGCCGAAGTTGTCCCAGTCATCGTGCAGGGTGATGCCGCTGCGGTTACTGGGAATGGCGGCGATCAGCAGTTTGCCGCCCGCGTTTTCGTCCACCGCCGAGGCGATGAGCATCTGTGAGTCGGCGGCGCCGGAGCAAAAGCTTTTCTTGCCGGAAAATTCGCACCAGCCGTTGAAGCGGCGGATCACGGTGCGGGTGTCCAGGGGGTTGAGGGCATTGCCCCAGAACCATTGCTGGCGTGCGGTCTGTTCGAACCACGGCTGCCATTGTTCGGGCTTGGCGAACAGGCGCACGGTGGCCAGCATCAGGTGGTGAAAGCCGAACACATGGGCGATTGAACTGTCGACCCGCGCCAGTTCGCGTACCACCCCGAGGGTGTCCTGCCAGGTGCCCCCCTGGCCGCCGAATGCCTTGGGAATACTCAGGGCCAGCAGCCCGCTGCGACGCAGGGCGTCGCGCTCGGCCTTCGGCGTGCCGCCGCGCTGGTCGCGTTCCACCGCGGTTTCGGCGAAGTCGGCGGCCAGGGCGCGGGCGATGTCCAGCGCTGAAGACGATGGGCTCATGAGGCCGCCTTGCTGCTGGGCAGCACGTCATTGGCGATCATCTCGCCGAACGGCCCGGTCAGGTTGGTGATGCCGCGCCCCGCGAGGCTGGCGTAGGGTTCAGGCAGCAGCGGGAACACCAGCTCGGCGAAGCGGTAGGCTTCTTCCAGGTGGGGGTAGCCGGACAATATGAAGCTTTCAATGCCCAGGTCGGCGTACTCCCTGATGCGTTCCGCCACCTCGGTGGGGTTGCCCACCAGCGCAGTGCCGGCGCCGCCGCGCACCAGGCCAACGCCGGCCCACAGGTTGGGGGCTATTTCCAGCTGGTCGCGGCGCCCACCGTGCAGGGCGGCCATGCGCCGTTGCCCTTCGGAATCGAAGCGGGCGAACGACTGCTGGGCGGCGGCAATGGTGTCGTCGCTGATGTGTTCGATCAAGCGGTTCGCGGCCTCCCAGGCTTCTTCGCTGGTAGGGCGCACGATCACGTGCAGGCGGATACCGAAGCGCACCTGGCGGCCATGGCGCGCCGCGCGTTCGCGAATGTCGGCCAGCTTGGCGGCGACGGCGGCGGGCGGTTCGCCCCAGGTCAGGTACACGTCCACCTGCTCGGCGGCCAGCGCGTGCGCGGCCTCTGAGGAACCGCCGAAATACAGCGGCGGGTAGGGTTTCTGCACCGGTGGGTAGAGGGCCTTGGCATTCTCTACGTGCAGGTGCTTGCCTGCGAAGTCCACGGCTTCCCCTTGCAGCACGCGGCGCCAGATCTGCAGGAATTCGTCGGTCACCTCGTAGCGTTCGGCGTGGCTGAGGAAGCTGCCGTCGCCGCGGTTTTCATCGGGGTCGCCGCCGGTGACCACGTTGATCAGCAGGCGGCCATTGGACAACCGATCGAGGGTGGCGGCCATGCGCGCCGACACCGTGGGCGAGATGATGCCTGGGCGAATCGCGACCAGGTAGCGCAGGCGCTCGGTCAATGGCACCAGCGCCGAGGCGATCACCCAGGAGTCCTCGCACGAGCGCCCGGTGGGGATCAGCACCCCGTGGTAGCCCAGGTTGTCGGCGGCCTGGGCCACCTGCTTGAGGTAGTTGAGGGTGACCGGGCGGGCGCCTTGGGTGGTGCCCAGGAAATGCCCGTCGCCGTGGGTGGGCAGAAACCAGAAAACGTCCATGTGAACTCCTCAGGCGATCTTGCGCAGGTGGGTGGCCAGTGCGCCGAACAACGGCGCGGCGCGCTCGGCTGCCAGGCGAATACGCGCTTGCAGCAGCTCGCTGGTGATCTGGTAGTTGGCGAAATCCGCCTCGGTGGCGTACACGCCGATGGGCAGGGTCAAGGCCTGGAAGAAGCTGAACAGCGGGCGAAGCTGATGGTCCAGCACCAGGGCATGGCGCTCGCTGCCACCGGTGGCGGCCAGCAACACCGGGGTGTCGATCAGGGCATTGAGGTCCACCAGGTCGAACAGATGCTTGAGCAACCCCGGGTAGGAGCCTCGATAGACCGGTGCCGCGACGATCAGCAGGTCGGCGCCCTCGATGGCCTTGAGGCTCGCCTCCACCTCATGGCTGGCTTCCTGGCGCGATAGCGATGCGCCCAAGGGGCGAGCGATATCGGTCAGTTCGATGACCTGGGGGGTGATGGGCAGCAACGCGCCCAGCTCGGCCAGGATGGCCTGGGTCAGCACCAGGGTGCGGGAAGGGCGGTAAGTGCCCCCGGAGACAGCGACAACATTCAGCGGGCGAGACATGGCAAATCCTCAACAGTGGCTCGATGGACAGTGGAGGGTCCTGAGCAAGCACCGTACCAATCCCTGGAAACCCCGCGGTGCCTGGCTTCCGGCCTGGCGAGTGGGGGCGGCGGCTGTCGCTGTGGCCAGGGTCTGTGGAATGGCTGTTGCTGTGGCAACAGTGTCCTGGGCAACAGTGGGTGGCGCGGCATTGTCTGTTATAGAGAATTGGGCTTATGTCGTAAAAGAACAAAAAAACATGCCATTAGATCTTTTATTTAACGCCTCCCCCGGAATATGGCGTCCAGCCCAGAGGGCGGGCCAGGCAATGGCACAGACGTAACTGGCCCGAAACAGATGTAGGAGCGGGCTTGCTCGCGAAGCGCCGCGCGGGCGGCGCACGGTCTCG
>NZ_JAPYKM010000048.1:0-36631 GCF_029623465.1 Pseudomonas sp. RIT-To-2 | reverse complement strand
CACCTGCTAATCCGCACATGTAGTTGAAACCCTACTGTTTTCGGCACATTTGGCGTCACTGGCTTTTTGCTCGTACCACTTTTGTACCACTCACCATGCTCTTGAGCTTGTCCAACTCTGCCCAGTCATTCGGGGAGCTGATCCACTTGGCATAAGTGGAGAGCAGTACCTGCACGCTGTGCCCAAGTTGCGCGGCGATGAATGCCGGGTTCATGCCGGCCATTAGGCACATCGTTGCGTACGTGTGGCGCGTGTCGTACATCCTGCGGTGTCGTATACCCAACTTCCGCAATGCGCTGAGCCAGTAACGTTTCTGACCTGTCTCGGAACGTATAAACAGCTCCGACTTCTCACCTGATCCCTTCGGCGCGAAAACATAATCTGAGCGCGCCGCGGTGAGCGGTCTGGCTTTTTCGAGTGCGTGCAATGCGCGATCGTTCAATAAAACCTTACGAGTGGTTTTCGTTTTGGTCCTCTCTTTGATCACGCCCTTGATCATGATTCTGCAGACGTTGACTGACTTTGTTCGGGCATCAACTTCGCTCCAGCGCAGAGCCAGAACCTCCCCTGGGCGCATCCCTGTGTAAAAACAAAATTCAAAGTAGCAGGCGTAAATCTGCTGCAGCCCGCTCGTCACTTCGTACAATTTGTCGATCATCAAAATGGCCTCCTCCATGGTGAAGGGGTCGATTTCTCGCTTCGGCACTTTGGCGCCAGGTATCGAGAGCACCGGATTGCGTACGATGATCTCGTCGGCCACTGCCTGGTCGAAGATTGTTGTGAGCACTCCCAATACGCCTTTCCGGCGGCTGAGCGACGGCCACTGAATATCGTTCACCACCTTGCGTAGGTGGACCGATGTAATAGCGTCCATGGGCATCGACGCCAGATAGGGAATCCAGTAAATCTGGAGGGCGGTTCGATAACCCACCCGGGTGCCCTCGACGATTTGAAGGCTATCGAGCCAGTCCTGGGCGTAGTCGAAGAAGATCGGTACGGCGTGAGCAGTGACGTTGCGGCTACGAGGGAACAGCTCGGCATACTTCTCGGGAGTGAGAGCGCCGAGCTTGTCCAGTCCCTTCACTTGAGAACGTAGGCTCGCTGCTGCTGCGATCCCTTTCGGGGTTTGAGGGAGGGCGAGCGTTTCGCAGCACCGCTTCTTGTTCCAGGTGAAGCGAATTCGGATTGATCGCCCGACAAGCTCCACCCCTGACGGCAGGTCCACAGGCTTTCTATCCATTCGTCGTATCTCCGTTTGCTGTAGATGATCCGGCCGTCGATCTTCATCCATACGCCGGGCGGGATTACCTTTCGCTCTCGCTTACGCTGGAGAGCCCTGGCGGTGGTCCCTACAAGCTCGGCCATCCGCTTTTCCGTTACCTTGTCGTGCCCGTCATCCCCGGGCAGTTTTTCTGCTGCTGCCATGGTCACTCCTATGACGCGTCAGGTTTTCTGCAATCGCCAGATCTGGCGTGTGTGCCTGTAGAAGCGCGGCGATCACCGAGTTGATACCGCTGGCGTAGCTGCCGGGCCGTCCTACTGCTGCGCCGGATAGGCGCTCGATTACGATGTCGACCGGGCTGGCCCGCAGTGATTTCACCAGGTCAAGCGCCCAGGCGCGTCCCTCGCGGTACATCACCTTGTTGATCGGGCCGGTAATCTCCTGTCGAACGCCAACGGCGCTCTCGGGCGGCGTGGCGACCTTCTCGACCCGTGGTGCAGGCCGACGCAGTGATTTCTTGGGCGTGAGGCTGGCGCGGGCCTTGGCCAGGGCCTGGTTAGCGATATTGCCCATGGCCACCCTCCAAACCTTGAGCTATGTGGGTTTCATGCGTTACTTCACACTGGCGGTGGCCGGCCTCGAGCGAGTGATCGACGGTCACCTTGATCTGCCAGCTGTGCCTGTAGCCGGTTGAGGAGTCCTCCGACTTGTGGTAGCCCCGATAGCGCCCGCTGGCGCTATCTAGGATGAGCCCCTGCTGCTCTGCCAGGATCTTGCACTGGGCCTCAGTAATTTCGCGATCCGGAACCGTGGCTTTGCAGGTCGTGACGTTGGTGCGTGTGGCGATAGACTTCATGCTTACGCCTCCAGTCTGCCGACGTTCACTGCCGACGCTGAAAAGTGGTCGGCCAGCACTTGGCGGGCGTCGATGCCGCAGGCGGCGGAGAGGGTCATGACTTCTCCGAAAGTTGTGCTGGGCTGCTGCAGCAGTTGCCACAGCAGAATCAAGCGAAGACCCCGTGGGCCGTTAGGCTGGGGGCACAGAGTTGGAATGCTCCGTTGCCGGGACAAGTCAAACGCCGGCATGGCGGACCTCCACATTTGTATAGCTTGCGGCAAAGGCTAAAGCGTCCAGCAGAAGGTCCATTCGTTTTTGCTTGTCTAAATATTGCTCAACGGCGCGGATGAACACTGTGTTCATACTTGTGTACGTGATGGAGGCGTAGGCCTCCACTTGATCGCGAAGACCAAAGGGCATGCGGACAATAAACTTTTCGTTTCTGTGGTTTTGGACGGATTGATTAATCATCAGGACGTTCCTTTACGCGGTCCTTGAGCTTTGCGGTACGCACCTCATCACGATCGACGGCGATATCGCTCTGTGCCTGGACCCCGATCTGGACGATGGTCCCTTTGATAGCGATGACGCGGACGATGATGTCGTCGCCGATATGAATTTGCTGCCCGGCTTTGCGGGTGAGGATCAGCATTTGGAACTCCTTGCAGATGTTTTTAGGCAAGCCGGTGCCCGGCCGCGTTGTTGGCTTTCGCAAAAATGTTGAAAAGGTGGTGGTTACATCACCGGACTGCGCCCGCGACCAGGCCCACGCCGCTGCTTACGCCAGCAGCACGCCTTGGTGATGGTCTTCATCCTGCTGGCGTTGGGGTGCAGGCATCATGCTGCCGGCGAAGGCAATCAGGCCAAGACGAAAGGCTTCGGCGACCAATGAGGCACGATTAGTGACGTTGAGCTTGAAGAATGCACGCTCGACGGACTTCTTGACGGTTGCGGGTGAGCAGTCCATTTCTCGTGCGATCTCTTTGTTCGCCAGGCCCGAGCAAATACCCAGCGCAGCGCGTAGCTCTTGCGGTGCCAGCAGGCCAGTGAGCCCCTGGAGGCCGCCAAAATTAATCAGTTCGCACATAAAAACTCCCTCCGTGAATTGTTGCGATGAAGAAAATATAAGCAGATTGATAAAAATGCACAAGCAGTATTTTTATATCAATGGTCGCGCCGCTTCTGCCAACCGAAAAATGGGCACAAAAAAGCCCGGCAATGCCGGGCTGCTGCTTGACGCTGCAAGAATCACGAGAAGAATGATGCTCCCCAAAACACGCGACCTATGACTTCCAGTGAGTTCTCCGCCATCTGTTCCAAGGTGTAGCTCTCGTCAGGATGCTCCGCAGTGTTGAAGCTCCGCATACGCACACCTCCACCGGGCAGGCGATAGAGAATCTTCACTCGTAACTGGCCGTCATGCTTAAGTGCATACATCTTGCCGTCCACGATTTGCCGCTGACCTGTATTGATTCCCACCGTGCTCCCATTGGGGAGCACCGGCTCCATTGAGTTCCCGGAGACAATCACGCAAACGGCCTGGTCAAACTGTACGTTGTGAGCCCGAAGGGACCGTTTTCCGAACCGCAGCTTTGCGGTAGTGCTCTGCTCGATCACGGTACGGCCGCTCCCTGCGGATAGCTCAACTTCCCGAAGGAATGGGATTTCAACTTCATCATCGTCAAGCGGGGTTTCGTCATCCCAGGCGCTGATTGGAACTGCGCCGATGCCTAGGTCGGCGGCTTCCTCCTGCTCCTGGTCCGCCATTGCTTGTGCATACCCGGCCTCAAACTCCTCCCACTGCTTTTTTCCTTCTGCGTAGAAGGCCTGCTGTTCGGGAGAGGACAGCATTCCGCCCAAGTCAGTGGCGAGCCACATGGCTGATACGCCGCATGCCTCGGCGATTTGCAGCAGATACGACGATCGCTGGGTCTTACCCGACTCGAGTTGGCTGATTGCTGTCTGAGCAATCCCCACCCGCTCGGCTAGCTCGCTCTGGGTCAGGTTGGCGTGCTTCCGAGCGGCTTTGATGCGGTCTGATAGTTTCATCCGCAGATCCTATAAAAATACTTATGGGGTTGCAAAGAAGCCTGCTTCTATGCCTTCATATAAAAAGGCTTATCAGAGGCTTCTTTTGTGTCTAAAGCTATCACTGTGCTTATCAAGCACTTCGGCACCCAGTCCCTCACTGCGAAAGCTTTGGGGGTATCGCAAGCCACCATTTCCTACTGGCTTTCTGGCTCTCAGAAGATCAGCCCGGAAAAGGCGTTTCTTGCCGAGCTGATGACTGATGGGGCTGTCACCGCTGCCTCCCTGTGCCCTCTGCTAGCCCAGGTCGAAGCTCGCCACAAGGTAGGTGAATCATCCATCAATATTCGCGTCCTGGCATCTGGGTCTGATGGCTCTGTGAATTCATCCAGTGATCTGAGGGCGTAGGCATGAATAAACCTTTCTTGCAGTTTTTGTTGTCTGGCTGACTTTTCTCCAGGCAATAAAAAACCCGGCTTCGCAGGCCGGGCTTCTACATCCCACTCATTCGCAGTGAGTGGTTCGTACTTCATCGTCTGTAGGAGACGAAACTATGTCGCACTCAGAAAATACCATTACCACCCCAGTAGCGCAACTACCTCAGCTTTCTGCCTTCAGCTTTGGCGGTCTGGACAGCACCTTGCTGTGTATCAGCGATGGCCAGGATCTGATTGAGGGTCTCCGCCTTGCGCACGAATTGGCCGAGGGGATCAGGCAGCTCTGCGGACGCTTGGACGACTGCATCAACAATGGCGAAATCGCCTACTGCGCAGAGGTCCGCGCCTTGGGCTTTCTGGCTGATGTGGTTTCCACGCTGAACCGGTCTGCCCGCCAAAGCCTGGAAGATCAGCGCCAAGGCGCTCAAGGCGGTGCCAAATGACCAACAAACTTTTGACTCTGGAGCATGAATTTTGTGTCCGTGGTCCCTGCGCTGTGCTCTCGGCCGCTGGTGGCGTGCCAGTTCACGATGCGCTGGAGGCTGCTACTGATCACCTCGAGGCAGTAGTAGCCGGCCTGCGCAGCCTCATGAGTACGCCTGAATGCTCGAACGAAGCGACATTGATCTTCTTCGCTGCCGAGAATGCATTGGCGCTGGTCTACGCATCTCACGCTGCCGTCGACGCAGGGGGTGTGGCATGAGTGAACAGAAGCGCATTGCCGAAGACGCCACGTTCCAGATCGCGTGTGCGATGCAGCACATTGACTGGCTTCGGTCGGTACTGGTTGTGCTGCGGGATCGTTTGGACGAACACGAGCCCAACAAGCAGTACGCCAATGTTGCCGAGATGGCGATCTACAACGCCGACGACTGGCATAACTGCCTTGATGTGGAGCGCGAGAGCCTGGAAAAACGCACTGATGAGGCGTTTGGCCAACCGCGCGCGCCACAAAACACGAGCCTTCCAGTTCGTGGCGCAAAAGTGGAGGGCGGCCAATGAATCTGATCACGATCCACAACACCATCATGCCAATCGTCGAGTACCGCGGCCAGCGCGTAGTCACCTTGGCCATGATCGACCAGGTGCATGGGCGGCCTGAAGGTACGGCTAAGCGTAATTTTGGCGAGCACCGGGATCGCTTCATTGAAGGCCGGCACTGCTTTGAGGTAAGTAGGGACGAAATCCGTACCGAGCTGCCTGTTGATGTTTTCAGCTCTCGCGCCCCTCGCGGGGTTCTGGTCACCGAGCGCGGCTACCTGCTTCTGGTCAAAAGTCTCAACGACGATCTGGCGTGGGATGTTCAGGAACAGCTTGTGGAGCAGTACTTCCGGCCGGCTACGGCTCCAGTTCTGCCACAGGACCTGCCCACCGCGCTTCGCCTCGCCGCTGATCTGGCGGAGGAGAAGGCCGTGCTTGCCCTGGAAAACCAACAGCAGGCCAAGAAGATCGAGGCGCTCGAGCACCTGTTCATGCCCGGCGAGACGCCGACGCAGTTTGCCAAGCGCCTGAACGGGGTCAACTCCCAGCAAATCAACTCCTACCTGCTTGAGCTCAAGTGGATCTACAACTCCGAAAGCAACCCTGAGTACTCTCCAAAATACCGGGTTTATGCCATGGCGCGCGACAAGCACTGGCTCACTGAGAAGCCGTTCAAGGTGAGCGGTGAAGGGGTTACCAGCTTCATCCGCTACGCCCCGGTGATGCTTGAGGGGGGCACCAAGAAGCTGTTTGACCTTTACATCGCTGAAAAGCTACCCATGAAGAAAACGTGGGACGGCCAGTTCTTTTACGAAAAATTCAACCCGGAGAAGTCCCTGTGAGTAAGAAAATCACCTACGAACAACTCATGGGGCAAATCGCCGAGGCAGCCGTTTCCTTCCAGCACGCCGAGATCTTGCGCAACTCCCTGAAGCGCGAACTGAGTGCGATGTACGCCACCTATTTCCGGGCACACGGCCGCCCAGGGAATGGCGAGCGCACGCGCTTCGACTTCGAAGATCCGGCGTATCGCGGGGTGGTGGAGTTCACCCAAGCGGCCTATAGCCGTTGGTTTGATCAGCGTGCCCTCACCATCAAACTCAAACGCAAGTTGCGCAGCTTGGTTGAGCGCCTGGAGCGTGCGCAATGAGCAAAGTGATCGATTTTCCAAAGGCGCCGGCCGTTGAAGTCATCAACGAGGATTTCTTCGAGCGGTTCGATGACGCCGCGCTCATGCTGACGGCATTCGAGAGTCTGGCGGATGCGGTAGAGGTGATTGAGGAGGGTGGCGAGATTCACCTGCGTGATGACACGCACGTTGGCCTGGTGGAGGCGTGCATGGCTTTGGCGGTGATGTTCAGGCGCAGGACGGGGCATGACGTGCAGAGCGTTTCCGCCGATCACCTTGCGCATCAGCGGCAGTGTCTTATGGATGGGGTTGAACTCACGTCCCTGCCTATTCCGATAAGGCCCCCTGCGATACAACCTCTCCCAGCCGAGGCCTTCCGGGTGGTTCCAACTGCTGATCTGGCCCAAGTCGGGTTCAACTATGTCCATCGCTCGCACGAACATATCAAGGCGAACTGCCCGCGGCTGATCGAACTGGATCTTGCTCGGGCGCACTCTCTTGATGCCCTGGGCGCGCTCACCGTCCTGATCGAACGGCTGTCTGGCGGCGTGGCGTCGATGCCCGCCGGCGAGAACCCGGTAGCCAATGCTCCAGGCTCGGAGACGTTGCAATGAGCATCATTCGAGCCCCTCGCCCGGAGGGGAATTTCTACCTGTTGAGCAAATCGATCAGCGAGGACCGGCGCTTGAGTTGGGCTGCACGCGGGGTTCTGGTGTTTTTGTTAGGTAAGCCTGACCACTGGAAGGTCTCTCCGGCGCACCTGCGCGGGGAGACTGCGCAATCGGTAAAGCCAACCGGTCGTGATGGTATCTACGGTCTGCTAGACGAGCTCATCAAGGCGGGCTACGTCCGCCGCGAGCAACCGCGCGGCGATGGTGGCGTACTTGGCGAGGTCACCTATGTGGTGTCTGAGTCACCGCTTCCGGCTTCACCGCTTCCGGCTTCACCGTATCCGGCTGTACCGCATCCGGTCGAACCGCATCCGGCTAATCCGACACTAGTAAGTATTGAGGATAAGCAAGTACTGAAAAATCCAACAAGCACTGACTCCAGCGCTCGCGCGCAGACGATCCCTTTTGACTTGTTCTGGAAGCTGTATCCACGAAAGGCGAGCAAGGCGGCAGCAGAAAAGGCCTGGAACAAGCTGAAGGTCACCCCAGACCTGTTCGCTGTGATCGCCCAGGCCCTAGCCAAACAAACCAACAGTCTCGACTGGCTCAAGAGCGGTGGCCAATACATCCCGCACGCTGCCACCTGGCTGAACGGCAAGCGCTGGGAGGACGAGCTGACGCCGGGCCCGGCCAAGGCCAGCGCCTATAACAACCTGCCCCAGCACACCGCCGATATGTACCAGGAGGCGCCAAATGGCCAAGCAAACTTCTAACTTCAGCCCGGCGCCTCGCATCGATGACCGTGAGGCCTTGCGGGAGAACTGCCCTCACGCTGGGCACGCTCCGTTTATCAACGTCCAGGTCGAGCAGTTCGACGGCACCTGGCTGCCCAACGGCTGCCCAAGCTGCAAGTGGGCGGCGTTGAACACTGCGCCTACCGATAGCCTTGCCCACAAGGCCGAGAAATCGCGCAGGAGCGCCGAACGCCTGAACATCCTACTGGTGGGTTCTGGCATCACACCTCGCTTCCGTAGCAGCACGCTGGACACGTTCGTCACCGGTGGCGATGCGCAGAAGGAGAAGGCGCTGAGGACTTGCCGGGCTTATGTCGACCATTTCGAGGAGAACTTCTTGGCCGGCCGCTCGCTGATCCTGGCGGGTGGTGTGGGCACCGGGAAGACGCACCTCGCCTCGGGGATCGCCCAGGCAGCGATCCGGCAGTACGGCGTCAAGGCCCTGGTGGTGCCCGTGGCGGAGATCGTCCGCGTGGCGAAGGGCACGATGGCCAAGGCCGCGACCTACAACGAGCGTGACGTGATCAACGAACTGGCGGACGCCGACCTGCTGGTCATCGACGAGGTTGGTGCCCAGCGTGGCAGCGACTACGAGCTGGGGCTGGTGCATGAGGTGATCGATCGCCGGTACCAGCTGATCTTGCCAACGGTGGTGGTCTCGAACCTGTTGGTGGACGATCTGAAAACCTACATCGGCGAGCGTGCTGTTGACCGGCTGCGCCAGGGTGGCGGTAAGGCGGTGGGGTTCACCTGGGCCTCGGCGAGGGCGAGCGCATGAGCCAGGAACGAGAGTTGTACCTGCCCGAGGCAGAGCATGGTGTCCTCGGTGCGATCATGCTGGCCTCACTGGGCGGCAATCAGGCACTGGTTGACGACATCGTCGGCCAGGTAACTTCGGCGGATTTCTACCACCTGGACAACGCCGCGCTGTTTGATGCGATCAGCGATTGCCTGGCGCAGGGGATGCCTGTGGACCCAGTCACTGTGTCTGCTGTCCAGCGCTTGCTACCCAGCGGGGACCTGACCCTGGTATACGCGGCGACCATCAGCGACAACGTGCCGTCGACGGCGAACGCGATGGTGTATGCCCGCCACGTGAGAGAGTGGGCAGTGCTGCGCAAGATCATCGACATTGGCCGACTGGCCGCCCACCAGGTCGCCGAGGGCGCGCCGGCGCCGCAGATCATCGCCGAGGCCCAGCAGGCCATGGCTGACCTGCGCGATCTGCAGGCGGCCGGCAAGGCCGGGTACAAGCGCATGGCCGACGTGATCCCAGTGGTGCTGGACAACATGGACAACGTGCTGAACGACAAGGCGCCGCCGAAGCTGTCCACGGGGCTGGTCGACCTGGATAAGCTGATCGGCTTCCTGCGGCCCAAGAGCATGGTGGTGATCGCCGGCCGGCCTGCCAGCGGCAAGACGATGCTCGGCCTGCAGATCGTCAACCATGTGGCGATCCGTGGGCGCGGGGTGGGCCTGATCATCTCCCTGGAGATGGGCGAGGAGGAACTGACCATTCGCACCATCGCCTCCCAAGGCGGTATCGACTTGCGCCGCATGGAGGAGGTGAAGTGCCTAGAGCAGGACGAGTGGAACCGGATTGGCCTGGCGGCCAGCCAGATCAACGGCGCCGAGTTTTACCTCAACGACACCCCGGGCATGACCATGGCTTCCATTCGCATGGAGGCGCGCCGACTCCAGCGGGAGAGGGGCCTCGACATCTTGATGGTCGATTACCTGGGGCTGGTGGGCACGGATGCGAAGTCGCAGAACCGCGCCGACGCTGTGGCCAAGGTGTCGATCGCCATGAAAAATTTAGCGAAAGAGCTGGGCATTCCAGTGTTGGTGCTGGCGCAGCTCAATCGGAACCCGGCAGCCCGGCCGGACAAAAAGCCCAAGTCCAGTGACCTGCGCGACTCCGGCCAGATCGAGCAGGACGCCGATGCGGTGATCCTTGTGCACCACGATCCCGAATCGGAAGCCGGGCAGCAGGGCGTCACTGAGCTGATCCTCGACAAGGGCCGGCAGGCGCCGCCCGGGTCGTGCCTCGTTCAACGCCAGGGGCAGTACGCCCGTTTCGTCAATTTTGCAGGCCGCGAGCCCAGCTGGGAGGAGGTCGAGCAGGGCCGGTCCTTCGCTGATCGTGCCAGGGGGAGAAAGAACAATGGGTAATCAAGCAAGCGCCGAACTGGCTAAATCCATGGATAGCTACAGCCCGGGCATCTATCGAGGCGTCATGTCAGCAATCGTCCGGGTGCTGGCGGCCGACAGCATCGACAACTCGACCAAGCAAAGCTGGCAAAAGCTGATCGATTCCGGCGCGAGTACCGGAGGCTTCAGGGCGCTGCTGTCTGCCCGCGACCAGTTCGATTACGACTGCTGCCTGCACGCGCTCCTGCACCGGGAGCTGAGCCCGGCGCACTGGGACATTCTGGTTGGCAAGTACTCAACCGCCAAAGGCAACCGGGTAGGGGCGATCTCGCGGACGATCCCGCGCATCAGCTCGCCGGCGCCCGCTCTGTTCGTCTACAAGGCGACGACGGTGTGGTTCATCCCGAAGATGAAGGGCAAGCAGGGCAAGCGATCCACCGACGTTGCTGTGCTGCCTGACGAGTTTTACGACATCAATACTTGGGACACGGAAGCCCGGCCAGACTCGACCCGTGGGCGCTGGCGCCTTGGGATTCACAAGTGCTTGGCGGCGATGGAGGAGGCCGCAGTGGTCCATGTCACGGAGATTCTGGACAGGGAGCAATTGCTTGATGAGGTGGGTTGACAGTAGTGAGCAAATGAGCGAAATTGCTACACATCAATTGATCTCTGCGCGTTAAGGGGATCGACAGAAAGCCCGGCCATTGAGTCGGGCTTTTTTGTGCATGCGATTTGCTCTAATCTCCTGCAGGTTTTTAACACGATGCAGAGGGAGCAGCATGAAAAGGAATAAATTTTTCGCTAAAGAAATACTAGAATTCATTGTTCGAGAGGACGAATTGGGCGGAGGGCTATATCGCAGTGAAATTCTTGCGGTATTTGCAGAGACTTATCCGAATCAAAATCCGGCGGGTTTGTATGATGCATTGAGCTACCATCTAAACCTCTTGTTGAGTGCTGGCTTTGTAACAGTGACCTCCTCTGATCACGACGAGGAAAATGTCCAGATAACTTGGGCTGGCCACGACTACATTGAGGCCAGCAACTGATAAAAAATGCAAAAGCCCAGCCCCCGCGCTGGGTTTTTTGTTTTTGCGGGGTGGAGCAGCCTGGTAGCTTGTTGGGCTCATAACCCAAAGGTCGCTGGTTCAACTCCAGCCCCCGCAACCAAATACGCCGCAAGCGAATGGTCCGAGGACAAAGCATCCTCGGACATCGCCAGGCAAAAAGTTAGGCGGCCTCGACCGATACAGTCAGCCGCTTGCCCAGTGCAGCCAATGCGGCCTCAAGCGCTTCCAGCTTCGTGCCATGCATGAAGTCCACCAGTCGATCACCCTGGCTCTGACTGACGCCTAGCAGGCGGCACAGATCGGCTTTGCGCAGGCCTTTCTCAACCATTGTGTTCCACAGCTCGATTTTCGCTACGGTGAGCGCAGATAGCTGCACAACGGGCTGACCCTGTGTTGCTGCTGGCGCATGGGGAATAGCCCGGCGCTGGTCGACGTAGATTGATAGGGCTGCGGGCATTAGCACCCCAGCTTCTGCCATGGCTTCCGCCAGGTCATCCCCGGCGGCGTTGAACTCAGGGATGGTGTCGCAGGTAAGCGCAACGCCTGGGGTGTCTTCGGTGTGTACTGTCAATGGGTAGTCAAACATGTTCTAACCTTCCTCTCGGCGGCTTTTGAGGGATGTCTGAGAAGCGGGTGATGAGTCAAGCGCAACGGTGGAAGGGGCTCACTTGAGCCCCAGTTGCTTAATGATTCCTTTCCGTGTGCCTTCCTTCATTTCCTTGGCACCGTGATCCGGAAAGATCGTCTGTTTGTCCTCGTAGTAGATTTTGAAATGGCTCGTTCCATTGAGCGATTCGAACCTAACTCCTCGGGCTTTCAGCCACCGTTTGAATTCGCTGTAGCTCATCACCTCGCCTCGTTTTGTTGATGAGTCCATGATACACCAAAAATGGTGTATGTAAACCAAATTTGCTGTATTTTGTGTTGGAGTACGCCACAGCCAGGGTGGGCTCTCGGGGCGAGCATGGGCGCGGTATAGCCGGTCGTCACGCGTGCGGAAAGAACCCCGGCAGCCAAGGTGTCCCAGTCCTCGTTGTACTAATGAGGCGGCCTTGGCGGGCAGCGTGGGAAGACACGCATGTTATGCAGATGAGAGCGCAGGCTGATGCGCAGCAGCCGTGCACGGGCGATGAACCTGCACACCCCGGCCGATCAGCACCGGGCATCTGCACCCATTCCAAGCCTCGGCATTCGCCGGGGCTTTTTGTTTTTACTTCGTGAACTAAGAGGCCCGAGCATGGAGCTTTTTCAACGCCTGCTCGACAAGGCCGATTGGCTTCTGGCCGGGTTGATCGGAGCTGTCGTAGCCAGTTGGTGGCACAAAGACGATCTTACCAGTTGGCGAGCATGGGCAATTTTCCTGATCACCGGTGTGGCCTGTGCGCTGTACCTGACCGGGATCGTCAGCACCTACCTCGGGGTTACCGAGCCCAACAACGTCGCCGGCGTCGGTTTCTTGCTGGGTACCTTTGGCGGCTCCCTCATGGCCGCGGTAAACCGCGCCCTCAAAGCCGCCGACCTCTGGGCGCTCATTCGCCAGCGGTTCGGAGGAGGCAACCCACCATGAACCTCGAACTGATCAACTCCATCGCCTGCGCGCTGATTGCGCTGTGGGCCACCTGGTGCGTGCTGAGCGGGAAGGTGCGGGACGGCATCCTGGGGAAGCTCATTTACTCGGCAATCGCCATCAGCGGTTACGTGGTGTTCATCCGTGACCAGAGCATCTTCTTCGGCCCGACCACTGCTGGCCTAACGCTGCACCTGTCGTTGGCCCTGGCCGGCGTTCGCCATGTCTTCATGGTGACCTGGTGGAAGCGGGTCAAGGCCTGGTTGTGCCGGTACCTGCACTGCGAACACTGCCTACACGATGAGAGCGCGCACAAATGACCATTCCTCGCGGCGTCCGCAATAACAACCCGTGCAATATCGATTTCAGCAAGACCAACAACTGGGTGGGCCAGCTCCCATACGACCCTGCCATCGAATCGCGCTTCTGCCGCTTTGATGAGCCAGAGAACGGCATCCGCGCCGGGGGCAAGCTGCTGCAGACCTACTACAACAAGTACGGTCGCAAGACGGTGAGGGCCCTCATCACGCCGTATGCCCCGAGTTTTGAGAACGACACCGAGGCTTACATCAAGGCCGTAGCCCAGCGGTGCGGCCTCGCCCCGGACCAGGTGATCAGCAACATCAAGGATCCAGCGGTGCTGGGGGCTCTGCTGCGCAACGTCATCAAGCACGAATGCGCCAACTACGAATACCCGGATGCGGTGTTCGCGGAAGGCATGCGCAGGGCGCTCGCGTGAACATCTACGGCCGGGTTGGCCTCGGAGTGCTCGTGTTCGCGCTGCTGGCCGCTGAGGTGTACGGCGTCTATCACCATGGCCTGACCGTTTCCGACGCGCGCTGGCAGGCCAAATGGGATGCCGCCGAGGCCAGCGCCGCCGAATCCTCCCGACTAATCCAGGAGGCCCGTCAGCGTGAAATCGACCAGGTACGAAACGATGCGATCAAGCAAAAGGCTCAAGACGACGCTCACGCTGCTGAGCTCGCTGCTGCTGGTGACAGCCTGCGCAAGCAAACAGCTCAGCTGCTTGCCGACCGCGCCGTCCTCAGTGCCCGACTTGCCGCCCGAGGCAAAACAATCAACGACCTTGCCGATCTGCTCGCCCAGCTGCGCGCAGAAGCTGACGAGTACGCGGGCGAACTGGCAACAGCGCTTGACGGAAGTCGTCGGGCCGGATTCGCCTGTGAAGCCAGTTACGCAGCCTTAAGGAACCACCCATGAGCAAGTACCGCGTACGCACCGCCGATGATCTGCTGACCGTCGAGGCCGCCAGCTACGTCCAGGACAGCACCGGCCTGAAGTTGTACAACGCCGCTGGCGAGTTCCTGGCCCAGTTCACCGCTCTGCTATCCGTTGTCCGCGTGGATGCCCTGGTCTCCGAGACCAGCACAACCCCTGCAACCGAGACCGGTGCCGATAGTTCCGATGCCAAGACCCAGGAAACCGCGGCCGAGCAGGCCTCGGTAGAAACCCCAGAGCTAACCGCTTCATGAGCTTCTGGGCCCGCCTCAAATCCATCTTTTCCAAGGAAACGACCATGCAACTGACCGTAAACGGCGCTACCACCCTGGCTGTGGGCGCCACTGTTGTGCTGAGTACATCCGAAGCCGCAATCTTTTCCGTCAGTGACCCATCGATCTTGAGCCTCAGCACTGACACCGCTGTCACCTCGGTGTCTGTTACAGCCCTGGCGGTGGGCAGCGCCACCGTGCATGCCGTGTCGACAACCGACCCAAGCGGCAGCGCGGGAGTGGACCTGGACGTGGTAGCGGTCCCCACCCAAGTTGTTGCGGCTCCCACCAGCCAGGCCAGCGCCCCAGAAACCGCTGTTTCTGCTGTTGCAAAGCAGCGTGAGTACACCGCCGGTACCGATGCCCTGCTGGCCAAGCTGAAGTCCGCTCTGGTCTTTGCTGGCCACGATGTGGAAGAGGTGTGGGACGAAGCCCTGGCCTTGGCCAAGAAACTGGTCTGATCATGTCCGACAAGCTGACACCAGACTGGGAGCGGATCGAACACCTGTACCGCGCCGGCCTGTTGTCGGTGCGTGAGATCGCGGCAAGCTGTGGCGTGTCCCACACTGCCATCCAGAAGAAGGCCAAGGCCGGAAGCTGGGAGCGAGACCTGGCAGCGAAGATCGCGGCAAAGGCTGATGCGCTGGTTGCCAAATCCGAGGTTGCCACGCAGGTTGCCACGGAAACGGCCTTGGCAACTGAGCGCGGGATCGTCGAAGCAAACGCCCAGGTCATCGCCAATATCAGGATCAGTCACCGCAGGGATATCGCGCGGTATCGCGCACTCGCGGGCAAGCTGCTGGACGAGCTCGAAGGGCTGACGGACAACGGCAACCTGTTTGACGAGCTTGGCAATCTGCTTCGGTCCGAAGATGACAAGGGCCAGGACAAGCTCAATGACCTCTATCACAAGGTCATCGATCTGCCGGTGCGGACCAAGACCCTAAAAGAGCTGGGCGAAACCCTGAAGACTCTGATCGCCCTTGAGCGCCAGGCCTATGACGTCGGCGCCGAGCAGCCTACAGACGACCGCAGCAAACTGACGGAGCAAGAACTTGACCGCCGTATCGCCAAGCTCTCAAGCCAGCAGGGCCGAGAAGCTTGAGCTATTGGCATTGCTTGAGGAAAAGGCGCGCCGGGATGCGCAGCGGCGCCACCTGCTCCAGTTCAGCACCCTGTACGAATGGCAGCTCAAGTACATCCGGGCCACCGCTGATCACACGTCCTGCATGCTCATGGCGGCGAACCGAGTGGGGAAGACCCGCACCGGCCTGACCATCGATGCCATCCACCTACTGGGCGACTACCCGGACGACTGGGAGGGGCACCGGTTCAACCACGCGCCTCTGTGCTGGTTGCTGGGTTACTCAATGGAGAAAACCCGCGACCTGCTGCAAAAGCCGCTGTTCGGGGTGTATGAGGCTGGGAAATGGACCGGGGGGCTGATCCCCGCTGACCGCATTGTGGGCCACCTGTCGGCTCAGGGCACCTCAGGGGCTATGCGAGAGGTCCGGGTCCGGCATAGCTCTG
Organism: Pseudomonas sp. RIT-To-2; assembly: GCF_029623465.1. Classification (NCBI taxonomy): domain Bacteria; kingdom Pseudomonadati; phylum Pseudomonadota; class Gammaproteobacteria; order Pseudomonadales; family Pseudomonadaceae; genus Pseudomonas; species Pseudomonas sp. RIT-To-2. Next base: position 20,762 of record NZ_JAPYKM010000048.1, on the reverse strand, counting down.
GCGATATCGCTACCGTGCAGTTCTGGTCCTACAGCCAGGGCCAGCACGCAATCATGGGCGATAGCGTCGACTGGTACCACATCGACGAAGAGCCAGAAGACAAGGAGATTTACCCGCAGGTCATCACCCGGACAGCGACCGGTGACCAGGGCCGGGGCGGTCGAGGCATCCTGACCTTCACCCCAGAGAACGGGCGAACCGAACTGGTCGTCAAGTTCATGGACGACCCTGCCGAGGGGCAGTATCTGCAGCGCGCTACCTGGGCAGATGCGCCGCACCTATCCGAAAAGACCCGTCGCGAGCTGCTGGGCGCATACCCAGCGTGGCAGCGGGACATGCGTACAAAAGGTGAACCATTGCTCGGTACCGGCCTGATCTTCGACTTCGGCGACGAGGGCATCAAGTGCCAGTCGTTCCCGTGCCCCGACCATTACTGGGTCATCAACGGTATGGACTTCGGCTGGGATCACCCCCAGGCGCACGTGCAACTGTGGATCGATATGGACTCGGACGTGATCTACCTGGCCCACGCCTGGAAGAAATCACGCGTCACGCCTGTGACGGCCTGGGGCTCGGTGAAGGCCTGGGCCGAGCATGTGCCCACGGCCTGGCCATCTGACGGGTTGAATTCTGAGAAGTCATCAGGAGACCCCCAAAAGGCTGCGTACGTTGATGCTGGTTGGACCATGTTGCAGGAACACTCGACCTGGCCGGCAGGCGGTGTCGGCGTCGAAGCAGGGATTGTCGAGCTTTACGAGCGGATGGAAACCGGTCGGTTCAAGGTGTTCTCGCACCTATCCGACTTCTTCGCGGAGAAGATGAGCTACCACCGCGATGAGAACGGCCGCATCGTCAAGATCAACGACGACATTCTGGCCGCCACCCGGTACGCCTACATGATGCGGCGCTTTGCCCGTCAGCGCTTTCAATGCAAGCCCAGGCAGTACGGGCAGCACCAATCCACTTACGACCCATTCAGCTGAGGGCATAACCATGTGCGGCTCCGCATTATCTGGAATCATCAAGCCGATCCACAAGATCAGCGACCCGTTGAATTTGTTCGAGAAGGCTGGTCTCCCGACTTCGCTCGACCTACTCGGTGATGACACCGATACGACCAGCACGGCTGCTACCACCACTACCTCCACCACGAATGTGGCCAGCGATGTGCAGGCCGCCCGGGATGACGAGAAGCGCCGGCGCGCGGCCGCATCTGGCCTGTCCAGTACCATCTTGGGCGGCAGCACCGCCGGCACCACCACGTCCACCAAAACGCTCTTGGGGCAGTAACCATGGCTGACTCCCTGCGTAAGCGCGCCGAGAAGCGGCTGGCCATGCTCAAGAATGAGCGCTCGTCGTGGGAGCAGAACTGGCGCGAGCTGTCCGACTTCATCATGCCGATGCGCTCCCGCGTCCTGTGTACGGAGGTGAACAAGGGCGATCGGCGCAACAACAAGATCATCAACAATGCGGCTACCGAAGATGCTGGCACCATGGCCGCCGGCATGATGAGCGGACTCACCTCGCGTTCTCGCCCCTGGTTCAATCTTGAAATCAAATCCAAGGCGGCCATGGAGTTCGGGCCGATCAAGTCCTGGCTGTTCGAGGCGACCCAGCGTGTGCGTGATGCCCTGCTGCGCTCGAACTTCTACAACTGCCAGCACGTGGCCTACAACGAGATGGGTGTCTTCGGCACCGGTCCGATATGGATCGATGAGGACAGCAAGAATGTCCTCCGCTGTGATGCGTTCACCGCTGGCGAGTACTACGTGGCCAACGGCGCCGATGGCAAGGTCAACGCTTTTTACCGGGAATTCAAATTGACCGCGGCCCAGATGGCCGAGAAGTTCGGCCGGGATGCCCTGAGCGACACCGCCAAGTCTGCCCTGGATGCCGACGGGCGCGACCAGTGGTTCGATTGCGTGCAGATGGTGGAGCCCAACGCCGAGCGCGACCCAGCGCGCAAGGGGTCGAAGAACCTGCCGTTCATTGGCCTGGTCTGGGAGAAGGCCTCCCCCGATGACAAGGTGCTGGAGCAGAAGGGGTTTCATGAGTTCCCGGTGGCGGTGATGCGCTGGGATACGCTGCCTGGGGACTGCTACGGCACCGGGCCTGGCCGGCGGTGCCTGGGCGATATCAAGGCCCTGCAGCTGTATGAGCGCGCATCCGCCCGCCTGGGCGAGACCGGGGCAAACCCTGCGCTACAGGCGCCTTCCAGCCTTCGCAACCAGCCTTCCAGCACGATCCCGGGCGGTATCACCTACGTAGATGCTGTCGGCGCCCAGAACCAGATGGCGCCCATTTACACACCCGACCCCAGATGGCTGGCGGCCTACGAGGCCAAGATTGCCAGGTGCGAGCAGCGCATCTCCCGCTCGTTCTATGCAGACCTGTTCCTGATGATCAGCCAGTTGGACGACGTGCGCACCGCCACGGAGATTGCGAGCCGCAAGGAAGAGAAGATGGCGCAGCTCGGGCCGGTGGTTGAGCGTATCGACTTCGAAGGCCTGGACCCAATCATCGAGCGGGTGTTCGGCATCATGCTTCGCCAGTCGATGCCCATCTGGGCTGGCGTGATCGGTGGCGAGCCGTGGCTGCCAGAGCCGCCTGAGGAAATGGCCAACATGGAGGTGGAGGCGGATTACATCTCGATCCTCGCCCAGGCGGCCAAGGCTCAAGCCGTCACCAGCCTGGAGCGCTATGCATCGTTTGTCGGGGGACTCGCGGCAGCGTTCCCAGAGGCTGCCGACAAGCTGGACTCGGATCAGCTGATCGACGAGTACGCGGAGGCCATCGGCGTGGTTCCCACGGTGGTGCGCGGCGATGATGCTGTCGCGCAGATTCGTCAGCAGCGCGCCCAGCAGCAGCAAGCAGCCCAGGCGCAGGAAGCCATTGCCAACGGCATCCAGGGTGCCAAGACCCTTTCCGATACCGAGCTTACCCCAGACAACGCTCTGGGCCGAATGCTGGGGGCCTAAATGTTCGAAGACGACGAGATCCTGGAGGAGCAGGAGGCCAAACAGCGCCTGGCCGAAAAGCGCCGGGACGATGACTTCCTGTGGCTGATGAACGACCTGCGCGGCCGCCGCATCGTCTGGGGCTGGCTCTGCGAGTCCTGCATGTTCCACACCACTTTCGACACCCATGGCGGGCGCATGAGCCTGAACGAGGGGCGTCGCCAGATCGGCTTGAAGCTCACCGCCGAGATCCACCGCCTATGCCCTGACCTTTACCCGGTCATGGTCAAGGAAAACTCCACGGTCAACAAAGAGGAATGACCATGCCTGACAAATCGATTGAGCAGGAAATCCAAGTGAAGGGCCTTACGGCGCCGCGCGTCACTCCGGCTGATTTGAAAGCCAATATCGTCAGCGAGCACTACTTCACCGCAGGGCAGGGCGACGCCAAGGCCGTTGAGGATGCTGCATTCTCTGACGGTTCGTTGAATGCCTCGTCCTCCCGTGCGACCCCTACCGTACTTCAGCTGCTCACCTTCTGCGTTCTGGTCCTGCGCAACGGCTTCACCGTCACCGGCGAGAGCGCTTGCGCCAGTCCTGAGAACTTCGACGCCGAGATTGGCAAGCGCATTGCCCGCGAGAACGCAGTGGCCAAGGTCTGGCCGCTCATGGGTTACGAACTTCGCAGCAAGCTGGCCGGAGGTGAGGCATGAATATCTTCGTGCATCGCTCTCTCGGTCATTTTCTGATGAATGAGGCACCCACCGATGGTGGTCCTGCTGGGGGCGCCACCCCACCCGCAAGCGACCCGGCAGCTCCGCCATCTGCACCACCTGCCGGAGATCCTCCCGCAGCAACGCCACCAGCTACTCCGCCAGCAGACGCACCGCCAGCGGCAAAAGAAGTTCCCGAGAAATACGAATTCGCCAACCTGCCCGAGGGCTACAAGCTCGACGACGCAGCGCTGGGCGAGTGGTCGGGCGTGTTCAAGGAACTGAACCTGACCCAGGAACAGGCGCAGAAGCTCGTCGAAATGGACGCCAAGCGCTTCACCGCCGCGAACTCGCCCGAGGCACAGCAGAAGGCCGCTATCGAGTCCCGCAACCAGCAGGTGGCCCAGTGGGAAACCGAGCTCAAGCAGGACAAGGACCTGGGCGGCGCCAACTTCGAAGCGAACGTGGGTGTCGCCCAGAAGGCCATGGCCGAGTTCGGTACGCCAGAGCTCAGGACGATGCTCGAACAGTCTGGACTGGGCACGCACCCCGAAGTGGTGCGGTTCTTCCACAAGGTCGGCAAGGAGCTTGGCGAAGGCTCGCTACACCGCACCACCACTGAACAACCTAAAGAAATTTCTATCGTCGACGCCTTTCGATAAGGCTCAGGAGTAAAAAATGGGAATCTTGACTTCGACTTATCCGACGCTGGCGGATAAGTTCAGCCGCCAGGACAGCACGCAAAAGATCATGAAGATCGTCGAGCTGATGGCTAAGCAAAACGACATCCTCCAGGATGCCGAGTATCAGGAGTGCAATGACGGCTCCAAGCACAAAACTACCATGCGCTCGGGGATCCCAGAGCCAACCTGGCGCCTATTCAACAAAGGCATCCAGCCATCCAAATCGACGACCGTGCCCGTCCTTGATACCACTGGCATGATGGAAGACTACGGTATTGTCGATAAGGCGCTGGCGGACCTGAGCGGTAACGCCGATGCGTTCCGCGTCTCCGAAAACATTGCCAAGCTTCAAGGCTTCAACAACAAAGCTTCGCGCTACATGTTCTACGGCAACTCTGGGACCGAGCCGGAAGCCTTCACCGGCCTGGCGCCTCGCTACAACGACAAGTCGGCCGAGTCAGGCGCCAACATCGTTGATGCCGGCGGCACTGGCTCCACGAACGCCTCCATTTGGTTCGTGACCTGGGGCGAGATGACCACCCACCTTCTCTATCCAAAAGGTAGCGTGGCCGGCTTCCAGCACCGCAACCTGGGCGAAGACACGGTGAAGGACGACCAGGGGGGCGAATTCCAGGCCTATCGCGACCACTTCAAGTGGGACATCGGCATGTCGGTGCGTGATTGGCGTGCCAACTCCCGGATTGCCAACATCGATGTCAGTGCGCTGACTGCCGACGGCGCCACCGGTGCGAAGATCACCGAGGCAATGATCAAGGCTTACTACCTGCTGGAAAACCCCATGCAGGGCGAAGGCCGGACTGTCATCTATGCCAACCGCACCATCCAGACCTTCCTGCACCTGCAGGCCATGAACGCCAAGAATGTCAACCTGACGCTGGGCGAGTATGGCGGCAAGAAGATTCCAGAGTTCCTGGGCATCCCTATCAAGCGCGTCGATGCGCTTCTCAACACCGAGTCCCGCGTGGTCTAAGACTGCGCGGTCTTCCATTCCAGGAGAGACCTCATGCTTTTCGACGCAAAGTTACTCATGTCCAACAAGCAGGCCATCACTGCCACCGCGGCTTCCTCTGACGTCATTGATACCGGTCAGACCAAGGATATCGGCAAGGGCGGCGATATTCCGCTGGCCATTCAGGTGACCGAAGCCTTCAACAACCTGACCAGCCTGTCCATCGATATCCAGACCTCGGTTGACTCAGCCTTCACCGCACCGATCACGTTGGCCACCATGGTCATTGGCCTGGCCGGGCTGACTGCTGGCGCTAAGGCGCCAATCATCACCCTGCCGCAGGGTCTGAAGCGCTATATCCGCATGAACTACACCGTGACCGGCACTGCGCCAACCACGGGTCGTATCACTGCAGGTGTGGTAGCTGGAGTGCAGACCAATGGATGATTACAAGGTGCTTGAACGGTCGTACATCAACGGCACGCTTCGTGAGCCAGGCGAAGTTGTCACCCTGGAAATCGATAACCCAGGCAGCAATCTGGAGCTCGTCACCAGCGGGGCCAAGCCGCTGGACAAGCAGACCATCAAGGAGCTGCAGGCAACCGCCGACAGTCTGGGGCTGACCATCCCGGATGGGGCAAGCAAGGCGGACATCGTTGCCCTCATCAAGGACAACGACACCAGCGTGTGACACACCAGGGCCCTTCGGGGCCCTTTCTTTTTTCTGAGGATCACACATGCCCAGCGTCGTTGAAATCTGCAACATGGCGCTGTCGCGTATCGGCAATAGCCAGCGCATCAACGCTCTGACCGAAGCCAGTATCCAGGCCGAACAGTGCTCGTTGTTCTACGAGCAGACGCGAGACCTGGTGTTGCGCGACAAGCCTTGGCCGTTCGCCACCAAATTCGCGGTGCTCGCCGAGGTGAGCACCAATCCTGACCCGGTTTATCAGCACAGCTACGCGTTCCCGGATGACTGCCTGCTGGCCAGGCGGATCGTCAACCAGGTGTTTCCAGTGGATTACTGGCCATTTCAGTGTGGTGAAGTAGCTTACCCGCGTGTGCCGTCAATTCCTTTCCGGGTGATCCTGGGCAGTTCTTCCAGGCTGATCGCCACCGCGGTATCGCCTGCAACGCTGGAGTACACCGCCCGAATCACTACCCCCGAGTTGTTCGATCCTTTGTTCGTGTCGGCCCTGGCTTACAAGCTGGCGGTGGAAATAGCCCCGGCCTTGGCCGATGACCAGTCAGTGGCGAGCACTTGCGAAAGCGCCTACCAGGGCGTTGTGGCCGCTGCCTTCGCGCAGAGCATGAACGAAGGGCACGTGGCAATCCCGGCAGAGTCATCGTTCATTACGGGCAGGGGCTGCTGATGACTGAAGCCATTCAACCATCGTTCAGCGCTGGGGAGCTGGCCCCGGCCACCTATGCGCGGGTCGACCTGAGCCGTTATTTCACTGGGCTGCGGACCTGCCGGAACTTCATGGTCATGCCGGAGGGCGGCGTGCGGAACCGCGCCGGCTCCAAGTTTCTGGCCGAAACCAAGACCAGCGCCCGGAAAAGCCGCCTCATACCGTTCCAGTTCAGCACCGAGCAGACGTATGTGATCGAGGTCGGCCACCTGTACATGCGCTTCTACACCAACGGCGGCCAGTTGCTGAACAGTGGTGCGACGTACGAAATCGCGACGCCCTACGTGGAAGATGATCTGTTCGCACTCAACTACACCCAGTCGGCGGACGTCCTGACCATCGCCCACCCGAACTACGCCCCGATGGAATTGAAACGCCTGGGGCCCACCAACTGGACGCTCACCGCGATCAGCTTTACTCCATCCATCGCTGCGCCTGCTGGACTCACGGCCACTCCTCTTGTTGGGGGATCCGGTGACACCACGGCATTCCGTTACGTTGTGACGGCCGTTTCAAGTGCCGAGTCTGCAGAAGAGTCCCAGCCATCGAACGCGGCAAGCGTGAATAGCTACGATGCGAAATCGGGAGCTAACCTGGCCTGGACGGCGGTGGCCGGCGCCGAAAGCTACAACGTGTACAAGGAGAACAATGGAAGCGGAATTTTCGGCTTCATTGGCCGCGCCACGGCCACAGCTTTCACCGACCTGAATATCGCACCCGAGAAGGACGACACCCCGCCGTCCTACGACAACCCGTTCGCAGACGGCAACAACCCGGGCGTGGTGGGCTATTACCAGCAGCGGCTGGTGTTCGCCGCCAGCGCATCCAGCCCGCAGACGCTGTGGTTCAGCCGCGTCGGCTCGTTCCACAACTTCGGCTACTCGACCCCGACCAAGGATGACGACGCGATTACCCTCACTATCGCATCGCGCCAGGTCAACCGCATCCGCAGCCTGGTACCGCTGAAGGAGTTGCTGGTGCTCACTTCCGGCGCCGAGATCACCATCACGGGCGATTCCACTGGCCTCAAGCCCACCAACGTGCAGGCGATCTTCGAGAGCTATATTGGCTCCAGCACCGTAGCGCCGGCGGTCTACGGCAACACCGCGCTTTATGTCCAGGCCCGCGGCCAGAAGCTGGCGGACCTCGCCTATTCCTACACCAGCGATGGCTTTCAGGGGCAGGACCTGACAGTGCTGTCGTCGCACCTGGTGCGCGGTTTCGAAATCAAGGACATGGCTTTGGCCCAGGTGCCGAATAGCTGCCTGTGGTCTGTGCGCAACGATGGCACGCTGCTGGGGTTTACCTACCTCCCCACCCAGGAGGTGTACAGCTGGCACCGCCACGACACAGACGGCGTTTACGAGTCGGTTGCCTCGGTGCCTGAGGATGATGAGGACGCGGTCTATGTGATCGTGCAGCGCACCATCAACGGGTCTCTCAAGCGCTACGTTGAGCGCTTCGCCTCCCGACAGCTCAGCGTGCCAGGCGAAGAAACCCCGCTGGACCGGTCTTTCTTCGTCGATAGCGGGCTCACGTACGACGGTCGTGGGGAAACCTCGGCAGCGGTCACCCTGGTCGACGGTACCGATTGGAAATACCCGAACCCGGTGAAGTTGTCGGCGGCGGCAGCCGTGTTTACTGCGGCTGATGTGGGCGGCTACCTGGCGCTTCGCGGTACCGATGGCGAGATCGTGCGGCTGCAGGTGACGGCGTTTGTCTCGAGCCAGGCACTCACGGTCGTGCCCCAGTCCATCGTGCCGGAGTCCCTGCGTTCCATCGCCTGCGTTCGGTGGGGCCGAGCCAAGGCCACGTTCTCTGGCCTGGCCCACCTGGAAGGCAAAACCGTCAGCATCCTGGCTGATGGCAATGTCGAGCCCCAGGCAGTGGTGGTGGGCGGCTCCGTATCCATCCAGGCGCCGGCCATGCTGGTGCACATCGGCCTGCCGTACCTCAGCGACTTCGAAACCCTGGACCTGACCCTTCAAAACCAGCCCAACTTCCTGGCTGCCCAGAAGCGTGTGAACAAGGTCACCGTGCTGTGCGAGGAGAGCAGGGGCCTGTTCTCCGGCGTCGATGTCGACAACCTCTATGAGTTCAAGCAGCGCGGTACCGAGAACTACAACGACCCCATCGCACTGCTCACCGGTCAGGCCGAAATACAGGTGTCATCGAACTGGGAGAAGCCCGGCCGGGTGTTTGTCCGCCAGTCAGACCCATTGCCCGCAACCATTTTGGGAGTGCTCTTCAATGTCCAGGCAGGCGGCTGAACTGGTGCCGGTGGAGCGCCGGCACGTCTTGGCCCTGCTGGCGGACCTGCGCCAGGCGGATCGCGTTGAGCTGGAATCCATTCGCGGCTGGAGTGCGGCCCAGGAATTGGAGTACGCACTGGCCAGCACGGAGCATTCCGGGGCCTGCATCTATCAGGGCAAGGTCCTGGCCATCTACGGGGACACCGCGCACGACGAGACCTACGGGCTGCCATGGATGGCCAGCAGCACCTGGCTGGAGCGGTATCCACGGGTGTTCCTCGCCGAGTGCGCAGACGTTGTGGCCGGCATGCGCAGCCGGCACCGGCAGTTGATCAATTTCGCAGATGTCCGCAACCAGCTCGCCGTGCGCTGGCTGAAGTGGCTCGGATTCAATTTTCTGGCACCGATCCCGTACGGGGCAGCCGGCGAACCGTTTTACCCATTCACGATGGAGGGCACAGCATGTGCGCAGTAGCAGCAATCCCATTCGCACTGATGGCAGTGCAGGGCCTGGCCTCGGCCCAGGCCTCCAAGCAGCAAGGGGCAGCCTCGGCAACGGCTGCCCTCCAGAACGCAACCTTTGCCAATGCCGCTGCAGATGATGCGCTTCAGCGTGGCGAGTTCGAGTCCGACCAGCAGCGCCTGCAGACCAAATCAGCTATCGGCACCCAGCGTGCAGGTTTTGCTGCAAATGGCGTGGACGTGAACAGCGGTAGCGCGGCGAACATCCAGGACGATACCGCCGCCATGGGCGAGCTGGACGCCTTGACCATCAAGAACAATGCCGCCCGGGAGGCGTGGGGTTACCGCAACCAGGCCACTCAGTACACCACGGCGGCCAAGAACGCCCTCAAGACCGCCAATAGCAATATGTTCGGCTCTCTGCTGACAACGGGCGCCAAGGGTGCGCAGGCCTACAGCGCATTGAAGGGGTGACCCATGGCAGAAATCCCGACCTACCAGCGCCGAGTCGCTACCCAGGCGCTCCCCCAGGTGCGTGCAATTGCAGACGTTGCAGACACATCTGGGCTACAGCGCGGGCTGAATGACGCATCAAGCGCGGCCTTGAACATTGCCGAGAAGCAGCGCCAGCAGGCGGATACCACTGCGGTCATCGGTGCTGACACCGGGCTATCGAACTGGATGAACGACGCAATGTTCAACCAGCAGTCTGGCGTGTACACCAAGAAAGGGCAGAACGCTCTGAACGTGACCCAGTCCACGCTGGGCAGTTACGACCAGCAGGTGCAGACCACCCTGGACAGCCTGAGCAACGATGCCCAGCGCAGGCGGTTTCAGGTGATCGCCGCCCAGCGCCGCGAATCACTGTCGGGCACGCTCAACCGGTACGAGTACGGCGAGCACCAGACCTACATGAACGATGTCGACAAGGCATCAATAGCAGCCTCGCAGAACACGGCAGCGCTCAACTACAGCGACCCGGACGCGATCAGCCAGAGCCACCAGAAGATTGTGGACGTGACGCGCTCCCAGGGTGAGCGCAACGGCATGGCGCCCGAAGCCATCGACGTGATGGTGCAGAAGAACACCAGCAGCATGTATTCCGACATCCTGCGCCGCCAGGCCGCCCAGGACCCGTACAAGGCCCAGTCTGCGCTTAAGCAGTACCAGCAGTACCTGACGGCCGATGACATTACCCAGGTGGGCAGCAGCATTGACGCCAAGGTCGAGCGCCTGCAGCAGAAGGCTGAGATGGCGCAACTTCGCGCCGAGGCCAAGGCCGACCGCACTTTGGGCCGCATCAATACCCAGATTGCCAGCGGCATCCCTGCCACCGACGAAATGTGGCAAGCCTGGGGCAGCCAGGTGAAGGGTACAGCCGCGGCCGGCGAGTTCAACGAGCTGCGCAAGGCTGAGAACGAAACCCAGCAGGTACTGCGCAGGCCCATCGACGAGCAGATCGCCTACGTCAAAGCCAAGAGCGCCGACCTTCAGCAGAACGGCGGTACCGTTACAGAGGGTGCCAACCTCGCGCGCCTCGGCCGGGCCATAGACTCCAACGTGAAGATGATGTCGGAAGCCCCTCTCGACTACTTCCAGCAGCGCCTGGGCGGCAACGTGCAGCCGCTGGACCTGACCTCTGATGATGCCCCCAACGTCCTGGCCGACCGCACTGCAGCCTTGCAGGGGATGCGCCAGAAGTTCGGGGACACCGTTGCGATGAAGCCCCTGCTACCTCAGGAGGCCAAGCAGCTATCGGCCCAGCTCGACCAGATGTCGCCCGAGCAGCAGTCACAGACCTTCGCGAAGCTGCACGACGCCCTGGGCGACGATAAGGCCTATGCCGGCGCCATGCAGCAGATTGCCCCCGACTCACCCGTGCGGGCGCTCAGTGGCATGATCGCCGGAAAACAGCGGTCAATGACGCTCAACACCCACTGGTTCAAGCCCGATGACGTGGTGAGCGGTGGCGACGTGGCCAAGACCCTGGCGCTCGGGGAGTCGATCCTCAACAAGTCCAAGGCCGACAAGTCCCAGGACGGAACCAGTCGGTTCCCTTTGCCCAAATCGACGGACTTTCAGCAGGAACTGGACAAGCAGTTGGGGACCGTCTTCGCCGGCCAGCCTGAATCGTATGCCCTGGCGTCGCAGGCTGTGCGCTCGTATTACACGGGGGCTTCCGCCCAGACCGGTGATATTTCAGGCGAGGTGGACTCCCAGCGGATGCGTGCTGCGATCAAGGCCACGGTGGGCCAGGTCGTGGACTTCAACGGCAACACCACCCTGGCGCCCTGGGGGATGCCTGAGGATACGTTTCACCAGGTGGCCACCCAAAAGCTTGAGGAGGCACTGAGCGAGAAGGCGGCACCGTATTACGGACAGAAATCCAAGGGCATGGTCGAGCTGGGAAATATTGACCTGAACAGTCGGCCAAGGGTGAAGAACGCCGATGGCTCAATCAGTACGGTGCGGTCGATGTCTGCGAACTTCGACGGCAAAGAAGTGCTGATCCCCACCGTGAGTGACGACGGTCGCATCATGAGCAACGAGGAGTCCATTCAGGCTTATCTGAAGACCGGTAAAAATCTTGGCTCTTTCGATAATCCAGACGACGCCACCGAGTATGCAGAGCGCCTGCATAACAGCCAGGCGGCCCAGTATGTGGGGACCGACCCCAAGGCTTTGGCCAAATCCCTCACCCTGCGCCAGTACCGGGATGGCGTGTATTACGTCATGCAGGGCCAGCAGTTCAAGTACGGGGCCGACGGCAAGCCCCTTATGCTCAACCTCAACGGAGCTGACAAATGAGCCTGATCGGTGACCTGGCCTTCAGCGATCAGCGGGCCCTGGAGCAGGATGCGGCCGAAAACCCAGTCACGCAGCCCGCCGAGCCGAGTTTCTGGGCGGGCTCTGGCACGTCTCTATTCCAGGGGATCGTGCAGGGCGCTGGGCAGCTTGCTTTGCAGGCGGCCCAGTATGGCAACGATCCAAGCCAAGCCATTCTCATGGACGTGCCCACGGACGCGGACGAGATTGCCAGGCGATCGAACATCGGGGAGCAGCGGCAGGCATTGACCGAACGGTTGCGGCCTGATGCTCAAACCAGCGGTACCGCCGCCCAGGTGCTCTTCGGTCTCGGTGACACCTTCACCCGGTTCGGCTTCGGCCTGGCTTCTGGCGGCATGCCGGTAGCCGCAGGAACGGTGGCCACCTCATTGGGCGAGCAGCGCTACAGCGAGTTGCGGCACCAGGGTGTGGATGCCGGTACCGCGGCACTCGCCGGCGGGATCGAGGGTACCGTGGCCGGGGTCGGCGCGTTCCTCCCGGCTGCTCGCATGTTCTCTGCACCGCTGGCGGACTTCGCCGCAGTAACCAGCGCCAACGTGGGACTGGGCATTGCTGCCCGTGGGGGCGTCGGCGCAGTGCTCGAGCACAACGGCTACACGGAGCAGGCGAAGCAGTACAAAGCCCTGGATGGCACGGCCATGGCCATCGACGGCCTGTTGGGGTCGGCATTCTGGGGCGTCGGCCGGGCCATGGGGCACGCGCCAACCCCGGAACAGATCGACGCCGCCCTCGCTGGGAATAACGGTTTGCACGCCCAGCATGGCACCGCACCTGGTGCGCCAGTAGATGCCGCTTCAAGCGCAGCTCATCAGAACGCCCTGGACCTCGCCATCCAGCAAATAGCCCGTGGCGAGCCGGTAAATGTCGCCGACGTGGTTGGCGATGCCCGGTTCATTCGTGGGGACAGGATTGGCCCTGAGGATGCTGTTGTGCGCGACCAGGCCAAGCAAGAGGTATTCGCCGGCGAGCGCGCCGACCTTGAGCCCATCGCAGCCGCCGGCGTACCCAATGTGCGCGACCTTCGCCAGGAGATGGCCAGCCTCAACCGTTCACTGGACGACTTGCAGGGGGCTCATGACTCGGCGGCCGATGGGTACCGGGATATCGCGAAATCGTTCCAGCGCCAAGGCCTGAGCCGCAAGCAGGCCGAGCGTGCGGCCCGGGACAACATCGCGGCAAACCGCCAGGACATTGATCAGCAGCGCGCAGCAACCCAGGAGCGAATCGGCAAGATCCAAGAAACGCTGGAAGGCAACCGCGCCGCTGAACGTGCTCGAGCAGAACTTGGCGCCATGGATCGAGGCGAAACGCCGGCGCGCCTGGAGGGAGCGGTACAGCGCCGGGCGGAGGAGATAGGCAACGGCTTCAAGCGCACAGCATTGGCCAGCAGCGTAGCGCCAGACCACGGCATGGCCTTCAACCGGCTTGCCTCGCAGGAAATGCAACGCTTGCTGCGCGAGGGCGGCCACCCGGTCGAAGAACCGCCAGTGCAGCCGGTGCTGCAGGAAGAGCCAGCGAGGATCGTGCCCGCAGCAGCTCCCGTCAAATCCGTAACAGAACAGCCAAGAGCTGCAACGGATCGCGCCGAATCCGCAACACCCACTGATGTGCCTGCTTCGGCTGACCGCGCGGCGAGCGAGGGCAGCGACCCTCTTGCCGGTATTGATCCAGCGCTACCCGGCCTGGTCGATTCGATCATCTCGGGGGAGCGTGACTTCGACATCCCAACTGGGGCGTTCAATGAAGATGGCAGCGCGGTCACGGTTTCAGCTCGGCAGTTGCTGCAGGAGGCAGATGCTGAGATCGCCCAGGCCACCAACGATTCTCGCGGCTTTCTAGCCGCCGCCCTTTGTTCACTGAGGTTTGGCGAATGAAACAGCAATGCATCCAGGCCGTTCAGCAGGCCATAGGCCGGGCCCTCACCCAGCCAGAAATCAAGGATATCGAGGCGCGCATCCGCAGGAACATGCGCCAGTTGGCCCAGCGCGACCCATCTTGGCAGACCAAAACCCAGGCAGACCGGCTGACCGAGGCCGCCAATTCTGCAGCAAGGGAGCTCCAGGCCGAGGCCGCGAAGAAAAAGCAGCGGGTCGCGCTCACGGTGCTGGCGCACGATCGGGTGAAAAACTTCATGCAGCAGTTCCCGGACGACCCTCTCAAGGCATTGGACAGAATGCTGGCGTTCGCCTCCGATTACCCGGGCATCATGTCGGTGGAGTCGTCCACCCGGGCAATCCGGGATGAAGCCATGTCCACCATGCTCGATGCCATCGACATGACCAGGGGCAAATTTCTGGGGCTGTTCGCGGATGAAGCCAAGGCCCGCGCCATCGTTCAGGAGTTACACGGTGAGGACAGCGGTTTGGCAGAGGCCAAGGTGGGGGCCAAGCAGTTTGCAGACGTAGCGAACCGCATGCGCGAGCGTTTCAACCGTGCCGGCGGCGACGTTGGGCGACTGGATGATTGGGCCATCCCGCGCAGCCATAGCCAGTTGAAAGTGGCCAAGGCAAAAGCCCAGTGGATCGCCGACCATGTGCAGTGGGCCAATCGCGGGCGGTACCTGAAGGAAGACGGCAGTCCGATGAATGATGCCGAGCTCACTGAGTTCATGACGCACGCCTGGGAGACCGTCGCCACTGGCGGGGTAAACAAGCTGCAGCCAGGCCAGCCCTCTGGGAACGGCGCGCGCGCCAATCGGGGGAGCGAGGCACGCCAGATCCACTATAGAAATTCCGACGCCTACCTGGCAGCCCAGACCAAGTATGGCGACAAGGGCCTGATGGACTTGATGTTCGGTCACATAGACCGGGCGGCGCGCGACATTGCCCTGGTCGAGGCCCTGGGCCCGAACCCCAACCACGCCATGCGGTACCACACTGAGGCAGCGGCCAAGGAGATGATCACCGCTGACCCCAAGGTGAGCTCCAAGGTGGGCAAACGCGTGAAGAAGCTGGAAGCCCTGTACACCGAGGTCGCGGGGAATCGCGAGCCGCCGGCATCTGCCGGCCTGGCCAACGCTTTCGACACCTACCGTGCCACCAACGTGGCCGGCAAGTTGGGCTCCGCGGTGATAACAGGCCTGAGCGACCAAGGCACCATGGCGCTAACCGCAAAGCTCAACGGCATGCCGGTAATGCAGATGTTTGCCAACGAAATTCGCATGCTGAACCCGGCCGACGCCAGCCACCGACGCCTGGCAATGCGCGCAGGCCTGGGTATCGACCAGTTGATTGGGAGTCTGGCGCGCTGGGGAGAAGAGGGCCTGGGCACCGAAGCTGAGGTCGCGGGCCGGGCGTCGAAGTGGTCCCAGGCTACCGCGACGAAAATCATGCAATTGTCGGGTATGAACGCCATCGACGGCGGCAACCGCCGGGCCTTCGGCGCCACGATGATGGATGTCACCGGCGATCTAACTCGCCGGCACGCGACCATTGCTGACCTGGAGAGTGGCGATCAGCGATTGATGAAGGCTCGCGGCATCAGCGACCAGGACTGGGCCGTCTGGCGCCTTGCCCAGCCTGAAGACTGGCGAGGTGCCGGCGACCAGGTGCTGACCGCCGGGAGTATCTACCGGATCTCCGACGCCGATCTGGCAGGCCTTGCCGCGCAAGCCGGTGTGTCGCCTACCCGATTAAGGGAGCAGGCCGCCACGCGGTTGCTGGGCATGGTGCTGGACGAAACCAACATGGCCATCCCCGCGCCGGGTGCTCGAGAAAAAGCATTCATGCATGGCAGCAACCACCGTGGTACCTGGAGCGGCGAGATTCTGCGTAGCTTCTGGCAGTTCAAGTCGTTCTCTGTATCGATGATTTCCAAGCACTTTCGGCGCGCCATGGCCCAGGAAACAGGGTGGGGGAAGGCTGGATACGCGGCTGCGCTCTTCGCCTCGGCTACCGTGCTTGGCGCTGTCGCCCTGCAGCTCAACGAGGTGGCCAGCGGCAAAGACCCGCGCAACATGCTGGATGACTCTGCCGGCGGAATACCTGGGCTCAGCTTCGGTATAGCCGCGATGCTCAAGGGTGGCGCGCTATCCCTGTACGGCGACTTCGCTTTCTCGAACCTTACCCAGGGCGGTACCTCGGCCCTGGCTGCCTTCGGCGGCCCGCTGGCCGGCGACATAGAGACATTGCTGAACTTGCGGGGCATGACCGCCAATGCGGTCGAGAAGGGCGACGCCTCGAATGTGGGCGCCAGGCTGATCCAGTTGGCCAAGGGGCACATCCCGGGCGCGAACCTCTGGTACACCAAGGCCGCGACCGACCACCTCATATTCCACCAGCTGCAGGAATACTTCTCCCCTGGATACCTCAACCGCATGACGCGGCGCGCTCGACGCAACTTCGGGCAGAGCTACTGGTGGGAGCCTGGAGACAGCACCCCGGTTCGCTCACCCAACATGGAGGCTGCAACCGGCAACTGACCGCGCAGCGCCCTCGCTGACCCAAAATCATTCCCCAAAAAGGACCCGCTTCGGCGGGTTTTTGCGTTTCTGGAGCACTGAAAATTGACCGTATCAACCACTGAAAGCATCATCGATTACGACGGCAATGGCTTGACCACCACCTTCCCGGTCCCGTTCAAGTTCCAGAATAACGGCGACCTGGTGGTGGCCTTGGTTGACAGTCTCGGCACCAGCACGACCCTCGCCATGGGTACCGACTACACCGTTATTGGCGCTGGCGCGCAGTCCGGCGGGGCGATCATTACGCTGGTGGCGCCCACCTCCTCGCAGACAATCGGCATCTCGCGTGAGCTGGCCCCGGTGCAAAGCACCGACTTGCGAAATCAAGGCCGCTTCTTCGCCGAAACTCATGAAAATGTGTTCGACTACATCACCATGCTTATCCAGCAGTCGTTCTCCTTTCTGGGGCGCGCCCTGGTGCGGCCGGTCGGCAAGGCCTATTACGACGCCGAGGGCAGGCAGATCCGATCCCTCGGATCGGCCGGGGGCGTCGGCTCAAACGCGACCAATTACGACGACCTACGCGAAGCGATCTCGTCGCTGCCAGGCCCTGGCCTTCCCATCAACTACGTGTCGACCGCGACTTCCATAAAAAATCTGATGCTCGTCACGCCGCGGGCGGACAACGTTCAATACGATGTACGCGAGTACATTGTGGGAACGGGCAGGGGAGGGGGCCGGTTCACCTGGTCACCATCCACCCCGAAGAGCAAGCACAACGGGGGAACCGTCTTCAGTCCGACTGTACCGTTCGATGGCACGCAAGCATCTCTGGCTGCGTTCCTGCTCGGTACCGGCGAGACCTCGCCCACCGGGAATGGGTGCTGGGTTCGAATCTATGACGACCTGTTTGGTGAATACTTCGGGATGTGTGGGGGAGCGTACCGAGACCCGGATGCCTTCTCGGCTGCCCACAAATTCGCTGCGGCCAACTACATTCCGCTGCACTTGAATGGCCAGTACTACGTTGCGGGAGCCCAGGTTATGGGCGGTCGGATGATGCTGGTGGGCCACAACGGCGCTTCCCTCACCGGCAACCTCAAATACCTGTGCCTGACTTTCCCGCCCGCCGCCGACACAACCACCCCGATCACGGACACGGCGCCTTATTTCGACTCCCGTGGCATGGCCTGGAAGGCCATCGACGGTGATGCAGGTCTTGAGGTTCAGGCTCAGTACGGTGACAAGTTCATCGACACCTGCAACGTGAACAAGAACAAGTTCTATGGCCAGGTGGGGTTCAAGGGTACCCACCTGATTGGCGGCGTGATGTCGGACAACGACTTCTATACGACCATTGCAGGCGTGGTGCAGGAAGGGTGCACCAACTGGACCTACAGCGAACTTCGGTTCCGGCAGGCTGCACGGTTTGGTGTTGTCCTGCGCCCCAACACCTTGAACCCTGGGCGCAAGGGGGGAGAAAACCATAAGTTCAGCCTGTGCGAATGGGCCGTGTGCACCGTGGGCCTTCGCCAGATCCGCACTCAATGGTGCACAGTGGACAACTCGCTGTTCGATTACTGCGGGCTTCCTGTGTGGGCCACGGGCTGTCTCTACCAGAAATACTCCGACACGTACTTTGGTGCTGCGAAGCAAGGCTCGTTGGAATCAATGCCAGGTTACGTGGCGCCGCCGACTGTAGGTACCGCCTTCTATTCTGAGCCCTATATGTCGGGGACGGTTGCTGGTGGTGACGCAGTTGTTGAACCTCATAGCTGGACCGCTGACGGCTGCGAATATGTGAACTACACGTCTGGAGTTACGCAGCCGCTAGTGAACTCGACTGGCTACAACTCCGATCAGCCGACCGGTAATTTTAGTCAGAAAGTTCAAATGTCTAAGTGCAAGCTTATCGCCGGGGCCAACCATGCGGCGTCCCAACTTATGGCAATTTCGTACTGCACTGATGTGGACCTTGATGGAATCATTTTTGATTCTTATAACAAGTCCACCACAATGACCGATCCTTTTATTCTGAATAACGTTACGACCTATAACGTTCGTGGCACAGATACCTATGCCTGCTACCAATCGGGCTTACGGATGTTCTCTAAGTTTGAGCGCGAGTCGCTTGGGCGGTTGGCTATGGTAGATGATTCACTTGGGTTGCTATTGCAGAACACCAGTGGATCGAACTGCCTGGTTGTGCGAGGGAGCGGTAACGACAGGGTTGATTTGTACCTGGGCGGCTCTCTGCGAGCCCTTGGCGTTGGCACTGCCAACAGCGGTGGTACGGGTTACAGGACGGTAGTGGTGCCGAACTGAAAAAAATGGCGCCTTCCTTGGCGCCGTTTTCTCATGCTGGTTGGGTGGCGGCGTTGCGCCGGGGGAGCAGGTTGGATGCGACCTGGCGCGCGTAGTTGCGGTAGGGGTTTTCAACGAGGCGGTAGACCACCTCACAAGCGATCATCAGAATCACGAACAGGTAGAACCGATTGATCACAACGCCGTTGGCGCCGATCACCGGCATCAGGTAACGGTCGGTGTAGATGATTGCCAGCAGGTGAAGCATGTACATCGAAAAGCTCAAGTTCCCCAAGTGCACCAGAAAGCTGTTCGAGAGGATTTTCGAAATCAGGCCTTTGGCCACGGAGAAGATGTAGATGCAGAAGGCAAACAGGGGCAGGTACAAGATCACATGGTCAAGCGGAATCCTGTCCTTCCCGCCATCCACGACCGTCCAGTGGTAGGTCACGGCGATCAGCACCAGAGAGATAACCTCCAGGGCCGTGGCGAAGCCGACCGAAAAGCCTTGGCTGCGCTTCTCCTTGGTGATGTAGAACGCGATGCCCGTGCCGATCAGGAAGATAAACAGGTTGATGGGCGACACACGGATCAACCAGGTGGCGGACGCAAGGCGTTCCGGGTCGCGGTAGATCCAGAAGGTGAACGCCAGCAGGACCGCCAGGCAAAGCCCCGACAGCAAGAGGCCCGAGGCAGCGCTCTTATTAAATCCGAGTTTCTTGATGCCGATGATCAAGAATGGGAATGTCAAATAGAAGGCCCATTCAACCGACAGTGTCCAGGACACAGAGTTGAGCGCAAAGAAATCGCTATAGCTTGGGTACCAGCTTTGCATCAACAGCGCGTTGTACACGCCCATGGTGAAGGTGGTGGGCGCACCGGTAATGAAAACAAGCGGAATGGCAAACAGCAATGTCAGCAAGTGCACCGGGAAAATACGACCGATACGCTTGATGTATATGCTGGCCAGACCCCTGGGCTCAAGGGTATTCACCTTGTTGGCATAGGTGTACGTGATAATGAATCCAGAGAGGATGAAGAAGAATACAACGCCGAGGCCTCCCGTATCTGTCTGTAGTCCAAGGTGATCTATGTAAACAGCTAATGCCGCGAAAAAGCGCAGCGAGGTTAGTGGCTTAATCAAAGCTATATCCTTATGTCTTTATTTCCGTGTCTCTTGCATTTCGTCAAGGCTCGGAATCTATCAGTTGCCGTTTGTTGAGGTTAATTAGGTCGTCTGCACAGTGCTTGTGTGCTGGCCCCTGCTGTAAAACTTGTGCCACCATAACCGGCTGATGTCGGTCATTCTGATCGGTGAGGAGGGCCTATCAGACCTACCGTGCCTGTCGCTGCATCACTGTATGGCTGGCGTAGCCCAATGTTTCAGGGAACATACACGACAGCCCACGTGAATCCAAGGATTAGGGGATCCATTTTTTCGGCCTGATACCTGCTCCCTCGCGCGCCCCAGATGCCCGGGCTTTCCATGAGGACCAGCGATTTTGGGCGGGGCCGGTACGTTTAGGTGCTGCCGACGTAGAGGGAAAGCGCGCTACCTGGTCTGGCGACCCTGGGCGCGGCGGCAGGCGGATGGCGAGTATCAGTGCTGAGCGGTCGATGTGGCTCTGCACAAACGCTTCACGGAGCTTCTGGCCGCCGGCCTGGGCATTCGCGCACTGCCAGTGCACGCCGCATGTTCGACCACCACGGTGCTGCGCATCCGCGATATTAACGTTTGAGGTCTTCACCGGCTGCGGATT
>NZ_JAPYKM010000047.1:0-42209 GCF_029623465.1 Pseudomonas sp. RIT-To-2 | reverse complement strand
AGGGCGCTGGAGAAACCCAAGCCATGCACCTAGAGGCCATGATGCGGTTTCATGACAGGCTTTTAGGGCCCCACCGGAGATCTCATCATGGCCACCAAGCGCTAGTCGATGGTGTTGTAGCGCCCTTGAGATCGAGCGCCGCCCGCGCGGCGCTTCGCGAGCAAGCTCTGCTCCTACATCTGTTTCGGGCCAGTTATGTCAGTGGGATTGCCTTGTCCGCCTTGTTTTTCCGGCTTGAGACCGTAGCAGGGCCGCCAGGCGCATGCCTTGGTTTTTCCGGCGCCCTTGAGACCGTGCGCCGCCCGCGCGGCGCTTCGCGAGCAAGCTCTGCTCCTACATCTGTTTCGGGCCAGTTATGTCAGTGGGATTGCCTTGTCCGCCTTGTTTTTCCGGCTTGAGACCGTAGCAAGGCCGCCAGGCGCATGCCTTGGTTTTTCCGGCGCCCTTGAGACCGCGCGCCGCCCGCGCGGCGCTTCGCGAGCAAGCCCGCTCCTACATCTGTTTCGGGCCAGTTATGCCTGTGCCATTGCCTGGTCCGCCTTGTTTTTCCGGCTTGAGACCGTAGCAGGGCCGCCAGGCGCATGCCTTGGTTTTTCCGGCGCCCTTGAGACCGCGCGCCGCCCGCGCGGCGCTTCGCGAGCAAGCTCTGCTCCAACGTTTGTTTCGGGCCAGTTATGCCTGTGCCATTGCCTCGACCGCCTTGTTTGCCTGGCTCAAATCCGTGTTACCAGCGCCTGCGGGCCGTGGGTCAGGGCTTGCTTGAGAAATTCAATGCACACCCGAATCTTCTCCGATTCCCCACCCCGCGCCGTGGTCACCGCCCACACGTCCGCCGGCTGGCGGTAACCCGGCAGCACTTGCACCAGTTCTCCCGCCTTGAGGCTGGCCGCGACGTCCCACATCGAGGCCATGATGATGCCGTACCCCTCGTGCGCCCACTGGCGCACCACGTCGCTGTGGTTGGAGGCCATGGGGCCGGTGACTTTGACGCTCTCTTCGCCATTCGCGCCGTGCAGGCGCCACAGGCCGAAGCGCTGGTCACGCTCGCGGAACAGCAGGCAGTCGTGCTGGGCCAGTTCGGCCAGGCTGCGCGGGGCGCCCATGCGTTCTACATAGGCGGGGGCGGCGCACAGGATGCGGTAGCTGCTGGTGATGCGGTGGGCAATCAGGTGCTGTTCCAGTACTTCGCCCACGCGGATGTCGATGTCGAAGTTCTCGGCGATCAGGTCGGCACGCCGGTCCAGCAGCTCCAGCCACACCTCCAGCGCCGGGTAGCGCTGGCGCAGGCGCGCCATCACCGGCGCGATGTATTCGCGGCCCAGGCGCAGGCTGGTGCTGATACGCAGCGCGCCGCGCGGTTCGTTGCGTACCCCGGACAAGGCCTGGAACATGTCGTCGACATTACCCAACAGGGTCTGGGCCCACGTGAAGGCTGTTTCGCCGTCGGCGGTGATGTTGACGCGGCGGGTGGTGCGCTGGAACAGCTTGACCCCCAGGGACGCTTCCAGCAACGCGATGCGCTTGCTCAGGTGGGCCGGTGAAATGCCGCTTTCCTGGGCTGCCGTGACGAAGCTGGCATGGCGGGCCACGCTGCAGAACAATTGCAGGTCGCGCAGGAAAGGCTCATTGTTCGCTAATCGCGCATTCTGAATCTTCATAATGAACGATTATGTCCTGATCGCACTGGATTAAGCTACGGCCATTGCTCACCATAATAATCAGAGAGCCCTATGCCCCTTCTTCGTATCGCCGTGGCCGGCGCCGGCATGATCGGTCGCAGCCACCTTGAACAGATTGATGCCAGCCCGGACTGCCAACTGGCGGCCATTGTCGACCCCTCTGCGGCGGCCGCGCAGTTGGCCGAGCGTTTCCAGGTGCCCCTGTACCCGTCCCTGGATGCGTTGCTTGCCGCCGACACCCCGGATGGCATCATCCTCGCCACGCCCAACCACCTGCACGTGCCCCAGGCCATGGCGTGTCTGGCGGCGGGGGTGCCGGCGCTGGTGGAGAAACCCCTGGCTCACAGCCTGGAAGAGGGCGAGCGCCTGTATGCCGCCAGTCTGGCATCGAATACGCCGTTGCTGGTTGGCCACCACCGGGCTCATAGCCCGATCCTGGAACAGGCTCGGCGGCTGGTTGCCGAGGGCGTGCTGGGTGATCTGGTGGCGGTGATGGGCAGCGCGCTGTTCTTCAAGCCGGACGAGTATTTTGCCGCAGGGCCCTGGCGCACAGTGGCGGGTGGCGGGCCGATCCTGCTGAACCTGATCCATGAGATCGGTAACCTGCGATCCCTGTGCGGCGAAATCGTCGAGGTGCAGGCCATGGCGTCCAGCAGCACCCGCGGCTTCGAGGTGGAAGACACGGCCGCCATCCTGCTGCGCTTCGCCAGCGGCGCGCTGGGCACCTTCATGCTGTCGGACACCGCGGCCAGCCCGCGCAGTTGGGAGCAGACCAGCGAAGAAAACAAAAGCTACTGCCACTATGACGATGAAGACTGCTACGTGATCACCGGCACCTTTGGCCAACTGTCGGTGCCCACCATGCGCCTCAAACGGTTCGGCAAGGCCGAGGACCGGTCGTGGTGGAAACCGTTCGATTGCGAGCAATTGGCCCAGGAACGGGATGACCCGCTGGCACGGCAACTGGCGCACTTCTGCCAGGTGATTCGCGGGCAGGCGCAACCGTTGGTGAGCGTGCGCGACGGGTTGCAGAACCTGCGAGTGGTAGAGGCCATCGCCCAGGCGTGCCATGGGCGTGAACGGGTGCTGATCCCGCAATAGCCTCGCATGACCACCGCCGCGTAGCAGCGGACCTGGCCGCGTCGGCGGTGCAGGCGGTGTACCTGGTGCTGCGTGGCGTTCATGACGCGGCCGGGTCCGCTGCTACAGTTCGAGGTGGCCACCGCCTTTACTTGAGGAACACGACCTTTGTTCGATGTGCTCGCCATCACCGCGCCGATTTTCATCATCATTGGCCTGGGCTACCTGGCCTCTGCCCTGAAACTGCTGAGCCGCGAGCAGGTGCGCGGGGTTGGCACGTTCGTGATCATCTTCTGCCTGCCCGCCCTGGTGATCCATGCCCTGGCCGACCGGCCCATCAGCGAAGTCTTCAACAGCCATTACCTGCTGGCCTACGGCCTGGCCTCGCTGGGCAGTTTCGCCATCGGTTTCACGGTCTTTCACCGTACGCGTCAGGCCAGCGTGGCCAACGCCGCCATCGCGGGCATGGGCATGTCGGTGTCCAACAGCGGTTTCATCGGCTACCCCATCGCCGCGATGGTCGCGGGGCCTTCCGCAGTGGTGGCGCTGGCCTTGGGCATGATCATCGAAAACCTGGTGATGATCCCTCTGGCGCTGGCCTTGGCCGAAGCCGGGGAGCAGCAGGGTGGTTCTGCCCGACGCGTCATCGGCGAGACCCTCAAGCGCCTGGGCAAGAACCCGTTGATCGTGTCGATCATCATCGGCGGCGCCCTGTCGCTGGCCGGCGTGCGCATTCCCGTGGCGCCGCTCAAAGTCATCGAGATGCTGGCGCAGGCCTCGGCGCCGGCAGCGCTGTTCGTGATCGGCGGGGTACTGTTCGGCACCAAAGTGCGTGGGCAGTTGCAGGAGCTGGGTCTGATCGGTGCGGGCAAGCTGCTGGTGCACCCCTCGCTGGCGGCGCTGATGTTCTGGGTGCTGGGCGACATACCGCTGCCGATGGTGCTGGCGGGCGTGGTGATCGCTGCCGCGCCGATGATGAGTGTGTACCCCATCCTCGGCCAGCGTTTTGGTTTGGAAGGCCGCTGCGCGGCGGCGCTGGTGCTGACGACCCTGGCGTCGTTCTTCACCATCAGCGTGGTACTGGTCATCGCGCGGATGTGAGGTACTGTAAGATTTGACAGGTGTGGACCTGGAATATCCTGGGTTTAATGGCACTTCATTCGAACAGGAGTGCCGCCATGAGCCAGCCCGAATCCATTCTTCCCGAGCTAAGCGTGCCAGAGAAAGGTGGAGAGCCGAATCTCCCCGGCCAAGTTTCGTTTGTCACAGGGTCACGTGTATGCACCTACTCACTGCGCGCATCCACTACGACTATCCGGCTGGCCTACAACGCACCTGAGGGCCTCATCCTGCAATATGACCTGATGACCGGCGACGGTATTTCCACTATCCGTTTTGACACCGTTCCCGTGCAGGGCGTTATCGTTAACGACCGGGGCGCCTATGTCGCTGGCCAGTATGACTTCCTCACAGGCACTGCGGGGCTGACGTTCACGCTGGGGCTGCGTGACGCCGATGTTGGCGACTTCATCGTTTCCCCCGCGGGGCCGTTCCCTTATGCAGGGGGCGTTGGAACGACCGTCAGGTCCTACAAGTGGACGTCCGTTCGCCTGTACAAGCGGGGGGTCATACCACGCGGTACCCACACCATAGCTGCCGGCCAACTGGCGGCCTATGCCTTCGGCGCCAGCAAGTTCACCCATGTCAGGTGGGTGACCGAGCGAGCGGTGCAAATCATCGTGAGCTGACGGGTGATGGTTCAGGCCGCAGGGCGGCGTCGTTGCCGCACCAGGTGCTTGAAGCCCTCGATGATCAGCACCACTACCGCCAGCCAGATCGGCAGGTAGGTGAACCACTGATCACGGGCGATGCTTTCGCCCAGCAGCAGCGCCACGCCGACCAGCAGCACCGGTTCGACGTAGCTGAGCAGGCCGAACAGGCTGAATGGTAATAGCCGGCTGGCCATGACATACGACACCAGCGCCAGGGCGCTGATCATGCCCAGCACCGGGATCAGGCCATAGAGCGCTGGGTGCTGGAGCAGGTCGGCCGATGACAGTGGGCCGGTGGTCACGAACCACAGCGCCGGCACCATCATCAGGCACATGTCGGTCCACAGCCCGCCCAGGTGGTCGGTATTGCACTTGCGCCGCAGCAC
Source organism: Pseudomonas sp. RIT-To-2 (assembly GCF_029623465.1). NCBI lineage: Bacteria > Pseudomonadati > Pseudomonadota > Gammaproteobacteria > Pseudomonadales > Pseudomonadaceae > Pseudomonas > Pseudomonas sp. RIT-To-2. Next base: position 37,292 of record NZ_JAPYKM010000047.1, on the reverse strand, counting down.
GAAGTAGGCCGGGTAGCCGGAGGCAACCACCAGGGTTTCCCAGGCGAAGCTGCCGTGTACCCACAGCTCGTGCCCCACGCCGCACAGGGCGAAACCCACGGCCACCTTCTGCAGGTACGACAAGCGTTCGCCGTACACCACCCGTCCGGTCAGCACCATGGTCAGCGGCAGCAGGAAGTACCCCAGTGACACCGGCAGGCTGCGGCCATGCAAGGGCGCCCAGAGGAACAGCCATAGCTGTACGCCAAGGAGCGACGCGGTGCCAACGCTTCCCAGCACCAGAATGGGGCGTTCGCGCATGCGTTCGAGCAGGCCGATGACCAGCTTGAAGTCGCGGGTGATGAGCAGAAACAGAGTCACGCACGGCACGGTGAGCAGGATGCGCCAGCCGAAGATTTCTTCGCCATCGAGCGGGGTCAGCAGCGATGTATAGAAGTACATCACGGCAAACAGCGTCGATGCCATGACGGACGAAATGATGCCTTTGGACAAGGGAGCCTCTGAGACGCGGGGTGGAACGGGCAGGTAAGCGGGCAATGATCGCATTCGCAAGCAGGGTGTGTCACCAGAATGGGGCGGCCATTGATACATTTCGGTGCACGCTGGAAAGGTGGCTGCCGGTGGTTTGGTAAGGCCAGGGGGTACCCGACAGTGCAGATCTAACCAAACAGTTCATATAGCAAGATGATTGGATCCAGCCGAACGGTAGGCTCAGCCTATCGACGCCGTAGTGGCATACTGATATATTCGCGCCACTTCTCACCACCCATCGTGTGCCATCATGTACCCCCTCAAGTCACTTCTGGCAGCCTGCGTGCTGCTCAGCGGGTGCAACGGAATGCCGACCGCCTTCACCACGGACCCTGTCTATGATCAAGCCTTCGTCGTTCACTCAGGGGGGCCTTTGCCTTTCATGCTGATGGGCACGGCGGTGCAGTGGAACGCCGACTACGCGGTGACCGTCAAGCACATCCCGTACCTGTCGGGGGCTGTCTACCAGGGCCAGGCCGATGTGCAGTTCTTCCGCCACAAGGCCGACCACGCACCCCAATGGCGGGCGTATGCGCCGGGCGAGACATTGACGGCAGTGGGTTTCAACTCTCTGTACGTACCCGTCAAGGGTGAAGGCCACGCCCTGCCGGCCATGGTACGCCTGAGCGCCCAGGAAGGCGGCGTGATGTACGGCACCCATGATGGCGCCACCGCGAAAGGCATGTCCGGCGGCCCGGTGTTTGCAGCCGACGGCAAGGTGGTGGGCATCAACGTTGCCTACCTGACCCGCGGCGACCTGGCGGGCCTGAAGCGTGCAGACCTGGCCAACGAGCCACGGGTGAGCATCTTCCTGCCCTATGCCGAAATCACTCGCGAGTGGCAGCGGTACCTGGCGCAGTCGCAGCCGTTGCAGGCGCCAGCCACCAAGTTGGCGAGCCGCTGATCGCCGCCCTGCCTGTCAGCGCTCGCGCAGGGCTTCGCGGGCGCGGTTCAGCGGTTTGATCAAATAGTCGAGCACGGTTTTCTCGCCGGTACGGATGTCGACGGTGGCGATCATGCCCGGGACGATGGCGAAGGTCTTGCCGGCCTTGTTGCGCAATACGTCAGCCTTGGTGCGGATGAACACCCGGTAGTAGAACACTTCCGGCTTGGCTTCGTCCTGGATGGTGTCCGGGGAGATGGTCACGACCTTGCCGTCCAGGCTGCCGTAGATGGAATAGTCATAGGCGGTGATCTTGACCTTGGCTTCCTGGTCCGGGTGGATGAAGGCGATGTCCCGCGGGGCTATGCGGGTTTCGATCAGCAGTTGCTCGTCCAGCGGCACGATTTCCATCAGTTGGCCGTTCGGCGGTACGACGCCGCCCACCGTGGTCACCTTGATGTCCTTGACGATCCCGCGCACCGGCGAGCGCAAGGTCAGGCGTTCCAGCGAGTCGTTGCGTCCGCGAATGATGGCCACCAGCATGTCTGCCTCGGCGTTGGCCTTGGCCAGGTCTTCACGGGCGCGCACCATGTAGTCCGAGCGCGCCTCGGTGGCCTTGAGCTCGAGTTCCGAGCGCTGGCGGTTCAGCCGCAGCACCTCGACGCGGCTGGACGCGCCGATCTTGGCCAGGTTTTCGGTGATCTCCAGCTCGCTGCGCACCAGGCGCAGGCTGTCCTGAATACCCGCCAGGGTCGCCTCCAGGCCTCGGCGGCGGGTGGTGTACAACTCGGTTTCGGCGCGGGTCAGGTCAGGGTAGGCTGCCAGTGATTCGGGAAACTTCAATGGCTTGTCGCTGACCTCGGCCTGCAAACGGCTGACGCTGGCCAGCGCGGCGCGGTATTTGGCTTCGCTCTCGCCGACGTTGGATTCGTTCTTCACCGGGTCGAGCTGGGCCAGCACCTCGCCGCGTTCCACCAGGGCGCCCTCAGTGACGTTCATCTGCTTGATGATGCCGCCTTCCATGGACTGGATCACCTGCTCGCGGGAGCTGGGAATGACCTTGCCGGTGCCGGTGGACACCTCCACCACCTGGAACCAGTAGGCCCAGGCGAAAAAGCAGCCCAGCATCAGCGCGCAGCCCCAGATCACCCGGGTGCCGCGCACCAGGCCACGGTCGTCATCGCCGTCCAGATAGGACGCGTGCTCGTAAGTGCTCATGCCTGGGCTCCTTGGGGTTGCTTGAGGCGCGCCAGCGCGGCGTCGCGGTGGTCATCAATGACGATGCGTCCACCGTCGAGCACGATGATCCGCTCCACCAATTGCAGCAGGCTGACCCGGTGGGTGGCCACCACCAGGGTGCGGCCCTGGGTCCAGGTGGCCAGTTGTTCCAGCAGGCGCCGTTCGGTGATGTCATCGAGGCTGGCGGTGGGCTCGTCCAGCAACAGTACCTGGGGCTGGCGCAGCAGCAGGCGAGACAGCAGCAGGCTCTGGCGCTGGCCGCCGGACAGGCCCTGGCCGCCTTCCAGGATGAGGTGGTCCATGCCCTTGGGCAGCAGGCGCACGAAATCCAGGGCACCGGTCAGCGACAGCGCCGCGAGGATCTCCTGGTCGCTGGCCTGGCCGGCGCCCAGGGTGATGTTGTCGCGCAGGGTGCCGTGAAACAGCCGCGCGTGCTGGGCCATCAGGCCCACGTCGCGGCGTAGGTCGGCGGGGTCCAGGTGGGGCAGGGCAATGCCGTCCAGGGTGGTCTCGCCGGTGCTCAGGTCCATGGCCCCGGCCAACGCTTGCAGCAGGGTGGACTTGCCGGCGCCATTGCGGCCCAGCACGGCGATGTGCTCGCCCGGGCGGATGGTCAGGTTCAGGGCACTGAGGGCCGGCGCGGCCTCTTCGCTGTAGCGGAAGCTGGCCTGCTTGAACTGATAGTCGCCACGAATGGCCGGCAGGTGCACCCGCTGGCTGCCTTCGGGGTGGTCCACCGGCAACTGCATGATGCGGTTCAGGCCTTCCAGCGCCACCTTGGCCTGCTGCCAGCGGGTCAGCACGTGGGTCAGTTGCGCCATCGGCGCCATCATTCGGGACGACAGGATCGAGGCCGCCACCAGGCTGCCGGTGGTCAGGTCGCCGGCGATGACCATGGGTGCGCCGAACACGATCACCACCGCGAACACCGCGCTCTGCACGTTCTGGGTCCAGGCCACCAGGCTGTTGGTGAGGTTGCGCAGGCGCAGGCTGCTCTCCGCGGAAGCTGCGTTGTACTGGTTCCACTGCTGCTGGAAGCGTTGCTCGGCCTGCAGCGCCTTGATGTCGTCCAGGCCCTGGATGCTTTCCACCAGCATGGCGTTGCGCAAGGCGGCCTCGCGCATGGACTCGTTGGCCAGGCGCGCCAGCTTGCGTTGCGCCAGGATACCGGGCAATACCATGGCCACCAGGGCGACCACGGGGATGGCCACCAGGGCGCCACCGATCAGGTAGAACACCAGCAGGAACAGCAGGAAGAACGGCAGGTCGGCCAGCGCCGTGGCGGTGCTGGAGGTGATCAGGTCGCGAATTTGTTCCAGCTCGCGCAACTGCGAAATGAACGAGCCGGTCGAGCGCGGGCGTGCCGAGTTGCGCAGGCGCAAGGCGTGCCCGAACACCAGGTCGGACACCCGCAGGTCGGCGCGCTTGCCCAGCAGGTCAGTGATGCGCAAACGCGCGATGCGCATGACGAAATCGAACACCACCGACAGCAGCACGCCACCGAACAGCACGTACAGGGTGGGCAAGGATTCGGCCGGGATCACCCGGTCGTACACCTGCATGGAAAACAGCACCCCGGCCAGGCCCAGCAGGTTGGCCACCAGCGAGGCGATCATCACGTGGGTGTAGGGGCGCAGGTCGCGCAGCACGATGCGGCGGAACCAGTGTTCGTCGAAGGGCTTGACGTAGTCGTCGGTGCGCACGTCGCTCAGGGCCCGGGTGGGGCGCAGCACCACGGTGCGTATCGCTTCGCCCGCCAGGGTGGCCGGGGCCAGGCGGCTTTGCAGGCCCTGGTCGCCGCTGAACACCACGCCCAGTTCGCCGTCCTCGCCCACGCTTTCCACCACGCCCACCTGGCCGTCGCGCAACTGCACCACCAGCGGCGCGCGCCAGCGGCTGAGGCTGCGCCGGTCGAAACCGGCGAACTTGACGCTCAGCCCGGCCTGGCGGGCCATGTGGCGAACCACGTCTTCCAGGCGCCCGTCCGGTTGCAGGGAGGCGAGGCGGATGCTTTCCGGCGACACATCCAGGCGGTAGTGGCGGGCCACGGTGAGCACGGCTTCAAGCCACGGCGCGTAGTCGGCCTTGGGGGCGGCGCCGGCTGGGTCGTGGGGGATGACGATGGCGTCGGTCATGGCTGGATCTCCACGTGCTGGATGGTGCTGTGGTCGATGCCGAAGGCGCGGCGCAGGCCACCACCGTTGTACAGGCAATCGATTTGCAGGCGGCGCAGGTCGGCCACGGTGTTTTCCAGGTCGAAGCGCGACTGGTAGATCTCCTGCTCGGCATTGAGCAGGTCCAGCAGGGGGCGGGTACCCAGTTCCAGGTATTGCTTGCCGTAGAGCTCGCGGGCCTGGCTGATGCTGGCCTCGCGGGTTTTCAGGGCATCGAGGCGCCTGCCCAGGCCAGCGGTCTGTGACTGGGCTTCGGTGAGGCCCTGGCGCGCCTGCAGGCGGGCGGCGTCCTCGGCTGAATCGGCGGCGGTCAGGGCATGGCCGGCGGCGCGGCTGCGCGCGCTGATGGCGCCGCCCTGGTAGATCGGCACTTCCAGGTTGAGGAAAATGCCCACCTGGGTACGGTCCACCGCCGGGTTGTCCTTGTTGTAGTCGTTGTCCAGGTACTGGTTGAACGACGGTTCCAGCGACAGGGTAGGGTAGGCCTCGGCCTTGGCCTGGGCCAGTTCCGCCTGGGCCTGGCTGCGCTGCGCCACGGCGGCGAGCACGGCAGGCAGGGCATCGCCGTTGTCCGGTGCCACGCACGACTGGTTCAGCCCGGGCGCGAAGGCATCGGTGACCTGCGGCACGCTGCGCCGCCCCAGCAGGTTGGCCAGGGTTGACTGCCAGCGTGCGTACTGGGCCTTGTAGTCTTGCAGGGTGGCCATGCCGCCTTCCGCCCTGGACTGCGCCTGAACCACGTCGGAGCGGGTACTGGCGCCCATGTCGCTGCGTTGCTGGGCCAGGTCGACGATGTCGCCGATGCCATGGATCTGGTCGCGCGCGATCACCAGCAGGTGCTGGTAGCGCTGCACTTCGATGTAGGCATAGGCGGTGTCGCGGGCCACCTGGTCGATGGCCAGCAGGATATTGGCCTGGCTCTGCGCCACCTTGGCGCGGGCGGCGTCGACGGCGTTGTCGACCTTGCCAAAGTCATAAAGCATCTGCTTGAGCGAGATGCTGATGGCCTGGGTGTTGCGGTCACCGTCATACCCGCTGTCGTAGCCGCCTTTGATACCCCCCGTGACCTGGGGGTAGTAGCCGGCCTGGGCGACGTTGATGCCTTCGCCCTGTTGGTAGAGGGTGCCGATGGCCTGGCCGATGCTGGGATGCCAGTCCACCGCCACGCGAATGGCCTGCTCCAGCCCCAGGGACTGCTCACTGGCCTTGACCGAGGCCGGGCCCGTGGGCTCGGCGTTGACCCGGTCGGGCGCGGTGCGCAATTTGCTCGGGCTGATCACGCTGAGCCCGGGGTCCAGATGGTCGTCGGCCGTGGCCGATGGGGAAAACGTGTACTGCAGGCTGGTGGTCAATACGACCGCCGATAACATCCCTAGTCGAACTGGCTTCACGTAAGTCCCTTACTGTGGTTCTGAATTCCTTTGCCCAGTGCAGGGGCTGGCTTGCCAGCGAGCTTTTCAATGCTGCCGAACAGCTCGCTGGCAAGCCAGCTCCCGCAGGGCTGATGCCTACTTCATTACCCTAGTGCAATTTAGACCACATGCACCCCGCTCTGTACCCAAAGATGGTGGCTGGGATCTTGCTCGGGCGTGTACTGGGTATAACTCACGCCGTCGGCGGTCTCCGTGCCGCTGGCTGTCCACGTATCGGTCATGTGCACGCTGTCCTGGCTGTTGCCCTTGATGATCAGTTTGCTGTCACCACTCTCGATCACCGCCAGCATGTCAGCCAGGTTCAGGGTCAAGGCCACCGCGCTGGTGCTGTTGAGGTCCAGGATCTCGATGTTGTGGATGCGGCTGGCCAGGGTGCCCAGGTCGATGGTGGCGTCGCCGCCGTCCCACATCAGCGTGTCGGTGCCGGTGCCGCCGTCCACCGAGGCAAAGTTCTGGTCGTGGACGATCATGGTGTCGTTGCCGGCACCGCCGATGATGGTCACCGCGCCGCCGTGGATGGCGTCCAGTGTGTCGTTGCCGTCGGTGCCTTGCAGCACCTCGGTACTGGTGCTGGCCGCCGCCACCGTGGTGGTCGCGGTGCTGGTTTCATCGCTGACCAGGGCCAGCGCACTGAAAGTGCTGGCGGTGGCACCGGCCTGGGTCAGGTCGATGGTCAGGGTGGAGATGTCGGTGGTGCCGTTGGGGTGGGTGAGTTCGTAGGTGAACACATCACTGTGGCCGATCGCCGCGTCCGTCAGCCCGGCGTTGAGCGTGTAGGTGTAGCTACCGTCGGCATGCACCAGCAGCGAGCCGTAGGTGCCGGCGATGGTGGTGCCGTTGTAGCCGGGCGTTACGTAGCTGCCGGCCAATAGCACGCTGAGCACGGTGTAGGCCGAGCCCAGGATGTCGGCACCGCCGCCCGCGGTATCGGTCAGCAGGTTGCCGACGACCGGCGTGTAGCTGCCCACCACGTACTGGTTGGTGTAGGTGGCCACGTTGGTGATGCTGGTGGTGATGCTGCTGGCCAGGCCAATGCCGGTGACGACGACCTTGACCTGGTAGGTGCCGGAGGTCTGGTCGTCGAAGGTCACGCCATAGTTGTTGCCACCCAGGCTCAGCAGCGCGCCACCGCTGACGCTTTTCACCAGCACGTACTGGCCGGTGCTGGTGTTGAGCTTGTACAGGCCCAGGGTCAGGCTGCTGGCCAGGCTCAGCAGGTTGCTGGCGTTGAGGGTGACCGTCAGGTCGCTCACCGTGTTCGCCGCCACGCTGGTGGTGTAGGTGGCATTGGCGCCACCCAGCAGCGGCACGGACAGCGTGCCCAGGGTAGCGGTGCTGGTCACCTCTTTGGCCGCCAGGGTAATGCTGGTGCTGGCGATATCGTAGGTGGCGTCCACCACGGTGGCGGCGGCCGCCAGGTTGGTGCTGCTCCAGGTCTCGGTGGACTGCGGGCTTTCAATGCGTACGTACAGCGTCGCGGTGGCGCTCAGGCCGTTGGCGTGCACCAGCTGGTAGGTGAAGGTGTCCACCTGGCCGATGCTGCTGGTGCTGCCGTTGGCGGTGTACGTGTAGCTGCCATCGGCATGGATCACCAGGGTGCCGTACAGCCCCTGCACCGTCGTGCCGGCGCCACTGGCGGCGGTGACGAAGGTGCCGTTCTTGGAAATCTGCAGCACGGCGGCGCTGTCCGGGCCCAGTTGGTCGGCCAGGCCGTTGGTGCCCAGGTCGGTGAGCACGTTACCGGTGGTGGCCACGCCCGCCGAACCGGTGAACTGCGTCAGGCTGCTGGTCTGCTGTGTTACGTCGGTGGTGACCGTGGTCAGCACACCAATGCCGCTGCTGGACACCACCAGGCGGTAGTCGCCGGACAGCAGCGCGCTGATGTTGACCTGCACTTCCTGGGAATTGATGGTCAGCAGGTCGAGGATGCCGCGGCTGCCGTTGACGTCCAGGGTGACCCAGTTGCCGCTGGCGTCCTTGACCTGCAGGGTGTAGCTGACACCGGTGAGCAGTGACACCAGGCTGCCCGCAGTCAGCGTCATGCTCGAGGTTACCGAGGTGCCGCTGCCCACGGTGAAGGTGTAGGTCTTGGAGAAACCGGCCAGCAGGGTGGTGAAGGAGTCCGTGTAGTGGGTTGTGGTGCTCACCGGGGTCAGGCTGACCGTGGCCACGGCCAGGTCGTTGCTGGCAGTGACCGGGGCATTGGCGTCCAGGTCAGGGGCGGTGACCGTCACTGCGGTCGAGACGTTGCCGTTGGCGTCGGTGAGGCTGACGCTGAGGGTTTCTCCGTTGATCTGCGCGGCGCTGAGGACCACGCTGAACACCCCGGTGCCACCCACGGTGCCAGTCCCCAGCACCAGGCCGGAAGCGGCCTTGATGGTGACGATGCTGTTGGCCTCGCCGGTACCGCTGACGGTGAGACCATCGGCGCTGACCAGCAGGGTACCGGCCGCGGCGGGTGGGGTCAGGTCCGGCGCGATGGTGGTCGCGGCGGTCGAGACGTTGCCGCTGGGGTCGGCCTGGGTGACGCTCAGGACCTGGCTGTTGATCTGCGCGGTCGTCAGGGCCACCGAGAAGCTGCCGTTGGCGGCCACGGTGGTGGTACCCAGTACCGACGTACCGGCGCGCACGGTGACGGTGGAACCGGCCACGCCGGTACCGGTCACCAGGGTGCCACTGGCGTTCACCAGAACGCCGGTAGGCGCGGCGGGTGCCGTGGTGTCGGGTGCGGTCAGGCTGGCCGTGGCCGAGGCGTTGCCGGCCACATCGGTCTGGCGCACGGTCAGCACTTGGCCATCGAGCTGGGCGCTGCTCAGGGTCACGGTGAAGGTGCCCCCGAGGCCGACCACCGCGGTGCCCAAGGTGGTGCCGCCATTGCTGACGGTAACCGTGGCGCCGGCCTCGCCGGTGCCAGTCACGGTGATGCCGTTGGCGGCCAGCGCCAGGGCCCCAGGGGCAGTGGGCGCCTGTGTGTCCAGGGCCGTCAGGGTCGACGCCAGCGAGGCATTGCCGGCGGCGTCGGTCTGCACCAGGGTCAGCACCTGGCCGTTGAGCTGGGCGGTGCCCAGCGTCACGGTGAAGGTACCGGCCGAGCCCACCTGGGTGGTGCCCAGCACGGTGCCAGTGGCACTGGTCACGGTGACCGTGGCCCCGGCTTCGCCGGTACCGGTGACTTGCAGGCCGCTGCTGGTCAATGCCAGATTGGCCAATTGCGCCGGCGCGGTGGTGTCATTGGCCACCAGCGTGGTCCCGGCCGAGACGTTGCCGGCCGCATCCGCCTGGCTGACGGTCAGGGTCTGGCCGTTCAGTTGCGCGGCACTGAGGGTGACGGCAAAGGTGCCGCCGACCACGGTGCCGGTGCCCAGCACCGTGCCAGCGGCGTTGGTGACGGTCACTGTGGCGCCGGTCTCGCCCAGCCCCGACAGCACCAGGCCCGCGGCATCGAGGGCCAGCACGCTGGGCGCCACCGGAGCGGTGGTGTCCGCAGCCTGGACGGTCACCGAGGTAGAGGTGTTGGCGTAGGCATCGGTCTGCACCGCAGTCAACACTTGACCGTTGGTCTGTGCGGCATTGAGGTTGACGCTGAAGGTACCGCCGACGCCGACCACGCCGGTGCCCAGCAGCGCCCCGGTAGCCGATGTGATCGTCACCGTCGCACCCACTTCACCGTGGCCGGTCACCAGCAGGCCGGCACCCGTGACCGCCAGGCCCGTCAGCGGGTCAGGCGCGGTGGTGTCGGCAGCGATCAGTTCGGTCGGCAGCGAGGCGCCACCGGCCTGGGTACTAGCGGTGACCGACAAGGTCTGGCCGTTGGTCTGCGGCGTGGTCAGGGTCAGGTCGAAGATGCCGTTGCTGCCCGTGGTACCGGTGCCCAGCACCGTGCCGGTGGCGCTGTACACGGTGATGGTGGTGCCCGCCGCGGCGACACCGTTGAGGGTCACGCCGTCGGCGGCCAGCACCACATCGGTCGGTGCATCGGGTGCCGGGGCGACCGGCACGATCAAATCCGCGGAGACCGAGGTGTTGTTGCTGGCATCGGTCTGCACCACGGTGAGCACGGCGTTGGCGTCGATGCCGGCGGACAGGTTGATCACGAAGGTGCCGTTGGCGGCGACGACACCGCTACCTACTGAGGTACCGTCGGCATCGGTGACCAGCACCGTGGCCCCGACTTCGCCACGCCCGGCCAGCAGGCTGTGGTCGGCGCTGATGCTCAGGTTGGTGACGGCATCGGGTGCCTGGGTGTCGAGCGTGGTGTAGATCAGCGGCGTGGAGGCATTGGACGAGGCATCGGCGGCGACGATCGACAGTACCTGGCCATTGATTTGCGCAGGGGCCAGGGTCACGGTGTAAATCCCGCCCGCTGTGGCGGTGGCCGTACCCAGCTCGGTGCCGTCGACGCTCCTGACGGTCACCAGGCTATTGGCCTCGGCGGTACCGGTCAGGGTCACACCATCGACGGACAGGGAAGTGACCGTGGGCGCGGCAGGGGCGGTGATGTCGCTGGCGGTCACTGTCTGGTTGCCAGACAGGTTGCCCGCGACGTCAGTCTGGCTGACGGTGAGCGTCTCGCCGTTGAGTTGCGCACTGCTCAGCCCCACGCTGAAGTGGCCGTCGGCGGCCACGGTGGTGGTGCCCAGTTCAACGCCCGCGGCGCTGCGCACCGTGACAGTGGCATTGGCTTCGCCAAGCCCGGTGACGGTCAGGCCACTGGGGCTGACGGCCAAGGCGGTGACGTCGGCAGGCGCGGTGGTGTCGCCCGCCTGGTACACCAGGGGCAGGCTGTGGTTGCCAGCGGTATCCGTCTGCACCAGGGTCAACAGCTCGCCGTTCACCTGAGCGCTGCTCAAGGGCGTGCTGAAGGTGCCGTCGGCGGCGACGGTCACGGTGGCAAGCACGCCACCGGTGGCCGTGGTGACCACCAGGGTCGCGCCGGCTTCGCCGGTGCCGGTCAGGGTCAGGCCATCGGCACTGAGCGCAGTGACCGTCGGTGCGGTGGGTGCGGTGACGTCGCTGGCCACCAGGCTGGCGGTGACGGAAGGGTTGCCTGCGGCGTCCTGTTGCACCACCGACAGTTGTTCACCGTTGAGCTGAGCGGCGTTCAGGGTCAGGGTGAACTGACCATTGGCGTCGACTGTGCCGGTGCCCAGCGTGGTGCCGGCGGCGTTGGTGACCGTGACACTGGCTCCGGCCTCACCGGCACCGCTGAGCACCAGGCCAGTGGCGTCCAGTGCCAGCCCGGTGACGGCGGCGGGTGCTGTGATGTCCGGGGCGATCTGAGTAGCGGTGGCCGAGGTGTTGCCGGCCGCGTCGGTCAGGGTCACCCACACGGTCTGGCCATTGGTCTGGGCCGTATCCAGGGTAATCAGGAAATGCCCGGTGCTGTCGACGGTCCCAGTGCCGACTTCAGTGTTGTCAGCCAGGATGATGCGCACGGCCGTGCCTGCCTCGCCCACGCCACTGAGTACCGTCCCGCTGGCATTGAATTGCAACTGCGTGGCCAGGTCAGGTGGGGTCAGGTCCGGCGCGTTCACCACCACCGGGGTGCTGACGTTGCCGGGTGGGTCGGCCTGCTGCACGGTCAGCGCCTGGCCGTTGATTTGTGGGGTGCTCAAGCTGACGCTGAAGGTGCCGTCGGCCAGCACCACGGCGGTACCCAACACCAGCCCTGCCGGGTCTTTCACGATGACGGTGGCGCCGGCTTCGCCGGTACCGGTGACCAGAGCGCCGGCGGCGTTGATGGCTACATCGGCCAGTGGGTCAGGGGCAGTGAAGTCAGGGGTGGTCAGGGTGGCGGTGGGCGACACGTTGCCCGAAGCGTCGGCCTGTACCAGGGTCAGCACTTCGGCGTTGGTCAGCGGCGTGGCGAGCACCAGCGTGAAGGTGCCGGTGGCCCCTACGGTTGCGGTGCCAAGCGGTACGCCGAGGCTATCGCTGACCGTGACGATCGCGCCAGCTTCACCGTGGCCTGTGAGGGTAGCGCCATCGCTGGCGATGGCCAGTTGGGTGAGCGCCGAGGGCGCGGTGGTGTCCACCGACGTCAGGTCGGTGGCCGCCGAGGTATTGCCAGCAGCATCGGTGAGGGTCACGGCCAGTTGCTGGCCGTTGGCCTGAGGCGTGTTGAGGGTGATCTGGAAGCTGCCGTCCACGTTCACGGTGCCGGTGCCCAGCAGGTCGCCGGCGGCGTTGACCACCTTGACCGTGGTGCCCGCCTCGCCGGTACCGGAAAGCAGCAGGCCGTTGCTGCTGACCGTCAGGCCGGTGGGTGCGTCGGGGGCGATCAGGTCCGGTGCGGTCAGGTTGACGCTGGGCGATTCGTTGCCCGCGGCGTCGGTCTGGCTCAGGCTCAAGAGTTGGCCGTTGGTCTGCGCCGCGTTCAGGGTGACGCTGAAGGTGCCATTGGCCCCCACCACGGCGGTACCCAGTTCGATACCGCCCTGGCCCAGTACGGTGACCGTCGCACCGGCTTCGCCATGCCCGGTGAGGGCAGTGCCGTTCGCGGCCAGGTGCAGGTCGCTGAGGGCGGTTGGCGCGGTGACGTCGGCGGCGATGAGGCCGGTGGGCAGCGAGTTGATGCCGTCGCTGGAAGTGGCCGTGGCCGATAGCTGTTCGCCATTGAGCTGGGCGCTGGTCAAGGTGATGCTGAAGGTGCCATCGCTGGCCACTTGGGCGGTGCCCAGCACGGTGCCGGCGGCGTTGTGCACGCTGACGCTGCTGCCGGCGGTGGCATTGCCGGTCAGGCTCAGGCCGTCGGCGCTGAGCACCAGGTTGGTGGGGGCCGGTTCGGCAAGGCTGCCGGGGGCGGTCACGTTGGCGGCGCCGGAGGCATTGCCGGCCGCGTCGGTCTGCACCACGCTGAGGGTGCTGCCGGCGGCTGCGGCAGGCGCCAGGGTCAGGCTGAAGCTGCCGTTGCTGGCCACGGTGCCGGTGCCCAGCAGCGTGCCGCTGGCGTCGCGCACGGTGACGGTGGCACCGACTTCGCCCTGGCCAGCCACGGTGGCGCCGTCGGCGGCCACCGCGAGGTTGGTCACCGCCAGTGGCGCGGTGGTGTCCGCGGCGGTATAGCTGGCGGCCGTGGAGACGTTGCCTGCGGCGTCCGTGGCGGTCACCGACAGCGCCTGGCCGTTGGTCTGGGCGCTGCCCAGGGTCAGTTGGAAGGTGCCGTTGGCCGCGGCGATGGCGGTGCCCAGCACGGCCCCCTGGGCGTTGCTGACGGTCACGGTGCTGCCGGCCTCGGCATGGCCGGTCAGTTGCAGGCCAGCGCTGTTGAGGGCGAGGTCCGTGGGGCTGTCGGGCGGTGTCAGGTCTTGTGCGGTCACGGTGACAGCCGTGGAGACGTTGCCCGGTGGGTCCTCCTGGGTCACGGTCAACACTTGCGCGTTGAGCTGCGGGGTATTGAGCGTCAGGGTAAAGGCGCCATTGCTGGCCACCAGGCCGGTGCCCAGCAAGGTGCCGTCGGCGCTGCGCACGCTGACCGTGGCATTGGGTTCGCCGTGGCCGGTCACGGTGATGCCATCGGCGTTGACGGCCACTTGGGTCAGCGCGGCGGGCGGGGTGATGTCCGGTGCGGTCAGGGTCGCCGAAGGCGAGGCATTGCCCGCGGCATCGGTCTGGTAGATGTCCAGGGTCTGGCCATTGTTCGGGGCTGGGGCCAGGGCGACCGAGAAGGTGCCATTGGCGGCCACGGTCGCGGTGCCCAGCAGCACGCCGCTGCTGTCGGTCACGCGCACCGTGGCACCGACTTCACCGGTGCCGTTGAGGGTGGCGCCGTCGCTGCTGATGGCCAGGTTGGCGACCGCTGCCGGTGGCGTGGTGTCGACGGTTGCCACCGTGGCGTCGGCGGAGACGTTGCCCGCCGCGTCGGTGAGGCTCACGTGCAAGGTACCGCCGTCGGTCTGGGCCGGCGCGACGGTGATCTGGAAATTGCCGCTCTGGTCGACCGTGCCGGTACCCACCACGGCGCCCGCGGCATTGGTCACGGTCACGGTAGCCCCGGCTTCGCCCTGGCCGTTGACCACGGTGCCGACGTTATTGATGGCCAGGCCGGTGGCGGCATCGGGCGCGGTCAGGTCCGGCGCCACGGTGCTGGCCGGTTGCGAGACGTTGCCGGCGGGGTCGGCCTGGGTCACGGTGAGGGCCTGGGCGTCGGCCTGGGTCGGGGTCAGGGTAATGACAAAGGTGCCGTTGCTGGCCACCGTGGCGGTGCCCAGCACGGTACCGGCGCTGTCCAGCGCCGTGACGGTGGCGCCCACCTCGCCCTTGCCGGTGAGGGTGGTGCCGGTGCTGTTGACGGCGACGTCGGTCGGCGCATCGGGGGCCGTGCTGTCACTGGCGACCACGGTGCTGGGCACTGACGTGTGGTTGGCGCTGTCCGTGGCGGTCACGTGCAGCACCTGGGCATTGAGCTGCGCCGTGGCGAAGCGGATGCTGAAGCGTCCCAGGCTATTGACCGTGGTGGTCCCCAGGTTGGTGCCGGCGCTGTCCACCACCGTGATGGTGCTGCCAGCGGTGCCGGCGCCGGTCAGGGTGGTGCCGTCGCTGCTCAAGGCGAGGTCGCTGGGCGCGGCCACCTGGGTGCCGTCCGGGCCAGCCACGTCCACGGGGTTGGAGCTGTTGTTGGCGGCATCCGTGCTGACCACGCTGAGGGTGCTGCCATTGCTGGCCGCGGTGGTCAAGGTAATGACGAACACGCCGTCGCTGCCCACGGTGCCGCTGCCCAGCACGGTGGAGCCTTCGCGCACGGTGACGGTGCTGCCGGCTTCACCGGTGCCCGACACCTGAGTGCCATCGGGGCTGACGGCCAGGTTGGTGACATCCTGGGGCGCGGTGGTGTCCGGCGCGCTGACGGCACCGGGCAGGGACGTATTGTTGCTGGCGTCGGTCGCCGTCACCTGCAGCGGCTGGGCATTGGTTTGCGCGGTGTTCAAGATGACGCTAAACACGCCATTGCCATCGGCGCTGGCCTCGCCCAGCAGGGTGCCGTCGGCGGCACGAACCTGGACGCTGCTGTTGGCCTCGGCGGTGCCGGTGACGGTCAGGCCATCCGTGCTGACGGCCAGGTCAGTGGGGGCTGCGGGCGCGGTCAGGTCCGGGGCGGTCACGGTGGTGACGGCCGATGGGTTCTGCGCCGTGTCGAGCTGGTTGACGCTCAGCACTTCACCGTTGAGCTGCGCCGGGGTCAGGGTGACGGTGAAGGTGCCGTTGCCGGCGACCACGGCGCTGCCCAGCAGCGTGCCGTCGCTGGCACGTACATACACGGTATCGCCGGCTTCACCGGTACCGGTCACGGTGGCGCCGTTGCCGCTGATGGCCAGGCTGCCTACCTGTGCCGGTGGAGTGTTGTCGGCGGCGGTCAGGCTAGCGTCGGCCGAGGTGTTGTTGCTGGCGTCGGACTGGTTGACCCGCAGCACCTGGCCATCGGCCTGGGCGCTGTTAAGTGCCACGGTGAAGGTGCCGCCGGTGCTGACGATGTCACTGCCCAGCAAGGTGCCGTCGCGGCTGTATACATGCACGGTAGCGCCGGGTTCGCCGGTGCCGCTGAGCGCATCGCCGGCGCCATTCAGGGTCAGGTTGGCAGGTGCGTCAGGTGCTTGAATATCGGGCGCGGTCAGGTCAGTGCCGGGGCTGGCATTACCCGCCGCATCGGTTTGCAGCGCGGTCAAGGCCTGGCCGTTGATCTGCGCCGGGCTGAGGGTGACTTCGAAGGTGCCGTTGCTGCCGACCACTGCCGAGCCGATGCTGTTGCCATCGGCATCACGCACGGTGACCGTGGCGCCCACTTCACCGTGGCCGCTGACCAGGGTGCCGTTGGCGGAGATGTCGACGCTGGTCAGGCCGCTGGGCGCCACCAGGTCGGGGGCGGTGACCTGCGCAGGCGTGGACGGGTTGCCGGCGGCGTCGGCCAGTACGACCTGTAATGCTTCAGCATCAATTTGCGCTGGGGCCAGGGTGACACTGAAATGCCCGGTGCCGTCCACGGTCGCGGTGCCCAGTACGGTGCCAGAGGGGTCGCGCACGGTCACCGTGGCGCCGATTTCACCGCTGCCGGTCAGCACGTTGCCGCTGGCATTGACCGCCAGGTCGGTGGCAGCGTTGGGCGCCAGGGTGTCGGGGGCGATGAAGGTGACCGGGCCGGCGCCATTGCCGACCGCGTCGGTGGCGGCCACCAGCAGGGTCTGGCCGTTGTTCTGAGCGCTGCTGAGGGTGACGCTGAAGGTACCGTCGGCCGCGACGATGGCGGTGCCCAGGGCATTGCCGTTGGCATCGGTGACGGTGATGTGCGCGCCTGCCTCGCCGTTGCCGGTCAGCACCGTGCCGGCCACGTTCAGCGCTAGTCCGCCGGGTTGCAGCGGGCCGTCCAGGTCAGGGGCGGTGATGGCGGTGGCCGGCGAGGGGTTGCCCGCCGCGTCGGTGAGGGTCACTTGCAGCGCCTGGCCGTCCACCTGGGCGCTGGCCAGGGTCACGGCGAAGCTGCCACTGGCCGAGACCACCGCGGTACCCAGGACATTACCGTTGGCATCGGTGACGCTGACCGTAGCGCCCACTTCGCCACGGCCAGTCAACAGCAGGCCGTTGGCGTTGACGACAAGGTCGGTGGCGGCGGTCGGGCCGGTGATGTCGGGCGCTGTCACCGGTACGGTCACCGAGCTTTCGCCGTTGCCGTCGATGGCTGTGACGTCCAGCACTTCGCCATTGGCCTGTGCGGGAGTGAGGGTAATGGTGAATTCGCCATTGCTGGCGACCACGGCCGAGCCCAGCAGGTTGCCACTGCCGTCTCGCACCTCGACCAGGTTGCCGGCGGTAGCGCTGCCGGTTACCAGGCTACCGTCGGCGTTGACCACCAGGGCCGATGGTGTGCCGGGGCCATCGGCATCCGGGGCCAGCACGGTGATGGCGGGCGAGGTATTGCCCTGGGCGTCGGCCTGGACCACCCTGACCGTGTCGCCCTGGGTCACGCCGGGTGCCAGGGTGACTTCGAAGGTGCCGTTGGCGCCGACCGTGCCGGTGCCGATGACGGTACCCGCGGCATTGGTGATGCTGACCGTGGCGCCGACCTCGCCCTGGCCGGACAGCGCTATGCCGTCGGCACTGATGACCACGTTGGTGACCGGGTCGGGCGCGGTGGTATCACCGGCCTGCAGGGCTACCGGTGCGCTGCTGTTGCCGGCGGCGTCGGTGGCGGTGACGTCCAGGTGTTCGCCGTTGGTCTGGGCGCTGTCCAGGGTCAGGCTGAAGGTACCGTCCTGGGCCGCGCGGGCAGCACCGATCACTTGGCCGTTGGCATCATGCACCAGCACCCGGGCGCCGGGCTCGGTGGTACCGGTCAGCGTCAGGCCGTCGGCGGACAGCACCAGGTTGGCCGGTTGTGCAGGCGGTTGAATGTCGGGGGCTGTCAGGGCCACGTTGGCCGAGACGTTGCCGGCAGCATCGGTGAGGGTGACCTGCAGCACCTGGCCGTTGTCCTGGGCTGGGCTGATGCTGATGCTGAATAACCCGTCGGCGCCGACCACGGCGGAACCCAGCACCGTGCCATTGGCGTCGATGATGGTGGCGGTGCTGCCGGCCTCGCCATGGCCGCTGACCAGGGTGCCGCTGCCACTGATCGCCACATCCATGGGCGCGTCGGGCGGGGTGGTGTCGGGGTTGCCGATGTCGGGTGCCACTGCCGTGGCGGGGCTGGAGGTATTGCCGGCCGCGTCCGTGGCACTGATGTTCAGGGTTTGGCCATCGGTCTGGGCCGGGCTCAAGGTGAGGGTGAAGGTACCGTCGGCAGCGGCCACGGCAGTGCCCAGCAGGCTGCCATCGGCGGCGCGCACGGTCACGGTCGAGCCTGCCTCGGCGGTGCCGGTCAGTTGGCTGCCGTCGGCGCTGACGGCGAGGTTGCCGGGGGCGTCGGGGGCGGTGGTGTCGGCGGCGGTCACGGTGCCGGACGCAGAGGCGTTGCCGGCGGCATCGGTAGCGTTGACGGTCAGGGTCTGGCCGTTGGCCTGGGGCTGGCTCAGGGTCAGGGTGAAGGTACCGTCGGCGGCGGCCACGGCGGTGCCCAGCACGCTGCCGTCGGCGGCTCGCACGGTCACGGTGGAACCTGCCTCGGCGGTGCCGCTCAGTTGGGTGCCGTCGGCGCTGACGGCCAGGTTGCCGGGGGCGTCGGGGGCGCTGGTGTCGGCGGCGGTGACGGTACCGGGCGCCGAGACATTGCCTGCAGCGTCGGTGAGGGTCACGTCCAAGGTCTGGCCGTTGGTTTGCGGGTTGCTCAAGCTGACCTGGAAGCTGCCGTCGCTGCCGACGGTGCCGCTGCCCAGCACATTGCCAGCGGCATCGCGCACGGTCACGGTGCTACCGATTTCGCCCAGGCCGCTGAGCACCAGGCCGTTGCCGGACAGGCTCAGGCCAGTGGGGGAGTCCGGGGCCGTGGTGTCGGCGGCGGTGCCACTGTCGCTGCTGCCGCCACCGCCACCGCCGCCACCCACCGCGGCCGCGGTGGCACCGCCGGCCCCCAGCAGGCCAAGGCCGGCGATCGCCCATTCAGGGGTAGCACTGCCGACCACGCCGACGCCCGCCAGCAGGTCGTCGAGCGACGATACTTGAGCAAACGTAAAGCCGTGGAAGGCTTCGGCGTTGTACTGCGCCTGCCACAGGGTGCCGTTCTCATCCTGGAACACCATGTCACTGCGCACGCCCTCGGCGTTGGCCTTGAAGAAGTTGCTGACCCGCACATGCTCGCCGTTCTTGAGATTGAGCACGGCATCGTCACCGGAGCGGGTGACGGACGCGACCTGGTCAGGGGGTACGGGAATCTGTACAACGGCGGGGTTTGGCAGTGACACATCGCCAAATTGCTGGGCGGTGACTTGGGCAGTTGCTTTGTCGGCGACGACGATATTGTCCATTATCGGCTCTTCCTTTCGCTTTCTTGTCAGTCACCACACTGCACTGCGTGGTGATCATCACTACGGCTGCATGCGGGCAGGCAGCACCGAAAAAACCTGTACAGATTGGATCCTGTAGGTATAGCAAAGGGCTACGAAAGCGCGCGCTAGCTTGCTGGCTAGCAAGGTTTATGCGACAGGCGGTGCGGGGTTATCGGAGGGAAACTTAGGTGTGACAGGTGGGATGACGGAAAAGTGCTTTTTTTTGTACAAAGAACGTTGGCATGTAGCGACAACGTTCTTTGTGAGCGCTGGGGCATCAGGCCGCGTCGGTGATCAATGCGGTGAGCCTGATGTTGCGCGGCGCCCGTGATGCGGCAAAATCCGTTTGTTGCGAGGGGCGAGAGTCAGGACTGGCCGGGGCGCGTGCGCGCGGGGTTCAAACCGAGCGCGGAATAGACATGGTAGCGCGCGATGCCGATGTACTCATGCAGGGCGGCGTCGGCAACGATGAAGTTGAAGGACAGCGGCAAGGCCGACGGCATGGCGCGCAAGTAGTCTGCCCGTACCGGGGTAGCCGTCACATCGAAGTGGGCGAAATACACCTCGCTTCGGCGCAGGTGGATGGCCGACGATACCAGCACCACACGGTCGGCGGATTGGCGGTGCAGCAGGGCCGCGGTGAACTCGGCGTTCTGCCAGGTATTCATGCTTTTATCCTCCAGCAGCACATCACCATGCGCCACCCCCAGAGCCTGCAGGGTTGTCTGGTACACCGCTGCTTCGGTGACGCCGGTATGGCGCGCGTCGCCGCCGCTCACCAGTACCTTGCAGTCGCCACCGGCCTGATGGCATTGATTGTACAACGCGGCGGTCTCGACCAGCCGCGGGTAGGCGAAGACCCCAGGCTCCACGGCATCGAGCGCCTGCTCGGTGCCGGCGCCCAGCAGCACGATCACGCTGCGCGTGCCCCAGGTGATCGAAGGTTTCAGCGCGTAGTCGGCTTGAAGGTTGTTCAGCAGCCACGCCGGTGCCGGGCCGCAGCCCACCGCCAGGAACCAGGCGGCTGCCAGGCGCAAGCACACCCCTTCGAATCCGGGCCTTACCCTAGCGGCCAGCCCACCACTCGCTTGCGGCGCGGCGTTGCATAGGTGCGCACCTTTGACGTGCTCAAGCCCAACCGTACCAGCGACTCCGCCAGCGCCACGGCGGCCGTCACCCCGTCCACCACCGGTACGCCGGTGCTTTCGCGAATCATCGCGTCCAGCCCGGCCATGCCGCCGCACCCCAGGCAGATCACCTCGGCCTGGTCATCGCGCACGGCCAGTTCGGCCTGGGCAACGATGGCGGCCACGGCACGCGATGGATCCTGCTCCAGCTCCAGTACGGCCAGGCCGCTGGCGCGTACCGAGGCACAGCGCTGGTACAAGCCGGCCAGGCGCAGGCGGTCCTGAATCAACGGTACGGTGCGGTCCAGTGTGGTCACCACCGAATAGGCGTGGCCTAGCAGCATGGCCAGGCTGGCGGCGGCCTCGGTGATGTCCACCACTGGCACGTCAAGCAATTCCTGCAGGCCTTCGCGACCGTGTTCGCCGTACCCGGCCTGGATCACCGCGTCAAAGGGCTGGTCATAGGCCATGACCGCGTCCATGACGCCGATGGCAGCCAGGTAGCTCTCGAAATTGCCTTCCACCGATTCCGCGCCAAAGCGCGGCGTCAGGCCGATGATCTCCGTACCGGGCGCCGCGACGCTGCGGGCCTGCTCAGCGATGGTGTGGGTGATGGCAGCAGTGGTGTTGACGTTGACAACCAGGATACGCATGGCAAACCTCAGGGCAGGAAAAATCAGTGCTGGGCATTGTCGACAGCGATGGTTTCACCGCTGACGTCCAGGAACGCTTGGTGACGGTCGCTGAGCAGCAGGTACACCGCGGCAGCGATGGCGGCGCCGAACAGCCAGGAGAATGCCGACACGGTTTCGAAGGCCGGGACCAGCGCCAGCACGATGGCAATGGTTGCCGCGGGCAGCACGGCGGCGACGGCGCGCGGGTTGATGCCGCGGCGGTAGTGGTAGGCCGCCTCAGGCGCCTCGGTGTACAACTGGGGGACGTTGACCCTACCCCGGCGCAGCAGCCAGTAATCGGCGGTGATGATTCCGTATAGCGGGCCGAGCAGTGCGCCCAGGCCGGCCAGGAAGTACTCGATCACTAGTGGGCTGTTGTACAGGTTCCACGGCAAGATCAGCACGGCCACGGTGGCGCTGATCATCCCGGCGCGGCGAAAGGTCAACAGCCGCGGCGCCAGGTTGCTGAGCACGAAGGCAGGGGCCACGAAGTTGGCCATGATGTTCACCGCCACGGTGACGATCAGCAGCGCCAGGCAGCCGAGCACCAGGAACAGGGTATCGGGGATGGACTGGATGATCTGGGTGGGGTTCTCGATCACCCGCCCATCAATGGAAAACTGCGCGCCGCACAGCACCACGGTGACCACGGCGAAGGCGAGGATATTCACCGGCAGGCCCCAGAAATTGCCTTGGCGGATACAGCGTCGCGAGGGAGCCGAGCGGGTAAAGTCGCAGAAGTTGAGGATCATGGTGCCGTAGATCGCCAGCCACAACGCACCGCCGGCGAAGATATGCCGCCACATGCTGGCGCCCTGCAATGGCTCACGGATCGACCACGCCAGGTCGCCGCCCACGCGGGCGTACATCCATACTGCCAGGCAGCCCATGGTCAGCAGAATCACTGGCCCCGCGAAGCCTTCATAGCGGCGCACGGTTTCCATGCCGTAGGCCAGAATCACCAGCTGCACCAGCCAGATGCTGACGAAGCACGCCCAACCCAGACTGGAGAGCCCCAGAACCTGGTTGTGGTCCCACACCGCCACGCTGGGCAGCAGCGCGGTGAGCAGCACTTTGAGTACCACCGAAGCCAGGTACGTCTGGATGCCAAACCAGGCAATGGCGATGACTGCGCGCACCAAAGCGGGGAGCTGTGCACCAAAAATGCCAAAACTGATGCGGCTGATGACCGGAAAAGGCACACCGGTCTTCTGCCCCATGTAACCGGTGAGGTTCATGAAGCCATAGACCAGCGCAGCACCGATCAGCAATGACAGCAGGATCTGCCAGCCGCCCAGGCCCAGGGCGTAGAGCCCCATGGCAAAGGAGTAGTTGGCGATATTGTGTACATCGTTGGTCCACAGCGCAAAGATGCTGTACCCGCCCCAGCGCCGGCCTTCGCTTCGCGTGGGGGCCAGGTCGCGGTTATGCAGGCGAGGGCTGAGCGCTGGGTAGGGCACCGACCCGGTGTGGGTCACGTCGGAACGGGAGGACTCGGCGGGGCTGTTGAGCTGCATCGGTGTGGCTCCACGGTTGTATTTATTGCTGTATACATATTGTGGTGTCCAGGTAGCCATAATCGTGCCAGTTTTGTTTTCGACTTGAGGTGCGATCACCTTAGGTATTGTTTTGACTGTCTATTCTATCCAAAAAGCTAGAGCTTTCTGATCATGTGGTTAGAATTATTGTATACAATTACGTTACTTGGGGTGACACAAAGTGTGTGTGTCAGTGGCCGCCGGGCGTTCTGCAAGGCTTGAAAAGCCCGCTGGCGTGCCAGCGCCTGCAGGGTCGGTGCAGCAGGCGAATATAGGGTCGTTCCGGGTTAAACCTTCCCCCCGCCGCGCAGTCTTTCTCTTTAGGAGCCCCCATCCCCGGGGCCCCACAGGAGATCAGTCATGGCCCGAGCCATCTGGAAAGGCGCGATCAGTTTTGGCCTGGTGCACATTCCCGTGTCCCTGAGCACGGCGGTGTCCAGCGAGCGCATCGACTTCGACTGGCTGGACAAGCGCAGCATGGACCCGGTGGGCTACAAGCGGATCAACAAGGTCACCGGCAAGGACATCGACAAGGACAACATCGTCAAAGGGGTGGAATACGAGAAGGGCCGCTACGTGGTGATCAGCGAAGACGAGATCCGCAAGGCGCGCCCGGAAGCCACCCAGACCATTGATATCTTTTCCTTCGTCGAGGCCCAGGAAATTCCCTTGCAGGCGTTCGATACGCCCTATTACCTGGCGCCGGACAAGCGCGGCGGCAAGGTGTACGCGCTGTTGCGCCAGACCCTGGAAAGCACTGGCAAGGTCGCCTTGGCCAGGGTGGTGTTGCACACCCAGCAGCATCTGGCCTTGTTGCGCCCCCTGGACAACGCGCTGGTGATGATTACCTTGCGCTGGCCCGCCCAGGTGCGTGGCATAGAAGGGTTGGAGCTGGACAGTAGCGTCACCGATGCCAAGATCGACAAGCGCGAATTGCAAATGGCCAAGCGCCTGGTCGAGGACATGAGCGGCACCTGGACGCCAGAGGAATACCAGGATGACTTCAAGGAAACCATCATGGAGCTGGTAGAGGAAAAGGCCAGCAAGGGCAAGATCGCCACGGTGACCTCGCTGGACGAGGAGGGCGAGCACAAGAGCGCGGATATCATCGACCTTACCGACCTGCTCAAGCGCAGCCTGGCGGGTAAAAAGCCTGCGCCGGCCAAGCCGGCCAAGAAAGCCGAGGCACCGGCCAAGCGCACTGCGCGGAAAAAAGTGTCCTGAACGACGCTTCCCTGGCCCGACCCGTCGCCGCGGCCACGTCCGCGGCTGCAAGGCTTCAGGTTGCGTTGTTTTCCAGGGCCTCGGTGGGCTCGCCGGGGGTGGTCTGCAGGCCCTTGTCCAGCTTCAGCAGCGCCAACAACCGCCGTGCGTCGTAAGGCGCGCGTACCTTGATGTCATTGTCGAAGTAGCAATAAACGTCACGCTGGCTGGCTTTGGGTGGTGCGCTGTGGGGGTCGATAAGGTCGGCGTCGCCGGGCTGGGCGCCGCGCTTCCAGGCCCGCAGGCGCTGTTGCCACTGGGCAAGTGCCGCATCGGAATAACCGCTGCTGTAGAGCTTCTTGTCGCCATGCAGGCGCAGGTACATGAAGTCACTTGTCACGTCCTGCACATGGGGCCATTTGCGCGCTGCATCGGCGATCACCAGGGCCACCTGGTGCTTGCGCAACATGGCTACGAAGGCCGGGTCGATAAAGCTGTCGTTGCGAATCTCCACGGCATGGCGCAACACCTGTTTCGGCTTGCCGTCCAGGTAACCGGGGTGCTGCAGGCGTTCGGCGCAGCCTTTGGCCAGGGCAATGGCCTGTTGGCCGGTGCGCGGCAGGGTGGCCAGAAAGTCTTCGAACAGCCCGGCATCAAATTTGAAATTGGGCGGGAACTGCCAAAGCATCGGGCCCAGGCGATCCCCGAGCGACAGGGGGCCGGAGGCATAGAAGTTGGCCATGGCCTCCTCTATGTCGCGCAGGCGTTTGACGTGGGTGATGTAGCGCGGGCCCTTGACGCTGAACACGAATCCGTCGGGCGTTTCACTGGCCCATTCGGCGAAGCGTTCGGGGCGCTGCAGGGCATAAAAGGTGCCGTTGATTTCGATGCTGTTGACCGCCCGAGAGGCGAAGCGCAGTTCATCCTTCTGGCGCAGGCCTTCGGGGTAGAAGTCGCCGCGCCAGGGCGTGTAGCGCCAGCCAGAAATGCCGATGTGCACCTGAGCTCCGGCCATCATTCACCCCCCAGGCGGTTGCGCAGGGCGGCGGTGATGGACTGCTTGGTGGCGGCGTAGTCGGACCAGGGATCGTCCCTGTCCGCCAGGCGCTCGTGCAGGTTGAAAATGTTCCACTGGTTGGCACCCTTGAGCCCGTTCAGCTCATCGCGGCGGATCGGCACCGACACTGGCAGCCCCTCGCGGGCGCGAAGGGTGTAGGCGCAGGCGGTGGTGGCGCCTTTGGTGTTGCGCAGGTAGTCGATGAAAATCTTGCCCACGCGGTTTTTCGGTCCCGACACCGAGGTCAGGCGGTCCGGGAACAGGCCGGCCAGGTGCTTGACGATGGCGTGGGCGAAGTCTTTCACCTCGTCCCAGCCGGCGCGCCGGGTCAGTGGCACGACGATGTGCATGCCCTTGCCGCCGCTGGTCTTGAGGAACGCGTTCAGGCCCAGCTCGTCCAGCAGGGTCAGGGTCAGTTGCGTGGCTTCGAGCATGCTCTTCCACGGCAGTGCGGGGTCCGGGTCCAGGTCGAGGATGAAACGGTCCGGCTTGTCGTAGTTCTGGTCGGTGGCGTTCCAGGTGTGCAGCTCCAGGGTGTTCATCTGCACCGCGCCCAGCAGGGCATCGGCGCGGTTGATGATCATCACTGTCTGGCCGGCGGCTTCATCGGTGACCAGGCCGGGAATGTCCAGGTGCGCGGCATTTTTCTGAAAGAACAACTCACCCGTCAAGCCTTCCGGGGCGCGCACCAGGGCCACGGGACGGCGCTTGAGGTGCGGCTCGATCCAGGCCGCGACCTGGGCGTAGTACTCGGCCACCTGGCGCTTGGTGGCGCCGCAACTGGCGTCGATGACGCGGTCGGGGTGGGTCAGGCGCAGGCTGTCGCGGGTGGCACTGGTCTTGGCTTTGCTGGGGGTTGCCTTGCTGGTTTTCACGGGTTGCTCCAGGTCGATGGCCTTGGCCGGCTTGTCGTCGCGCAGGCCGTGGAAAACCGAATGGCGGACCACGCCATCGCGGGTCATTTGCGCATAGGCCACTTCCGCCAGCAACTGCGGCCTGAGCCAGTGCACGTCGCGGGCCTGGGCACCGGTGGGCGGGCGGGAAAACTGGGGTTTGGGCACTTCCAGGGGGCGGAGTTTTTCCAGAATGCTGGCCAGGGTCGCGGTGTTGAAGCCGGTGCCGACCTTCCCGGCGAAACGCAACTCACCGCTGTCATGGTCGTGCAAGGCCAGCAACAGGGCGCCGAAGCCGCTACGGCTACCTTTAGGGTCGGTATAGCCGACGATCACGAATTCCTGGCGCTGCTGGCACTTGAGCTTGATCCAGTCACTGCTGCGCTTGCCGCTGTACAGGCTGTCGGTGCGCTTGCCGATCAAGCCTTCCATGCCCATGCGGCAGGCACTGTCGAGCAGGGATTGGACCGGTTCGTCGAAATCCGCCGAATAGCGCAATTGCGGGGCTTCGTTGGGCGCCAGCAGCGCCTTCAGGGCCGCGCGACGTTCCTGCAAGGGGCAATGACGCAGGTCCAGTCCGTTCAGGTAAAGGGCGTCAAAGAGGTAATAGACGATGGCCTCATCGCTGCCGTCGTCGAAGGCATTTTGCAGGGCCTGAAAATCCGAAACGCCGTCTTCCCGGGCCACTACCATTTCGCCGTCCAGCCAGGCCGAGTCCAGCCCCAGGCCGGCGAGCGCCGTGGCCTGGCTGGGCATTTTCGCGGTCCAGTCGTTGCCGTTGCGGGTGAACAGGCGCACTTGGTCGCCGTCGATGCGCGCCAGCACCCGGTAGCCATCGAACTTGATTTCGTAGCGCCAGTCGCCGCTGGGCGCGGACTCCACCAATGTGGCCAATTCGGGTGTCAGGGTGGCAGGCAGGCTGGCCTTGTGTGCGCCGCTCAGGGAATGACGTTTGGGTTTGGCCGGGGCTTTGGCAGCCTTCGCAGGCTTACGGGTCTTAGGCACCAGCGTTCGGTCACTGAGCACGCTGTCGGGCAGCGCGGCGACAACGTCGAAGTCCGCCTCCGGGCGTGCTTCGCCGTCGGCGGATTTGATCAGCAGCCATTGTTCTTTCTTGCCGGCCAGGTGGGTGCGGAACAGGTTCCAGATACCGGAGAGCTTTTCCCCCTGCAGACGAAAGCGCAGCTTGCCTTTCTCATAACTGTCCTGAGGGTTGCCTTCGGGTATCCAGACGCCGCGGTCCCAGACAATCACATCACCGCCGCCATAATGGCCTTCGGGGATATGGCCCTCGAAATTGGCGTAGTCGAGCGGGTGGTCTTCCACGTGTACCGCCAGGCGCCGTACCTTGGGGTCCAGCGACGGGCCCTTGGGAATGGCCCAGCTTTTCAGGGTGCCATCCAGCTCCAGGCGAAAGTCGTAGTGCAGGTGGCTGGCATCGTGTTTCTGGATGCAGTACTGCAGCGCATGGGCCTTGCCCCGGTGGCCGCCCTTGCCGCTGGGTTCGGGGGTGGCGTCGAAGTTGCGCTTGCTGTGGTATTCCTTCAGGGAACGGGCCATGGGGATGCTCCGGCGCACGGGGTTCTAAAAAGTGGAGGGGCGCAGGGGCCGTAGAGTTCCCGTGAGGTGAACGAGTGGCGCTGGTCAGGTTCAAACAGGCACGGCCTGGAAAGTGCCCCGAGGAGCCCGCATGAAAGCCTTGAAAATCGCCACCTTCAATATCAACGGCCTGCGCGCCCGGTTGCCCAACCTGTTGCAATGGCTGGAGCGCGAACGCCCGGACATTGCCTGCCTGCAGGAGCTCAAGGCCACCGACGCACAATTTCCGGCCGCTGAGTTCGAAGCCATCGGCTACGGTACGCTGCACCATGGCCAGCCTGCCTGGAATGGCGTGGCGATTCTGGCCAGGGACGCCGAGCCGCTGGAGTCGCGCCGTGGTTTGCCGGGTGATGACAGCGACACCCAGAGCCGCTACCTGGAGGCCGCCGTGCATGGCGTGCTGGTGGGCTGCCTGTACCTGCCCAACGGCAACCCGCAGCCGGGGCCGAAGTTCGCCTACAAACTGGCCTGGTTCGAGCGCCTGATCCAGCACGCGCAAGCCCTGCAGGCCAGCGACCATCCGGTGGTGCTGGCAGGCGACTACAACGTGGTGCCCACTGACTTCGACATCTATAACCCCAAGTCCTGGCTCAAGGATGCCTTGTTGCAACCTGAAAGCCGCGACGCTTACCAGCGCTTGCTGGCCCAGGGCTGGACCGACGCGTTGCGCCACTTGTACCCGCAAGAGCAGGTGTTCACCTTCTGGGACTATTTTCGCCAGCACTGGCCCCGCAACTGTGGGTTGCGCATCGACCACCTGTTGCTGAACCCGTCGCTGGCGCCGTACCTGAAAAACGCCGGGGTGGATGCCTGGGTGCGCAATGAAGAGCATGCCAGTGACCATGCACCGGTGTGGATCGAGCTGGGCACCCGCAAGCGCAAGGGTTAGGAACGGTCGCAGCATGCCTGTAGCAACGTGCCGTTGTGGGACCGGGCGCAAGCTCGGGAAGCGGGTGACGCGGTCGATCTGACGGGCCCCTTCCCGAGCTTCGCCCGGTCCCACAGGATTGCCATAACCGTGGAGCAACGTGCCGTTGTAGGACCGGGCGCCAGCTCGGGAAGCGGACAACACGGTCGATCTGGCAGGCCGCTGCCCGAGCTTCGTCAGGTTCTGCAAGGCTGCCATGCCCGCGTCCCAGGCACCGCGCAGCGTCAGGCCTGCCGCATTAAGACCACTGCGACAAGGGATGTCGAAAAACGCATAAGCTTATGCATTTCCGGTAGTTGATTATTAGCGTGGCTGGCCGTGAACTAGGCGCTTTTTCGCAAGGCACCTGGGCATGGAAAAACACTATGAAGTTCTGGTGCTTGGCTTGGGCGCCATGGGCGCAGCAACCGTATACCAGTTGGCCAAGGCAGGGGTGAAAGTAGCGGGCATCGACCGTCACCACCCCCCTCACAACCTGGGTTCAAGCCACGGAGATACCCGTATCACCCGCCTGTCCGTGGGCGAAGGTGCGCAGTACGTGCCTATCGTGCGCCGGTCCCAGGCTATCTGGCGTGAATTGGAGGCCTTGTCCGGCGAGTCGTTGTTCGAGCAGTCGGGCCTGCTGGTGCTGACCTCCAGCGCCGAATTCGACCCCGCTGACGCCAGCGATTTCACGCTGCGCACCATCGGCCTGGCCCGCACCTACGGCATCGAACACCAGGTATTGGACGCCGCGCAGATCCGCCAGCGCTTCCCGCAATTCGCCCATGTGCGTGATAACGCCATCGGCTATTTCGAGCCCGAAGGCGGTTTTGTGCGGCCCGAACGCTGCATCGACGTGCAATTGAAGCTGGCCGGGCAGCACGGCGCCACGCTGTTCAAAGGTGAGACCGTCACCGCCATCGCGTCTGATGCCGAAGGCGTTACCGTCACCACCAATCAGCGCACGGTGCGTGCCGGCAAGCTGGTGATCAGCGCCGGCAACTGGGCCGGTGGCCTGCTGGGCGAGCCGTTCGACGGCCTGCTGAGCGTCTACCGGCAAAAGCTGTTCTGGTTCGAGCTGCAGGAAAACGCTGCCCTGGAAGGCGCGTCGCCCACCTTTATCTTCACCCACGGGCGTGGCGACGACTGCATCAACTACGGCTTTCCGGCCCTGCCAGGCGAGGGCAGCCTGAAAATCGCCACCGCGCAGTACAAGGTGGCTGGCCACCCCGATAGCCTCGACCGCACGGTATCGGCGGCCGAAGAACGCGAGATGTACGAACAGCAGGTTCAAGGCCGTATCGCTGGGGTCACCGCGCACGTCGTGAAGTCCGCCGTGTGCGCCTACACCGTCACCCCCGACCGCCACTTCATCATCGACCAGCACCCGGCCCTGCAGCACACCCTGGTGGTCAGTGCCTGCTCCGGCCATGGCTTCAAGCACTCGGCCGCCTTGGGCGAAGCCTTCGCCCAATGGTGCGTGCGCGGCACCACCGACCTGGACCTGTCCTCCTTTTCCCTGCAACGCTTCAAAGGTAACGCATCGTGAAACGCATCGTTCTGTCTGCTGCACTGCTGGTCGCCGCCATGGGCAACGCCTATGCCGAAACCCTGAAAATCGCCGTGGTACCGGTGCCCCACGCCGAGATCCTGGAGTTTCTCAAGCCTGAACTGGCGAAGGAGGGCGTGACCCTGGACGTCAAGGTGTTCTCCGATTACGTGCAACCGGACCGTCAGGTAGACGAAGGGCAGCTGGATGCCAACTACTTCCAGAGCAAGCCGTACTACGACGCCTACAAGAAAGACCGCCCCAGCAGCGACCAGGTACCGATCGTGGCGGTGCACATCGAACCCTTCGGTGCATACTCGAAGAAAATCAAGACCATCGCCGAGCTCAAGGACGGCGCCACCGTGGCCATCCCCAACGACCCGGCCAACTCGGGCCGCGCACTGCTGTTGATCGCCAAGCAGGGCCTGATCACCCTCAAGGACCCGAACAACATCATGGCCACCCAGCAGGATATCGTCGGCAACCCCCGGCACCTCAAGTTCAAGGAGCTTGAGGCCGCCATGCTGCCGCGGGTGCTGAACCAGGTAGACCTGGCACTGATCAACGCCAACTATGCGCTGGAGGCCAAGCTGGTGCCGCACCAGGACGCGCTGTTCATCGAAGGTTCGCAATCGCCATACGCCAACTACCTCTATGTACGCCGTGACAAGGCCAACGACCCGGCGGTACAGAAGCTGGGTGCCTTGCTGAACTCCCCGCAAGTCAAACAGTTCATCCTGGAACGCTACCACGGTGACGTGGTGCCGGCGTTCTGACCTAGCCCTGGAACTGGATGTCCGCCGTGGCGACCACGCGGGCGATCGGCCCATTCAGGGTCTGGTTGTGGTGGGCGATGATCACCTCGGCGGCCAGCAGGTCGGTGTCCATGCAGCTATGGGCATCGGCCACCAGCACCGGTCTGAAGCCCAATTGCGCGGCGACGCGGCAGGCTGTGTCGACGCAGTATTGAGTCTTGAGGCCGACGATCACCAGGTCCTGGATGCCATCGGCCTTGAGCCATTGCTCCAGGTCGGTGCCCTGGAAGGCGCTGGCGGCCTGCTTGTCGAATAGCCGCGCATTGCTTTCATTCAGGCCAAGCTCCGGGGCCACCTGCCAGAACGGGCTGCCCTGGGCGATGGGCGAGCCGTGCGGCCCTGTGTGGCGCACGGCCAGAACCGGCGCACCGGCCTCGTGGGCCTGGGCGATCAATAGGTTGATATTGGCCAGCAGGCGCTCGCCATCGAGTGGTTTCTGCGGACCGTGGATCAGGCCTACCTGCACGTCGATGATCAGCAGGGCGGGGCGGTTGAGCTTCAATGCAGCCATGGTACTACTCCTTGAAAAAACCAGTCCCGGTCCGGGCACAAAAAAGGCCCCGACCATTGCTGGCGGGGCCTTGGGTGTCGCGTGTCAGGTACTGCTCACGCCTCGCCGCACGGCCCGCCGGTGGCGGTCGTGGTGGTAGTGGTCGAGGTGGTGCGCAGGAAACCGTTCATGAGCCCAGAGTGCACCAGGTGCTGGCAGGGCGTCAACGACGTGTTCATGAAACATTGAACCGCCACCGCCGACCCGACTGCACTCACAGGTCTCGATGGTCAACTTCCCTCATGGCCCAGCCGTCGTGGCTCGAACCTGCCGTTGGCCACGATCGCCGCGGGCGCTTCATCATCGTGCTGCTGGCAGAGGAATTCGCGCATGGCTTCAGCGGTTTGCCTGGCGCTGGTTACCACGAAAAAATGCCCTTCGCCCCGCAGGATGTGCACTTCGGCACGGCGAATGGTGCGGCGCAGTATATCCGCGTTGTACAGCCGCACCAGGGTGTCACGGTCGCCGCTGAGGATCAGCGTGCGCTGGCGCAACCGGAACAGCCGGGGCAGGCTGGTCCAGCCCACCAGGGCAGCGATTTGGTAGTAGTACGCGCGAGGGTTGGCGGTGAGCATGCCGTGCATTACCCCGAAGTGCATCAGCGTCTGCAGCGAATGAGGAGAGCGTTCCTGCTTCTGCCGGCTGGCGCCTTTGCCCCTGCCCAGAAAGGCCAGGATATCGGCGGGCTTGACCAGCAAGGCCGGTCCCGCTGAAGTCGCCGCGAGGATCAGCCGGCGCACCCTGGCCGGGTGGCGCAGCGCGAACTCCTGGGCCAAGGCACCGCCCCAACTGACACCGAACACATCCACCCGGTCGAGTCCCAGTTGCGTGAGCATCGCGGCGATCAGGTCGGCGTGGCCCGGCAGGCGCATCGGCCAACGCGGCAGCTGCGATGTGCCGACCCCGGGCACGTCCAGCGTGATGGTCGTGTAGTCCGCCAGTTCGTCGCGCAGGGGGTCGAAGGTGCGAATCAGGCCTCCCAGGCCGTTGAGCAACAGCAGCGGTGAGCCCTGGCCGCGGATCGAAACGTTCAACTGCACGTCGTTAACGGTGAGTGTTTGCGTTGCCATGGTGGAGTTACTCCGATTTGGCCCAGCCTGACGCCTCTTGCCCTGGCTGACCTTAACCCAGGGCCTGTGCACTGAACAGTAGCCGTTCGGATCGGTTGCGTTGACAAGCCTGAACCGGTAATGGTTAATAATATTATCGATAATTACAAAAAAGAGGTCCGGTAACCATGAGTCTGCGCAAGCAATTGCCCACATTGGCCCTGACGGCCTGCGCCTGCATGACGCAAGCGGCCGTCTACGAACCACCACCGCTCAAGCTTGAGCCCCTGGCGCGGTTCAGCGTCGACCTGGTAGCCCCCATCTGGGAACTGGGGCCAACGAGCGGGCAGGGCAAACGCCGGATCATCCCGATCACCGGAGGGCATTTTGAAGGCCCGCGGCTCAAAGGCACCATTCTCGACAACGGCGCGGACTGGCAGGTCGTGACCCCGGACGGCTTGGCCATCATCGACACCCGCTACCTGCTGCAGACCGACGACGGCGCGTTGATCTACCTGCGCACCGAGGGTTATCGGTTCGGCCCCGCCGACGTCATGAAAAAGGTCGCCGCGGGAGAGAACGTCGACCCCAGCCTGTACCAGTTCCGCATCACCCTGCGGTTCGAGACGTCGGCGCCCAGGTACGCCTGGCTGAATCGCACGGTAGGGGTGGGCAGCGCCATGCGCCTGGGCAATGCGGTGGTGTACGACGCGTTTGAAGTGAACTAGGTCATTTGCAACTGGTTAATTGGCTTAATCAAGCTGATAACGGCGCCTACCAGCGTGCTGCACACCGCAAAAATGTGGCCGCGCTGGATTCCTTGGGTTTTGGCCGTAGTATCGTTCACGAAGCTGGCTGAAACGTTTCTTCTAGTCTATAAAAACGGGCACAACTCCAAGAAAGGCTACTGCCATGACCCCGCTCAAACTTTTCGTTGCCCTCGGCGCACTGTCTACTGCCTCCCACGCCATGGCTTGGGACTACGTTCTGCTCGACACCGACAAAGCCGCTCAGAACTGGCAGATCACCAGCCAGGTGCTGGGCGTTAAAACCGACAAACCCTTCAGCGTCACCTTGCGCACCTTGCACGGGGGGCGGCAGGAAGGTGTCAGCATCGTCGATATCGATAACGGTACGATGAAACTCTCCGTCGTGCCGACGCGCGGAATGAATGTCTTGCAGGCCTCGGTGGGTAATGTGCGCATGGGCTGGGATTCGCCGGTCAAGGAAGTGGTCAACCCGTCCTTCATCGAACTTAATGGCCGTGATGGCCTGGGCTGGCTGGAAGGGTTCAACGAGCTGGTCGCTCGCTGCGGATATGAATGGGTCGGCCACCCCGGCATCGATAACGGCGAACTGCTGACCTTGCACGGTCGGGCCGCCAACATTCCTGCGAACAAAGTCACCCTGCACATCGATGAGAAACCACCGTACGCCATCACCCTGCGTGGCGAACTGAAAGAGCAGGCGTTCAAGAAGGTCGACTTTTCTGTCGCGACCGAATTGGTCACCGAACCCGGTAGCGTCGTGTTTGCCCTCAACGACACCCTGACCAACAACGGCGACTATCCGAAGGAATACCAGGCGCTGTATCACAGTAACTTCAGCACCCCGTTCCTGGAGCAAGGGGCTCGTTTCGCCGCCCCGGTGAAACAGGTGTCGCCGTTCAACGACAAGGCCAAAGGCGATCTGCCCGACTGGCAGACCTACCGCGCACCCACCAGGGA
This sequence comes from Pseudomonas sp. RIT-To-2, assembly GCF_029623465.1. NCBI lineage: Bacteria > Pseudomonadati > Pseudomonadota > Gammaproteobacteria > Pseudomonadales > Pseudomonadaceae > Pseudomonas > Pseudomonas sp. RIT-To-2. Next base: position 3,430 of record NZ_JAPYKM010000047.1, on the reverse strand, counting down.
CTATGACGAAACGGTCTACAACGTAGTGCCGTATGCCGATGCCAAGGGCGATACGCTGACCGTGTTGCACAACAAGGCTGGCACGCTGGGGGTATCGGTCGGTTTCAACACCCAGACGCTGCCGGTGTTTTCCCTGTGGAAAAACACCGATACCCAGGGCCAGGGCTATGTCACGGGGCTGGAGCCGGGAACCAGTTTCTCCTACAACCGACGTTACCAGCGGCCACTGAACCTGGTACCGACCATCCAGCCGAAGGAACACAAGCAGTTCCACATCACCTACAGCCTGTTGGCGGACAAGATGGCGGTGGACAAGGCCCTGAAACAGGTGGGCGAGATTCAGGGTGGGCGGGAAACCGAGGTGCGGCAGACCCCGTTGGTTGATCTGACCAAGGGTTGATAACGGCCAGGGCACTGTTGGCCGGTACCCCGGTTCTGCAGGGGCATCAGGTTGATGCCCCCAGGCGTTGAGCCATGCCGCTCAGGCCAGCCAGAATGAATTCGTCGATAAGCGATTCATACTGGGTGGTCACTTGCTCGTCAGCCGACGTGAAGGAGGCACCCCATTGCAGCGTGCTCTGTTCGCCATTGGCAGTGGGTTTGACCGAGAGGGTAGCGGCGTAGTCGTCTAGGGGGATGTCGGTGCCCGTCAAGCCATAGGTCATCGTCATCTGGTCGTTGTCGATGGACAGCAGGCGCTCATGAATCAGGTCGCCGCTGGCCAGGCGCAGGGTGCGGATTGACCCGCCGTCGTCTGACGCCTTGCCGTCCTCGATCACGCATGAGGTGATCTGCGGGTGCCAGGTGTCGACCAGGCCGAACTGGCGCAGCAGGTGCCAGACCGACAGTGGGGCGGCGTCGATCAGGACGGTATGAGTTATCGAGGACATGGGACGTTTTCCTGGCTGGCTTCATCCTTTCGAGGGAAAGCCGGCCATGGAAGTTCGGTTGGATGCCCGCCGATCTGCTCGTGGGCACCTGGGGCAAGGCTCAGCAGGGTTGCGGCGCCAGGCTGTTGCTGACACTGCGCCCCAGCACCAGCACGGTGACAAAGCCGCAGCCCACCAGCGCCGTGGCCAGGCTCAGCAGCACCGAGCTGCCCATCTTGTCGACGATCTGCCCGCCGAAGAACGAGCCCAGCGCAATGATCACCTGGAACAAGGCCACGAACAGTGGCATGCCGCGCTCGACGTCCTTGGGGGCCACGACGAACATCCAGATGCTGGCGCAGGCCGGGAACGCACCGAAGGCGAAGCCCCAGAGGGCGATCAGCATGGCGGCGCCCGTCATGCCGGTGGCGAAGTAGGGGAACAGGGCGGTGCTGGTACCGATCATCAGCGCGACCAGCAGCAGGGTGTGACGCACGCTGCGGTTGGCGGCGAAGCCGGCGAAGATATTGCCCAGAACGCCAGCCATGCCATAGAGCAGCAACAGCGAGCCAATGGCGGGCCCGTCGAAGCCGGCACGTTGTTTGAAGAAGGGCGCGACATAGGTGTAGGCGGCAAAGTGCGCCAGGCCTATCAGCAGTACGGCGATCAAGCCAACCCGCGCTTGTGGGTTGGTAAACAGGGCCGGCAGGTCACTGACGCGGATAGCCTTGTCCGGGTTGAGCCGCGGCAGCAGGAAGACCTGCGCCAGCAGCACCGGTACACCCACCAGCGCGGTGACCAGGAACGTCATGCGCCAGCCCATCAGGCCACTCAGCCAGGTGCCTACCGGCACGCCCAGCACGGTGGCCAAGGTCACCCCGACCATGATGATCGACGTGGCCTGCGCCACGCCCACGCCCCTGGGGGCCAGGCGGCCACTGAGGGCAATGGCGGTTGCCCAGAAACCGCCGATACTGACACCCAGCAGTACGCGGCCGAGCAGTAGCAGGTTGAAGTCGCTGGCGTAGGCCACCACCGAGTTGGCGATGATCATGATCAGGGTCAGGCCGATCAGCAGGTAGCGGCGGTCCATGGCGCCGATGCCCACGGACAGCAGGGGGGCGGCAAGGGCGGCCATGATGCCGGGCAGGGTGACCATCAGGCCGGCGTGGCCTGCGCTGATACCCAGGTCGCTGGCGACATCGTTGAGCACGCCCACCGGAAGAAATTCGCTGGTCACCAGGGCAAAAGCGCCCACGGCGACCGAGAGAATGGCCAGCCACTGCTGCTTGACGTTTTGTTGACTGTGTTCGGGACGGCCATGAGGGGCCTGGTCGGGGGTTGGCATGGTGCGGGGTTCCAAGGGGAGTGACGCCTGAAGCAGGCGCGAGAAGCGGGGGGATTTGGCCGCGATTATAGAGGTCAGTTCTGACAATCGGACAGGCCGGCCTTTTGATAGTCACCATTAATGTGATCGATAAAACCGCTCGGCAGGGCGTGCTGCCCACGTCGTCAACCACGGCCCGGGCGTCTGCTGCCCCCTGGCCGTGGCAGACGAGGTAAAGTGAGCTTTTTATCCGGAAGCCGCGCATGGACTTAAAGCAGTTGGAGTGTTTCGTTCGAGTGGCGGAGTTCGGCAGTTTCACCCGCGCAGCCGCGGTGCTGAACATGTCCCAGTCCGCGGTGAGCCGCCAGGTTCGTCAGCTGGAGGTGGAGCTTGCCGAGCACTTGTTGCTGCGCAACGGCCGCAATGTATCGCTGACTGATGCCGGGCAGCGGTTCTTCAACCATGGCAAGGGCATATTGCGACAGGTACAGGTGGCTCGCGAAGAATTACGTGACCAGCGTGGCAGCCTATCCGGCAAGGTAGTGATCGGGCTGCCACCCAGTATCTCTCGTCGCCATACCGTGAACCTGGTGTCGGCATTCCGCGAACGGTTTCCCCATTGCATCCTGGGGATCAAGGAGGGTTTGAGCCATTCGATGCGCGAATGGCTGCTACTGGGACGGCTGGATTTCGCCCTGCTGTTCAACCCCAGCCAGAGCTCGCAGCTCCAGTACGAACACGTGCATGCCGAGCCGCTGATGGTGATCGGTAGCGCCGATTCGCCGTTGCCCCGCGAAGTGCCCATGAGTGCGCTGCCCGCCTACCCGTTGATTACCCCGAGCGAACCGCATTCCATTCGCCGCCTGATCGAAGCCGAGGCCGGGCGCCAGTCGCTGGCCCTGGACATTGGCCTGGAGATCGACAGTATCCCTGCTTTGCTGGAGTTGATTCATCGCGGGATGGGCTACGGGGTGTTGTTCCAGTCCGCGCTGGCGCGGCATGACGATTCACTGGAAGGCTTCAAGGTGGCGCCGATTGTCGAGCCCATGATCCAGACGCACCTGTTCATTGCCACCGCGCAGCAACGGCCGCTGTCGCGCCTGGCTGAACAGGCCATGGCAATGGTCCGCGAAATCTGCACGCCAGGAGGTTGAGCATGCAAAACACGCATAGCAGCTAGAACAGCCATCCGGTTGTCGCACCCGGCCAACAACGCCACCATTCAGGCTCGCTT